>JANQLH010000261.1 GCA_028280735.1 SAR324 cluster bacterium | reverse complement strand
AAACACTGGTATTATATTGTTTATTGCTGTTTGTTGTAAAAAACTGGTAGTCTTTGCAGACGTTTATGACGATTTCATGGGTCGATCAACATATAAAATATAGATTAGTTAAATTTGTTGTAATATTTACCAACATAATTATCAATGTCAACAAAAAAACGTCAAAAAAGTCTAACTATCCAGCAAAAAGTTTTAAAAATGAGGAAGGAGATCGGGCTTTCCTGCTCCCAGGTAGCTAAACTAACCGGATACTCCCTGACCGGAGTTCAAAATTATGAAAAGTTCCGAGATCCACCTTTCAAGTTTCTTCAATACTTTGTGCTTGAACATGGAGTCAGACCGCAGTATTTCCTCGAGCCGACAGATAATGTAGTATTAAAGGAAGATGAGCGAGCGATGCCGGAAATAGTCCAGGTGGTTCAAGATGTTGCTGCGGAAGTGGAGTATTTAAAATCTGAAATGGCTAACTTCAAGGAGTGGAAAAAGAAACAGGAAGAAAATTGACTGGTGTGCTGTTGGCCAAGCGTGAGAAATCCATATTTGTAATCTTAATAATAATGCTAATCGGGTTTCAAACGACGCTTCAGTCCCAGGATTTAGCAATGACATGCAACATGCAGTACGGAGGCAGGATCTTCATCGCTATCATTCCTGAAACCATGGAATCCGACTTGGCATACAATGGAGCGTTAATAAGAGGTTCGATGATGGTTGGAACACATCTCTTCCACTTTGTTTATCCAGCTTCTGACAATCGGTATGAAATTAGAATCTCCGTCAATCGGCGCTCAGGCGATTTGTTTTGGGAGCACGGCAATCCACCTTTCGGGGCTTCCAATCGTCGCAATGTTCACAAAAGAGGCCTTTGTGACGTACGACTCAAATGATAAATTCAAGGTCTTTTCGATCAACAGCCGCTACCTGCCTTATTCCAATCAACGCTCCGGCCCCTCAATGCCGGTAATTCTATTATAATAATCCTTGGAAGGTTTTTTTATTAGTGTCTGAGCGAAAACATGTTTAACCCAAAGCAAAAAACCTTTAAAAGCAACTTGGCGCTGCGAAGTTTAGTGCTTTTAACGATCAACTCTCAGCCAATTTTTTTGCTTGAATTTGTCATGCCTTAAACTGAATGCTGAAAGCAGAGTCCATGTTAATCTTCAGGCTGAATCATTAACAAAGCGAGTTTCCCAATTGCTTTTAGAACTGCCTGTCGGTTGTCGCTTCCAGGAAGTCTGGTTTAATCCTCCAGAAAAGGGATGTTGCACGTGGAGGCGATAGCGTTCCCGGTTTTTTCCAACCTGGTTGGTTCCCTTTCTTCGGTTACCTCGACATCAATCCCCCTGCCTTCAGTTGTTTGAAGATAGAGACGCATAATGGTTTTGGTGCTATATCCCCATTTTGCCTTTCCGTCGAGCAATCGTTTATCTGTCCGCATCCCTCCCTTGGTGAAGGAATACAAGTGAACCCCCCTTAACTGGTCAAATGATATGACTTTTTTCCTGAATAAAAACAGCAATCCGTGTTTTCGTTCTACTTTTCTTGTTGCAGGATTGAAGAGCCAGGTGTCCTGGTATGATCCGAAAACAAGGAAAATCAGGCAAAATATATAGGGACTTGCCCCTGCCCCTGGTTGATCATCTACCAACAAATTTCCGGCAATAATTATAGCAATTGAATAAAAAATTATCCTAAAACCGTAGTTGAGACTTAGGACTAAAACCCCGTCGCTCTTCATTCTTGGGATCAGCTTCAGTTTCATTTTAGTAGTTGTGAAGTTATCTGTTTATTCGGTTCGTAAACCTCTGCGCGAGCATTTGATACTACTTTCATAAACCCTACTTGTACACCTCAACTTTGCCGTTGGCCAAGATTGATTCTAAAGGTTTTTTTTTACCTACCGCTTCTCTTTATCGTAATTCACCGTTTGTAACTTTGCTTTCTATTTCTATTTAATCAATTAAAATATAACCGGTTCCATGGAAAATACTGAGAAAACACCTCATTCAACATACAGGAGTAAAAGATGAACCAAAAAACAGGATACGCTCAATCGAGAAATCTTAAAAAATATTTGCAGATAATACTGTTACCGATAGTTTTCCTTTATTCGTTTGCTGCACCTGGTCAAGCTATTTTAGAGGGAGACCGCAGCGTACCGGTTGAAGCGAAAAACGGGATGGTGGTAACCAGTCATACCCTTGCTACAAAAGAGGCGCTGAAAGTCCTGAAGGAAGGTGGTAATGCTGTCGACGCTGCTGTTACGGCCGCATTTGCGCTTGCTGTTACCCAACCTCGGTCCGGAAACATTGGCGGAGGTGGCTTTATGTTAATCTCTTTGGAAAAAACTGGTGAGGTACTGGCCATTGACTATCGGGAAAAGGCTCCTGCTGCTGCTACCAGGGATATGTTCCTGGATAAAAGTGGTAACGTGGATAAAAACCTGAGTCGTTATTCTCATCTGTCATCTGGTGTTCCGGGAACCGTCGCCGGTTTGGCTCTGGCCTTGGAGAAATACGGAACGATATCTCTCCAAAAGGCACTTGCTCCGGCCATCAAACTGGCTGATAACGGATTCATTGTTACTCCCCGCTTTAGCAAGGGAATCAAATCGAGGGAAAAGCACCTAAAAAAATGGGCCTCCAGCCGGAATGTTTTCTTTAAATCAAACGGCAAGCATTATGAACCGGGCGATCGATTCGTCCAAAAAGACTTGGCTGATACTTTAAAACGGATTTCAAAATTGGGAGTGGCAGGATTTTACACGGGCAAAACAGCAGAGTTGATTGTTGCTGAAATGAAAAAACACGGCGGATTGATCACCAAAAGGGATCTTGCTGAATACAGACCGGAGATTAGAAAACCCGTTCATGGCACTTACAGGGGACATGATATTTACTCCATGACAACACCAAGCTCGGGAGGTATCCATATTATTCAGATGCTTAACATTCTGGAAGGGTATCCAATCAACTCCCTGGGCTTGAATTCTGCACAGACAATACACTATATGGCTGAAGCTATGACCAGGGCATATGCAGATCGTTCAAAATTTCTCGGTGATAGCGATTTCGTGAAAGTACCAATATCAGGATTAATTTCGAAAGAATATGCTGCCGGTTTACGAAAAGGAATCACCATGAATAAGGCCAGTAGCAGCAAAGATATACTGCCGGGAAAACCACCCGGGTATGAAAGCAACGAGACGACCCACTTCTCTGTAGCGGATAATAAAGGTATTGCTGTCTCCAATACTTATACCATCAATTTTAGTTATGGATCACGAATCGTCGTGGAAGGAGCAGGTTTCTTATTGAATAATGAAATGGATGATTTTAGCGCCAAGCCCGGTGTCCCCAATGCATACGGATTGCTGGGAGGAGAAGCGAACAAAATCGAAGCTAATAAAAGAATGCTGAGCTCCATGTCACCAACTATTGTCAAGAAAAACGGCAAAAACTTTCTTGTGACAGGAAGTCCAGGCGGATCGAGGATTATTACTACGACGCTTCAGGTTATCATGAATGTCATCGATCACAAATTGAACATCCAGGCAGCAGTGAATGCTCCGAGAATTCACCACCAATGGTTGCCGGATGAAATTCGAATCGAGCAGGGAATCAGTCCTGATACAATTCGATTATTGGAGGGCATGGGGCATAAAGTTGTGAAAAAAAGTGCCATGGGAGCCATACAAAGCATCATGATTGCCCCCGACGGAACCTTTTACGGCGGAGCCGATCCCAGGAGGAGTACATCGTCTGCCATGGGATTGTAGAATTCATATATTCTGTCTTATGGCAGAGTTAACCATTTAGGAAAGGCTTTTAATTAAGTGAGGAAAGTGGCAGCCGGATGATAAAGCGGGTGCCGCTTCCAGGTTCCGATTCTACTTCTATGCCGCCGTTGTGGTTTTCTGTGACAATCGTTCGGGATACCGATAATCCTAAACCGGTGCCGTTTCCTTCGATTTTTGTCGTATAAAACGGCTCAAAAATCCGTTTCCGATGCGCCTCTTCCATGCCAGGGCCGTTATCAGCTATTTCGATCCTGATCATTTCTTCTTCGACGCTTATTTTTAATCGGATCTCGGGGTCACCATCTGATCCGACTCCGGCCATAGCTTGACCGGCGTTTTTTATGAGGTTGAAAACAACCTGTTCAATCTCTGTTTTATTGCATTTCACCGGGGGTAGCGGATGTTGGTAATCTTTAATGATTTCCACTTTACGAAAATCGTATTGCTTTTTTAAATCATAATCAGCGTTTGCTAACCCCACAGCATTATCAAGTACTTCAGAAATTGTAACCGTGTTTTTTCTACCCTCGCTTTTTCTGCTGAATTGAAGCATATTTCGTATGATGTCAGCGGCACGTTCCGCGGAACGTTTGATACCTGCCAGGTGATATAAGATTTTTCTTTCATCAAGATATTTTTGCAGATTATCCAGATTTATATTTGCCTTTCCTGCTGCCTCAAGATTCGGTCTGATGCTTGTTGTCAACCTGCGAATAATGTTTTGATTTGCCTGCATAATCGCTGCCAGGGGGTTGTTCAGCTCATGAGCCATACCTCCTGCAAGTCCTCCTACTGAAACCAACTTTTCTGTTTGAATCATCAGTTCCCTGGTGCATATTGTCTCGGTTACATCAGACATAAATCCTTGAAATCCTGAAACCATTCCAACCTTGTAAATTGGTCTCACTTTAAAACGTATCCAGCGGAGATCGCCCGGTTTTGTGTAAACTCTTAATTCAGCCTGCCTGGTATCGCCGTTCCCGCTCGCTGCCAACAGGGCGAGAACCTTGTCAGTATCCTCCGGATGGAAGTAATTTAGGGTCGGAGTCCCAATCAATTGGTTGGGTTGGTACTTAATGATCTTTTCGATTGCCGGACTGACATATTCAAAGCGATTTTGTAAATCCATTGTGAAGATGACATCTTCCATGTTTTCCACAAGCTCTCGGTATTTTTTTTCGTTTTCTCTAAGGGCCTTCACCAATGCATCTTTCTGTTGGTAGGTTCGGGAAAGGCTGTGGGTAACGGTTTCAAGTGATTTAAAAGCCTTGTAAAAGCGAATGGATAGCATCATCGATTGAAAGAAGACAAAGAAAAACAGTCCCAGCGGGGAAATGTTGATTGTCCTTACAATATCATTGACAGCGAGAATATCGATGAATACCGCTACCAGGAGAATGATCACACCGGATAATATCCACCCGGCTCCTTCCCAGTTGTTTTTAATCACCCGGTAAAATATCCAAAATGAGTACAGGCTGACTCCAACGAGGAATAGATGATAAAACAGCAACCCATGGGTGTTTATCCTTGCCGGAGTTACCAGGGTTGCCAGGCAAAAGAGACAAGCCACAATCATCACAAAACGACCAAATCGTCTTGTAAATTCAGGAAACAACGATACCAGAAAATAGATAAAAAACGGAATACAGAGATAAAATGTTATATATTCCAATTTATGGAAGATCTCCCAACTGAAATCCGGAAACATTCTGACCAAAAAGCGTTCACCGACCAGGGTGGAACGAATACCAGCCAAAAAGCAAACCAGACCGAAATACAACGGTGAGGGGTCCTTTTTTCTCAATAAGAACAAACCTGCGTGATAAAAGGCCATTACCATCATGCAACCCAATAGAAACATCTCAAAACCGATGGTCCGTTCACGCATTTTTATGATTTGGCTTTCTTTGCCTAATACCAGCGGCATCCAGGCTCCACCTTTTTTGTGATGAAAATTGGACACCTGCAAGGTCAACAACAGTTTTTGATTACGAGATTCAATACCCGAGAAATCGGGATGGAATTGTGGTTTCATGGTCATTGCGTTGTCACCGACAATCCCATTGGATAATACCAGGTCCTCGTTCACCCAAAGTCTGTAGGCTGTCGCCATGTCGTAAGCTTTAATGGCAAGCATCGGTGTTCCGGGCTTTAGCAAAACCTCCAGCCGAAACGTTGCAAAACCATGACTTCCCAATCTTGTATTGTCAACCCGGTAACCGTTCCAGAGACCAGGTAAGCTGATTAATCCCGTTTGAGTCGGAAAGAGGTCTTTTTTGAAATCGTCCGGTTCATGCAATTGTTTCCAAAAAAACTGCCATTCACCTTCCAAGCTGACAGGACCATCTTTTGAAAAATCCCAATTCGTTAAATCGATCAATCCGGATTCTGCATACATTGAATTAACGCCGGTCAAACTATTGTCACAGGCTGGAAGCAGGTAAATTATCGGGATTGACATTATCAACAGGGATAATCTTCCCGACTTGCAGGCAGCAGCAAGCTTGGCGACCATCTGTCGGCAAACAATGGCTGCCAAAAAGAGATGAAGATGATTTAGTTGAACTGGATGGCCTCGGAAACGCCCAGGATCCGGATGATTTGCCATTTTGGAAACAATTGGATTGAAATATCGGAAGAATTGGTCCTTTCTTATAAATTTGTGCTTTATCGTAACATAATTCTATTTCGAGTTCCAGAATTGTGAATGAATGAACAGGGGGAATGACAGATAACTATTTGAAGGGTCTGAATAAACTGAAAGATAGGATTGATGTTTTTTGTCAGATAAAAGCTGAAGCCTGTGAAAGCTCCCCGAAAGCAAAATCGGGGAGTAGGATGTTACCTGAAAGACTGAACCAGGAATTTTTTAATATCTTCTGATTCACGCATCGGCTTACCATCAATAAAAAGCGTCGGTACTTGTTTGTCTCCGCATTCTATAACCAATTCTTTCTCGAACTCAATATTCTCCCGGATATTCTTGAACTCGATCTTGTCTTGAATCTTCAGGTTTTGAATGGTATTGAGAACACTTCTGCAAAAACCGCATTCATTATAATAATAGAGAATTAATTCCATATGTTACCTTCATTTGCTTTATTAACTTCGGCCAATAACTCACCGGCTTTTCACAAGCCGCCAACAGCAGCCAAATGTGCATGACGCACAAACCTCTGTCTATCAAATGTCCGAACGAAAACCAGTTTAACCTGCACCAATAAAAGCTTTAAAAGCAGCTGGGTGCTTCAAGGTTCAATGCTTTCAGCATTCAGCGATCAGCCGGTTTTAGCTTGTCATTGTAATGCCTTAAGCTGAACGCTGACAGCAGGTTAATCCATGATCAAGCCACAGGACTCAAGTTTACCTGCGAGATACCAAAACAACAAACCTTTTCTCTGTTTTTTAATCTCTTGTGTCTAAGGGGCTGGTTTGCATTATTCTTATTTAGGCGCTTCACCAAGCTATTGGCGGAAATGGGGAACTTATAACAAGCTGTCTTGCCTAGGTTTAATGATCAGGACAAGATAAAAGCAGGCTAAAAAAAGAAACCCGGTGCTGAATATAGGTGAAGGCGGCAAAACAAGCAGAGGGAAAAGCCAAAGCAGGGAAAGGATTAAAGAAATGATGTGATTGGTTCTGCCACGACAAAAGATTAGCAGAATCAGAAGAGAGATAAAAGATAATAGCATTCCCGTCAGCCATATTATATCCGTAACAAACAATGACTCTTCACTGTTTTCAATTACGGATTTAAAACCCAGCAACATCCTCCTTTCCATTAAATAGTGAAATCCCATGCCGATAAGGTTTTCCATAATGCCGGAAAGATCATTGAGGGCTGCTTCATGGGTGCGAACTATCAATCGCGTGTTGTTTTCATTCAATTCTTGGAGGAAAAAAGTTCCCCAGTTTTCCAGAACATAATAACTGCCGAATTCAACGGCTAGAACAGGAAAATTGTATACAATTACGCTTTTCGATTCATCCAGTGATCCCGGTACAATCCGGCCAAGCTCCATGGTAAGGGCTCGGTGGAAAGAATCATGTGGTAATCGGGATTCGTAACCCAGGAGTTTTTCAATAATGCCAAAACTAAAAAAACCGCCACGATCTGCCCCCAGCTGTATTATCCAGTTCCATACTTCTTCCTTGGGGGCTTCAATGGTGATTGCCCTCGTTGAGCTGATATTCTCTGCAAATCTGTCACCAGGTAAGGCCATTCGCGTTTCCGTTTCAGTTGCTCCCCAGGAAAAAACATAGGGGTATAAGACCATCCTATAGGCAAGGAGTTGCAAAAATATCATCAGCAGTATGATCAGAATTTTGAAAGCTGTACGAGACATAACGTTTTTCATTTTTAAAGAGATTTAAGGTCGGTTCACTTGAAATAGGGGTGGAAACAGATCCGGGGTTCAGGGGAATAGGTTTTGCTTCATGGTGGGAGCCGGGTTGATCGGATATTGATTAAAAAAAGGGCTATACCCCGGTTTGGTCTTGTCATGCAGGGAACGCCGGTGCGAAACGGCTTGCTTTTCAACTGGGGTTTGAGATCGATAAAACTCTGCCATATTACCATTTAACATGAAGGTGATCAGCCTTTGTACATAAAGCCTGATTTCCGGCTTGCTGCCGGAAGATTCTGCAATCCCTGCCGGATTTTTGATCCACCACCCGGTTCAGTTTGGGTTATTATGGAGGGAGGCTTTTTTCTGAGATCTGGCAAGCGAATGGTTGATGAGATTACACAGGGAGCCGAAGTAGTGCATTATCTTGAGAAACCTGCTGTTCTTCCCAATCAACCGTTATTTTTATGAAAAATTGATATCAGCAACCGGGCAAACCTGATTTGTCTGACTAAAAGGTGCAATTGGTTACATCAAACCCTGCATCAGAATTACCGCAACAAGTGCCAAGATAGCATAAAATTCGGGAAAAGCAGCCAATATCATCGTATTACCAAAAACGCTGTGACCACTCCCCATGGTTGTAATTCCACTGGCACAAACCTTTCCCTGGAAGATTGCGGACAACAAGGCAGCAAAACCAATGGCGATCCCTGCACCAAGAACCACAGCTCCTTTGGTAACTGATAAATCAGCGCTGATGCTGCCACTATAGATGATAAAAGCCACAAATCCATATAAACCCTGGGTTGCCGGTAAACCCGCCAAAACCATACCTGTTCCGAAGGCTTCCGGTCGTTTTTTAATCATTCCCAAAACCGATGATCCACCCAAAGCCAGTCCCCAGGCCGAACCCGCACCTGGCAATCCAACCATCAATCCCAATCCAATCAATGCAAGCACATGTCCCATTCTTCCTCTCCTTTTTTGAATTAAACGGATACAAACAATAAAGTATCTTGGAAATCAACAAAACTAAAGCTTATGCGCTTCAAACATAATCATTTGGAACACCAGTTCCTATGATGCTTTTTCTTTGGCAAACGGGGCGTATCCCCTTCCTCCGCCTTCGAAATCCAGGTTTTTATAAAACTCGACAAAGGTTAACCGTAAGGGATGAACAAACGAGCCCAACATGGCCAAAGCGAAATTCAAGGCGTGAGCGAAAATCAGTAAAATCACGGTACCAATGATTCCGGGGAAAATGCCGTCTTCAATAAAACCAAATGCAATGCCGTTAAATGCATTTCCCAATAGCCCGCTGGCTAATCCAAGAGCAAAAAGACGCAAATATGACAAAACATCACCGACGATTCCGGTGGTAAATACATAAAGCTCCCATAGACCCATCAGTGGGCGTAGAAAAATGTTTTTATCCGGATTGTTAAACAGGAACAATAGTATTAATCCCGCAATAATCAGAAACAAGCCGAATTCTTGAGGCGGCAGGTTTAACCATGATCCAATTTGCAAACCTGCCAATTGATAGGTTGAAATATCGATACCCGTGATTCCTTTGAAACCGCTCGATTGGTCTCCGTAACTGATGGTAAATAAAATTCCGCAAATGATGATAAAAAAGGAAGCCGGGTGGATTCCCCAGGTAAATCCATGCTGTCGAATTCTGTTTATGCACTGCAGAAAAATCCCAAGCAACACTTGAACGAAACCCAGAAATATGGCAAAGCCCATCGCAGGGAATACCGTGAGGTTATCTACATCTATGTAAGAGCCCAAGAAGGAAAGCATAGAACCTACTTCCGATTTGAAAAAGTATTCCCTGCTGCCTTTTAAATGAAAAAGAGATTCTCCAAAAAAACTGTTTAATGCAATGCCGCTTAATATGGTCATCGATCCTAAAATGATGCCTATATAATAGAAATTCCGGAACTTCTTGGGACCTTTTATCAACGCAATGGTTGCTATCAGCAAGGTCATGAATCCATACCCGAGGTCTCCAAGGCACAAACCAAAATAGACGACAAAGAACGGCGCAAAAAACGGGGTGGGATCAATTTCCCGGTAGGATGGAAGGGAATATATCTTGGTGATGGGTTCAAACAACCTGGTAAATCGATTGTTTTTCAGCAGAATCGGAACATTGTCATAGCTATCCGGCTGTTCAAAACGATAGTAACAGACATAGTCTTCCAGAAAGTCATGAACCATCTTTTCCCTTCGAGAGGGAAACCAGGCAGTAAGGTGGAAAGCCTTGCCGTTCATTTCACTGGTCATATTACTATCAGCTGCGGCATATGCTGACAGGTTATTACAGTTGACTTTATGCTCTTCCAGTGCCTCAATGTAAACGGTAAAGTCTTCATAAGATTTTTCTATCTTGCTCAATTCCTCCAGGATTCGGATTTTTTCTCCTTCCAAATCCCTTAGTGATTTAATGGGTAAGTTAACTTCCTCGGCGAGATCAGTCTCAAACGTTGAATCTCGCTCTAAAACCATAAATTTAACCCTGTTTTTGACCTTTTCAATGGTTTCAACACAGGTGTTTTCCCATTTGATAGTGTTAAACTTATTTTCGCTGGTTTCAAAAAATCGAATATTGATTCCCCGGGTTTCAAGGGAAGCGATTATTTCAGGATTAAACTGCCCCCAGGGCTTAATCTGTTTGAGATCTTTTTCTACGTCAGCCAGATCCTGCAATAGAGACTCTTTTCTTGATTCGGAGTGGTTGAATTCATTAAGTACACTATCAATTTTCCCTTCAGGAAGGTCTTTTATTTTTACCTGGGAAAGTTCGATCTTTTTCTCTTTTTTAATTTTGGATAATACCCGAATCATCGCATCACAAAAACCGGCCAGACTGTGGGCGCTCTTATACGCTTCCGATACGGTATCAGCCTGTTCGGAATCTTGGTGCTCTTCAATGTGCATAATTCCGATTTCCTGAAGCGATGTGAGAAAATCCCTTTTTTCTCTGTGATAAACAAGGATTGAAAGCTTGGTCATGGGAACGATCATGCTGCACTCTCCCTTTCTATTTTTGCCTTAAGAATTTTTTGCGATGATTTTGCCAGGTTTTCTTCATCTTCCAAATATCGTTTTATTTTAATAATTGCTTCGCTGTATTCCGGGATCTGAACTTTTTCGTAGAGGTTGACCTTTTGGGTTGTCTTCTTTCTTGCATAATCCAGCATGTCATGCTTTTTCTTCAGAAACTTCAAGTCCAAACGCAATTCAATCAACGCCTTCAGAATATCCACTCCTGCTGAAAACCAGTTAGGACTGCCATGCATGCTATAGGGCAGATAGTCGAACAACACTTCTTCCAGGTAGGGTGTTTTGACCCCGGCGATCGATTTTTCACCTATCTTCACTTCAGCTATCGACAGAAGATCAGGGAATTCAACCCAAAATTTGTTCA
>JANQLH010000230.1 GCA_028280735.1 SAR324 cluster bacterium | reverse complement strand
CCAGCCTGTATCACTGACATTCCAATGCATGTCCTCAGGCTTCAAATCCAGCCAGTATTTGCCGGTTACCCGATGTCCCAACGGGTAGGAGGCATGTGTATGAAGAGCCATTTTGGGGAATCCTGTAGTACCTGAAGTGAAATAAACCAGACAATTATCGTCAGCGCGGGTTTGGGCAGTTTCGAACTGACTGTCGGCCTCTGCAACCACATCGTCATAAAAACTCCACCCATCTTTTGGTTTGCCAATAACAATTTTGGATTTAATTGTGGGACAGGACGATTCAACCTTATCATAGCGCTCTGCCAGCTCCATATTTGTAATGATACTGACGGCGTTGGATTTGTTGGCTCGAAACTCGATGTCTTTCGACATCAGCTGGGTCGTACCCGGGGCAATGACAGCCCCCATTCTGATACAGGCTGTGAAGGTAATCCACCATTCAATATTCCTGGGCAATATAACCATCACCACATCGCCCTGGTTCACCCCTTGCTGTTTAAGGACATTAGCGAGCCTTTTGGATTCAAGGCTGATATCCAGAAATGTTTTGCGAACTTCATTGCCAAAATCATCGACCCATAACATCGCCAGTTTTTCAGCGTCATCGGCCCATTTATCAATTACTTCACCGGCAAAATTAAAATACTCCGGGACCTCCCATTTAAAGCTGTTATACTCACTCTCGTAATCGGTCATGTTATGCTGAATTGCATTCATGGGAATCTCCTTTGGCTGAGATTGACTGAAATCTCTCTACGATACCTTTTTTTAAAAGGACAGTGCAGAAAGCCGTTGTGAAAAAGAGCTTCGATAATTACCCAAAACAGGGACATTGATAAGTAAATCTTCCAGCCTTGGATATCATCCTGTTGATTTGCAACTATCTTAATAAAAATGTGGTGGCAATCGGCTGAACCCTGAAAAACAAATAGGTCCGGTTCCCAGGTTAAAGGTCGGTAGATTTACCTGGTCGACTAGGCAAATTACCTAGAAAGAGTGGAGTCTATCTTGGAATAATATCAACAGCTTTGTTTCCGGCATTTATGTTATGAGGATTTTAGGACAAACAGGTCGGCCTTTGGTTAAGCTTTGCCTGGTCTGCAAACACGGGCTTTTATTTTGCTTTTGACTGTGTTGTCAGCTTTTCGTTACCGGTTTGCGGAATAAAGCCCCGATCGGCATTATCACTAAAGCCTGCGGTATTTTAGAAGTGTTGAAGGGGAGCGATTAAAGACTGGATTCGTTTTTTTGCCAGTGAACAGCAAAGCGTACCAGTTCATTGGCGTGTTTGAGCTTCAGTTTATCCTTGATTTTTTCTTTATGCGTGCCAATGGTCTTGACACTGAGATGCAGTTTTTCAGCGATTTCCCGTGTACTAAAGCCTTTGGCGATGTAGGCAAAAACTTCACGTTCCCGATTCGTCAACCTTTCAATAGGAGATTTGCCTTTCTTTTTTGGAGTGTCTGCAATGTTTGCCAGTATCAGGTCTTTTACCTTGTCATTCACATAGACTTTTCCGGCAAGGACCTGCCGAATCGCGGTAACAACGGATTCCATGGCTTCTTGCTTCATGATGTATCCTTTAGCCCCGGTATGTAGTGCTCTTTCCGCATAGAGCATTTCATCGTGCATGGAAAGCACGAGGATGGGAAGCTCGGGATAGCGGTTACCCGCGTCCTTTACCAGGTTGATGCCGTCTCCTTCTTTGAGAGTAATATCTGCGATAATCAAATCAGGTTTCAGTTGTTCGATCACAACCCAAGCTTCAGTTTCACTTTCAGCACTGCCGCAAACCTCCAGATCGTCCTCCTGGTTGATCAGTTCAGCCAAACCGAGTCTGAAAATGGGATGATCATCAACAATAATAATTTTCTTCTTGGTTTTCATATCTTCAGTTTGGTGGCGCAGTCTGCCGGTTTTTGGAAAGTGAAAGTCGGTTGAGTGCAAGATTCACCAAGGTGCCGGATTTCGGAGCTTTTTTAATTTCCAGATTTGCATCGATCATCTTTGCACGGAAACCCATGATCCGCAACCCCATCCCTTTTGACGTTATTTTCTTGGGAACACCCCGTCCGTTGTCCCGGATCGATAATTCGATCTGTTTTTTATCCATTCTCAAGCTGATACTAACCCGTTTTGCTTTGCCGTGTTTAATGGCATTATGGACTGCCTCCTGTGTGATTCTAAACATGTGGTTGGAAACGGTGTGATCAGCGATGGGTACCGGCTTTCTGCAATAAAACCGGCAATGAATGCCAAAGATGGACCTGGTATTGTCAGCCAGTTCCTTCAGGGCCGATTCGAGTCCGTGATCCACCAGGTATACAGGACAGAGGTCACGGGCAAACTGCCTGGTTTTCTGTACGGCTTCTTTAATAAGTTTGGAGACTTGGGAAGCCAGGTCGGCTTTTTCATGGCCTGTTCCCGTCAAATTGTTTTCCAGAACCTTAATCAACCCTTCAATTCCGATCAAATGGGGCCCCAAGTCGTCATGCAAATCCTGTCCGATTTTCTGACGCTCCTTGTCTCCGATGTCCATTACCTGCCGCTCCAGTCTCCTGAGATCAGTAATATTGCGATGAGCTATCACGCTGCCTATCGGGTTGCCTTTTACGTCCCTGTATACTCCTCCGCGAATACTAACCTCCGTAAGCTGGCCCGATTTTGTCAGCCTTCTGGTTTCAACACCGACAATACTCTGGCCGGAAACAATCTTTTCAATCCCGGCCAAGGTTTCCTCCCAATTTTCTTTGGGCACAAAATGATCCATTCTTTTACCGATACTATCCTCCGGCTCCCAGCCAAAAACCCTGGTAAATGCGGGATTCATATAGGTCACTTTTCCTGTCATGTCGTAAACGACAATAGGGTCCGGCGTCGCTTCCATTACTGAGCGATACTTCTCTTCGCTGACCCGCAATGCGGCTTCTGCCTGTTCACGTTCCTTAATCTCTTCCTGCAGATTCCGGCTATTGCGTTCCAACCTGGCAATAAAGGAATTAAAATAGAACATCAGCAATTGTATCTCGTCTGCCGGTCTGGATTCCTTTAATAGAAATGTTTGCGGGCCAAATTCGAGAGATATTCTGTCTTTCAATGCCTGTAAAGGTTTCGTTATGGAAGCGCTTAACTGAAACGTAATCGGAAAAATTAAAAGCAGTGAGATAATCAGGGTGATTGCAATAACGTTACTCACCGTATCCAATGGTGAGTAAAATTCATTGAGATAACTGGATGAGGCTACTATCCAGTCATACTCCGGGATAAAATTAAAGATAACCAACTTCTTGCGCGAAACACTTTCATCAGGGTTCTGCCAGGAATAGACCAGTTTACCGCTTTGCATTTCCAGCATTTTTTTAAAGGGCTGCCGGGGTAATTCATCCTGATTCATTAGATTTATCCCTTTAATTTTCGGATGAATGATGACCGTCCCCTTTGTATCGGTTACAAAAGAGTAACCGGTTTCCCCAAATTGCAATGTAGAAACACCTTCTTCAAAATCATTGATATTAAAAAGCTTTCTGAACTCTTTACGATAGGAAGACACGGTAATTATCCAGTCCCAGGGTTCAAAATACGACATGTACATCGCTTTGGGCCTGGCCTTGGGCTCACCGGGATTTTTCCAGTCATACTCCATATATCCGTCTTTTCGGCGAATCATTTCCTGAACAAACCCGTTTTCGGAAATATCCACGCCAACCAAAGTATTTTCGGGATGAACTCTCAGGTACCCCTTGCTATCCACACAAGCAATATAACCCGTCTCACCGATAGTCTGACTTAAGAGCACGGTTGCCGCCGCTTTTTTTGCTGCCTGCTCACTTAATTCTCCTGCTTGGAATCGATCATAATAAAGCCTGACGACATCAAGATTGTTTTCCGCTGCCGCCCGGAGATGGTTTTTGATGGAGACCGATACCGAGGTCTTGACCAGGCTCAACAAGATATTTGTTGAATTTCTTAACTCACTTTCGATATTCATCTGGATCGTTCTGCTGACAATCCAGTATTGGATGGTACCACCCGCAATGATAATAATTGAAATAACAGTGGTATAGCTGACCAGCAGTTTATTGCGAATTCGCATCTGTCGAAACGAGGGAACTTTCATGAGGAGTCTTCCTGGTTGAAGTTAATTGCGGATTAACGAGGGAAGCAAACACACCTTAATTCATAATTGAATTGAAAGACAAGAAATGCCTTGGCATTTTGAGCTTTTACACTGATTTTAAAGCATTTTTCTCTCACCAGGTATTTCCCGCCTAAAGGAAAACCGGTTTAATCCCTACCAATAAAGGCTTTAAAAGGCGCTCCCTCATCCTTGTTGGAATAGCCAGTCAAGCACTCCGGCATTAAGGAACTAAACCCGTAAAAATCCCGGAATTTTTGTAAATCTTGACACTTCCGGGCTTAGGATATAAAATTGTTCCTAAATAGTGTCTGAAGGGAAAATCGCTAAACCCTTATCCAGCCTTATGCTAGATACCGGAACTCAACATGAAGATTAAGGTGCTGTCAGCAGTCAGCTTTCAGTGTAAAGAATTGAAAATTCAAACAAAAACTGACTGAGAGCTGAATGCTGAAAGCACTGAACTTCGGAGCATCAAGTTGCCCTTAAAGCTTTTATTGGTATGGTTTAAACTAGTTTTCGTTCATATGCTACATAATTTACATTGATACTACCGGTTATATTGAGGATAAAACTGCTGTGATTCTTAAAGTAGACAAAAAAAAACCAGTTTTTATAGTTGATGACGATGTCATTATCCTCAACTTGTTAATGGTAATTCTAAAAAAGCTTGGATTCAGGGACATCCGCGAAGCACCGGATGGTCAGAAAGCCCTGGTAAAAATCCTTTCAACCCTGCCAGGTTTGGTGATAACCGACATCGATATGCCCGTTATGAATGGCTTACAACTGGTGCATCAGATTCGCAGAAAAAACATGTTCGATGAGGTCCCCATCATCGCCCTGACCGCAAACGACACTAAACAGATGGTTATCAAAGCCCTCAAAACCGGTGTTGACTCCTACCTGATCAAAGGTGACATCAAAGAAAAAGAAGTTCGCGTTAAAATTGAAGAGGCCATGGAATTCCGCAACCAAAAGCTCAATAGATAAGGTCGGATTGCTATTATCCTCACGAGATACTATACGCAGGTATCAGGAACTTTCTTGATTAAATGTTTTGCTCAATCCACCACAGACATATTCAATCCGAGCGCTTTGCCCTACTTTTATTGACGGACGACGGGATGCTTTTAGCAAAGAATCGAAGGGATTACCCGGGATAGTACTTGTATTTTTTACCATAATAATTCCATGATTAGATTTTGTGCCAATGGTTGACCTTTTTGTGTAGGTGGCTGTTTCAAGGCCTGGTTTCCGGTTTTAGTGCAACCATCATCCGATATAGCGTTAAGAAATGAATACATACACCTGATTTCAGATCATACTCCGCAGAGTCGGGTTTTACACCAATAGCATATTAAGCATACGACACTTCCCGGTAAACAGCGGGTAATGTTAGTTTTGATTATTGTTTAATCAATTACACAAGTAAAAATGATAGAAGTTAGATTTTCGATGGGCATTTTAAAGGAGTGCCACCAACAAAAGTTAAAAGCCGGTTTTGCCGGCCATACCAGAAAAACCAATGCGCCTGAATATGAGAAGGAGCGGGTAAACTGGGTCGTTAATAAAGATAGCGCACTGTTAATTGGTGCTCTAACCGCTGACATTTTATGGGATTGGATGTATATCGACGAACTTTGGGTTGACAAGAATTACCGCAGTTTAGGGATTGCCAAAAACCTGATGAAGTCAGCTGAAGAATATAGTGTTTCTCATGATTTGACCGGTCTGTGGCTTTGGACTCAAAGCTGGCAAGCGGCCGAATTTTACGAAAAACTTGATTTTGTTGAGTTCGCACGATTTGATGACTTCCCGAAAGGTCATCAACGAATTGGATTTAGAAAGCAGGTTTCATTCTCCGGAACTCAACCAGGACCTAAAGCATCATAATAAATAGTTAATTCAACATTTTATCCTGTGGTTTCCCCGAGAAAAACGGTGGACAGAAATACTTAACTCGTTGTTCCCAAAAAGTGAATGGCATTAATTAACCGTCGTGTCTGATATATTCATCAACAAAGGTATCATTCGGAGACCAAAGCAACCATGATTAGAAAATTTCAACAATCAGATTTAGACCAGGTCATCGATATCTGGTTGAATGCATCGTTAAGCGCTCATGATTTTATTGACAGCGGGTTCTGGAAATCACATGTCGCTGCGATGCGCGATACTTATATCCCCTCAAGCGAAACCTATATCTACGAAGACAACAATACAATAAAAGGATTCGTCTCTTTGCTGAATGACACTGTTGCAGCTCTATTCGTAACTCCAAGCGAGCAAGGGACCGGGATTGGCACTCAACTGGTGGAAAAATCCAAGGAGGTCCGAAAGCAACTAACTTTAAATGTTTACAAAGAAAATGTTAAAAGCGTTGAGTTTTACGGGAAATGCGGTTTCAAGAAGGTTAAGGAACAGCTTGATGAGCACACCGGCCATCCGGAACTGGTGATGTCATTCACCTCATAAGCCGAACAATTACTCAAGCCCGGAAAGGAGTTGAAAAACAATCGAGCTATTCAAGAGCTGCATTTATCCTACGACCGATAACGGATAACAGAAAACCGGCTACCGTGCCATTCGGGCTTTGATCGCCGGAGCACTTACCAGGAAGTTGTACATATCAGGAAAACCCCAAAATGTGTGTAAAAAACCATCATCTACCCGGACCACGATTTAACAAGTTCCCCGATGTGACTATCAAAACCGTAAATAAATTAGATGCTGTTCAAACAAAAAAACTACACCTCCTATATCAAGAGGAATGGTTTTCGGAGGGTAGAACCCTGAATGATATTGAATTGATGTTGAAACACACTGATTTTGTGTTCGGGTTTTGTGATACCGCATCAAATGAACTTCTGGGATTCGCAAGGGTTATTTCCGATTCCGTTTACAAGGCGTTTGTTTTCGACGTCATTGTGGACAAGGAGTACCGCAGCAAAGGGCTGGGCCGGTTTATAATGGATACGATTATTGAGCATCCCGTTTTAAAAAATGTCTCACACATTGAATTATACTGCCCTGAAGATATGGTTTCTTTTTATGAACCCATGGGCTTCAAAACCAGAAAATCTCTACTGCTAAGACGTGAAAGAGCCCCGGGTTAACCAGGTGTTGTTCTGTTTCATCATCCGGTTCATGTGGGTTCATAAAAACATTACAATCTAGAGCAAGAGCATGCCCGGTTTCGCAACGACGGTTTGCACACCATTGTTGTGACTGAACAGATTCAGCTTGATATTGGATTCCTGTTTTTTCAAATTGGCATATTCGAAATAGCATTTTATGATACCTGTAACAGTGTTTTCATTTTTCCACGTTATTCACGCTCTCACGGTCTCTCAAAAACACTTCTGATCGTCTTTCAGACAGTCTATAAAATAAAGGAATATGAAACTTTCAAGATTTGGTATTATGCTCAGGACAATTGCCTACTTCAAACGGGCGACTCAATTGGTTAAAGAATTTAACCACCGGGAAGGTGAATTTGACGGGCAATATTACGGAATGCACCATGCGAAGAATACCGGTTATTATCAAAAACACAAACAATCCTTTCTAATTGATTTTAGTATCTATAACCCCAAGGAATATAAGGATTTCGCCCGGTATTTTCTTCGTAACCTGGTCAATTTTCTTATCGCAATTTCCTATTTTCCGCTTTATACACACTATTATTCCATTAAAAGCCTGGTAAATCAGTATAAGTATCTCTCAAAAGAGATGAAATCGGTCGATGTACTTGAACTTGCCGGTAACCTGCAGTTTCATGGATTTCCTCATTTGATATTCAGCTTCGTGCTGGCACCCATTGGCTTTTTTCTAAACTTCTTTTTCGTAGAACCTTTTGAAAGGTTTTTATATTCCTTTATCTGTGTCACTGTTTTGCAAGTCATATTTTTTCTGAAATTAATCCCCTACGCCGTGATCTTGGCCATCAGCCCTATCGCTGCTTTTATCACGCTCATCTGGATCATTATTCACCTGGTCTATAAGCTATTGATCAAGGCACATAAAATCATCTTCAGGAAAATCAATGTTGCTTAAAAATGTCCCACATCGTACCTCATTTAAATCGTAAATAGTGGCTGAACGGAAAATCGCCAAACCCTGATCCAGCCTTGTACTGGATACCCAAATTCAGCTTGAAGCTTAACCTGCTGCCAGCTTAAAGCAGTGCCAAGACAAGCAAAAACCGGCCACGGCGCCATCCCTTGTACTGAAATAACCGATTTGCTGACCGGTCCGAAAAGATAAATCAGAAAAATAAAGAGACAGGAACAGTGCAGCCTTGCCGTAAATCGGGATCAAAAAAATATTCAAGGCACAAAATTCGTGCTAGGATGGGTACATCATTTTCAATTTGACCCGCAAAAGATTTATTGTGATGGCAATGCAAGCACTGAGAAAGGTATTTATTATATTTTTGCTGGTTGCGTGTGGTCCGTTTATTGTTATCGGGCAGAGCGATGAGCTAATACGCCGGGGATTTCTTGACTTACAGAATACGGATCATTCTTCACGAAACCTTATTGAATTAAACGGTGAATGGGAATTTTACTGGAATCAGCTTCTTGAACCCGGTGATTTTCTTGCCGTACTGCCTGAGCTCAAACCAAGCGGATTTATTCAACTGCCCGGCTTCTGGAACGGAATGGAGGTCAACCAGGCAGAGTTGAGTGGAAAAGGCTTTGCAACACTCCGGTTACAAATTGCAAATTTTTTCACAGGCAAGGTGGCAAACATTATTTTCCCACACGTAAATTCCGCTTATCGACTATTTATAAATGGCAGTTTACTCCAGGAGTGCGGAACAGTAGGAATGTCTGCCGAAGAATCCGCTCCCCGAATATGTCCAAAAGCTATAGGGTTCAGCTCCAAAACAGATCAGGTTGAAATCATTCTCCAAATATCCAATTTTCGACAGGCTTTCGGAGGTTTACCTCAGAAAATAACGCTTGGGGAGCAATCAATAGCCGATTCTATTACGGAAAAAAGATTGGCCTTTGACTTATTGATCGTTGGAGCCCTGCTTGTCACCGGATTCTATTACCTGGGAATATACTGGGTCCGAAAACAGGAACGTTTTGCTTTTTATTTCGGACTATTTTGTTTATTTATGTCCCTCAGAACCAGTTATTTAAACACCAACTTTATTGTAAAGACTTTTCCCGATATTAACTGGCTGTTTCTGGTAAAGATGGATTTTATTTCCCTGGCCATGGCACCGGTGCTATTTGCGACCTATCTATATTATTTTTATCCCAAGGAGTTTTCCAGGTTAATTCATCGTTCCATACTATCTGCCGGAGCCTTGTTGGTGGGGGTTTCGATTTTCTCTTCTTCGTATTTACTGACAAAAAACTTATTATTCTTCCAAATTCTGGTACTTTTTACCTGCATTTATTCGTTTTACATTATGACAATGGCAACAATCAGAAAGCGGGATGGCAGTATCGAGCTGCTCATCGGTTGTCTGATTCTTGTTCTCACGGTGCTAAATGACGTTCTTCACGCACAATCTGTTATTTCAACCGCGTATGTTGCCGGATTAGGTCTGTTGTTCTTTCTGGTGGCTCAATCCTTTGTTTTCACCAAAAGGTTTTCCACCGCATTGAGAGTTTCCCATGAGCTTTCTGTGGAACTGGAGATAAAGGTTAAGGACCAGACCTCGGAAATCAGGGACCTTTTGGACAATACCGGGCAGGGTATTCTTAGTTTTGATGAAGCATTAACTATCCAACAACACGCCTCCCGAGCCGCCTTTATGATTTTTCAAAAAAAGGTTTTTGGAGAAAACATCCTGGAACTCATGTTTTCGGAACGATACGACGAGATGGCCGGATACATGGAGATTATCTTCAAAAGTGGCGGTGCCATGAGGCTTGTGAAGGACATGTTACCCAAAGAGTTCAAAAAAAATGAACGCACCTACGACCTGGAATACCGATGGATTCCCCCCGGTAAAAAAACTCCGGCCCAGGTAATGCTGATTTTGACAGATGTAACAACAAGGCGAAAACTCCAAAAAATGTTGGAGAAAGACGAACTTCGAAACCAGAAAATCATTGGTATTGCCGTGGATCGTCACGGTTTTCTTCGCTTTTTCAACGGCGTGCAAAACCGATTAAACAGTGTTGACCAATTACTAAAAGATGCGAAAGGTCAAAACACCATTATCGAGTTATCAACCCATTTTCATACGATTAAGGGGGGACTTTCCAGTTACTCGTTTTTCGGTCTCGCAGAATTTGCTCACAGCGCTGAAGATCTTCTGGAAGATTTGATCAGAAAAAATGAATCGCTAAATTCAGAGAATACCGCAAAACTCCTCAACATATCCGAAACCTTGCGAGCACAATTTCGAAGCGAAGTTTTTGAATTGGGAGATCTGGTTCCCAGTCAGTTTCTACAAGTGAACAGCAGAGGTTTTTATACCATTGCGGAAGAGAAAATCGAATGTTTGGAACAGATGCTGACAGAAAAAACAACGAATGATCCTGAATTAAAAGCGATGCTGACCGAAATTAAAAAACAGCCGCTGCGAAACACGGTAAAAAAACTATCTTCGGATGCAAAATATATCGCCTACCAACAAAGAAAACAGATCGAAGTGAAATACAGCGGGGAAGATACCCAAATCATACACGCGAAATTGGAGACCTTTTTAAGCAATCTGACACACCTGGTGAGGAACGCGGTGCATCACGGTATCGAGCCTCCTATCGAACGAAAAAAGCTGGGGAAACCTGAAACAGGCACCATTTCAATCGATATTTCCTTGAAAGACAGTGTGTTTAGGCTTGTTTTTGCTGATGACGGCAAAGGTATCGCTACTTCCGCTTTAAAGCAGCGTGCTGTTGAAAAAGGTCTGTTAGATGACGAGAAAGTCAAGTCAGTTACCAAAAGTGAATTGTTGCGCATGATTTTATTGCCAAGTTTTTCAACGGCCGTAGAAGTATCCACCTTTTCCGGCAGGGGAATCGGCATGCATGCCCTGGCTAGCTCTGTAAGTGGACTGGGAGGTACGATAGAAATAGAGTCGCAAACAGGTCAAGGCACAACCTTCAGTATTGCCATACCCGTGTCTTTCTAAAGCTGGTGAATCAGCGTTCCGCTTACCGCATTGTAAAGACAAGCAAAAACCGGCTGTTCTCGGGGTTTAATCTCCTGGTTTGAAAAGTGCCAACATCTCCGAAAATTTTAGAACACTGCCTGTGATCTGCAGGTGATTGTTATTGATAGCCGTATTAACATCCATTCCTTTGCCCAGCTTGGCCAAGGTTTTTCTATCGGTCGTGACAATGGCATCGGGGCAACGAATCTCTCCCAGTTCAATTTCAACTCTGCCGTTATTAATAACCACATAATAAAACACGTCCTCTACTTGGAACTGGCAAGCCCCGTTTTTGCCTTTTGCCGCATCAGGCTGAAACAATGACCTCATGGCAACAATGTCCCACTCCGGTCTGGAGAGGTTTTCAGGTTGGCCTTTGTTGTTTAGTTGAAATCCCCATTTAATCAACTCTTGAACCGCCGATTCAAGGCTCCGGCCCAGCGATGTCAATTTGTACACAGCCGAACCCGCTGGTGGCGGCAGTATGGTTCTTTCCACTATGTTTGCCAATTCCAGCTCTTTGAGCCTGGATGCAAGCAGATTGTTTCCAATGCCCGCCAGACCATCCATCAAGTCTTTGTAGCGGCGGGGACCAATTAACAACTCACGTATTAATACCAGGCTCCAACGTTCTCCGATAACATCCAACGCATGAGCCAATGCACAGTTTTGGTTATAGCTCCTCTCTTCCATATCCTTTCCAAACAAATCAATCAGCGATTAATGCTTTAAAACAGGCACATCGCAACACTTTTGGTTTTTAATTCACAACTGGCGATAAATATAACAATTATATTACCCATTTCAAGGGCTATATGAATTTAAAGTTGATGATTCAATAGCTTTGATGAGTTTTTTTTCAATAATACTGAAAACACTGAACGACGAAGCCTCAAGCTGCTTTTAAAGATTTTATCGGTATGGTATAAACTGGTTTTCGTTCAGACGTTATCCCGACTTTTTTTACCTCGGACGATCAACATTGATTACACCTACAAATCAGTTAACCGGAACAGGCATGTCTATTTCTCCGCATTTGAATGTTGAACTGCACCTGGCAAATCGTTTTGTTGAAGAGACGGATTGCAATGTTTTCTTAACCGGAAAGGCGGGCACAGGTAAGACAACCTTTTTAAAAAACCTACACAAGAAAACAGGCAAAAAAATGATCATTACAGCTCCAACCGGTGTTGCCGCAATCAACGCCGGGGGAGTGACACTGCATTCCTTTTTTCAACTTCCCCTGGGTCCCTTTATCCCGGGAGAAAATGCTTCAGACAGCAGTCGACAGCAATACCGGTTGTCAAATGCAAAAAGGCAGATCATTAAAAGTCTAGATTTGCTGGTAATCGATGAAATCAGCATGGTGAGGGCCGACTTGCTCGATGCGGTGGATCATGTCTTGAGACGTTATCGAAGAAACAACCTGCCTTTCGGCAACGTTCAATTGTTGATGATCGGCGATCTTCATCAGTTACCCCCTGTTGTGAAAAGGGAGGATTGGAATTTGCTGGGGCAGGTTTACAATTCCGCCTATTTTTTCAACAGCAAGGCGTTAACTAAAGTGGGTTTCGTCAGTGTGGAGTTGAAGAAAATTTACAGACAGAGTGATGAACAATTTATCGCGATTCTCAACCAGTTAAGGGAAAATCAACTGGATGCGAACTCCGTCGACCTAATCAATAAAAGAGTTATCCGGGGATTTGTTCCGGATGCCGACCAGGAGTTTATTACCCTGACCACCCATAATGACCGCGCAAACACGATTAATGAATCAAGACTGGAATCAATAGATCATGTCGAAAAGCTTTACAAAGCTTCTGTGTCAGGTGAGTTTCCGGAGCACAGTTATCCTGCGCCACAGCAGTTGTATCTCAAAAAAGGAGCCCAGGTCATGTTCCTGCGTAACGATGTTTCACCCCAAAAGCGGTACTTCAACGGTAAAATTGGTAAAGTGGCCGGTTTGTCCGCAGATGGGATCGAAATTGATTGCCCAGGTGATAAAAGAATCATTGTAGAACTCGCCACCTGGGAGAATATCAGATACAGCCTCAACAAAGAAAAAACGAAGATCGAGGAAGAAATCATCGGGACATTCAAGCAGTTCCCCCTAAAGCTGGCTTGGGCTGTGACCATCCACAAAAGCCAGGGATTGACGTTTGACAAGGTGATAATTGACGCCGGAGCCGCTTTTGTTCACGGCCAGACATACGTAGCCTTGAGTCGTTGTAAAACGTTGGAGGGAATCGTATTGGCGTCTCCACTTTCCACCAGGGGAGTTCAAATAGACGAAGCTATCGCCAGATTTGATCGCATGCTGCGAGAGAATCCTCCATCAAGTGAATTGCTGGATCAGGCCAGAAGCCATTACCAGCAAAAACTGTTGCTGGACTGTTTCGATTTAGGAACATTGAAGCAGCAGCTGACCAACCTGGTTGGAAACATGAACGCCAGTGGAGATAAAGTTTATCTGACAAACTCCGAAGATATCATTGGAATCCTCGACAAAGCCAATCAGGAGCTGTTTCCGGTTTCAAGAAAATTCGGATTTCAATTGCAAGGCCTTTTTCAAAAAGGCAACATCCCTGAATCCGATCCAAAGATCAGGGAAAGACTGAAAAAGGCTTCCGCCTGGTTTCAAGCCCAGTTTGATGACCTGTTCAAAGCATCCATCGAAAAACTCCGTTTCAGCACGAATAGCCCTGTTTTACATCAAAATTTATATGATTCCCTGCAAAGTGTACAGCTGCAAGTGGCTATCAAGCGCGAAGCCATGAAATCTCTGGAAGAAGGGTTTTCACCATCCGACTATTTAAACCGTGTTTACCAGGCGGAGATAAGTTTTTCAGCCCCCGCCTCTCAATCGAAAGAACCTGGTACAGCAGAAAGCCAGGCCTTGGATTTGTTGCACAATCTTGACGACTGGCGTGCAAAAAAATCGGATGAAAAAGGAATCGCAAAGCATCAGATCATTCCCCGGAAAGTAATGAAACAGATAGTAAAGCATCTGCCAAGCGATATGTCTTCGCTCAATAAGCTGCAGGGAATAGCTCGAAAGACTGTTAAAAACTACGGTCGGGAGATCATCAAGCTTGTGAATGACTATTTGGCTGAAAAGAACAAACTGACCGGCAAGCGGAAATCCAAATCTCAGGGGAAAAAAGAAAGAAAAAAGAAAAACTGACCGACAGTTCTCCGAATATTGCCTGTGCCCCGTTGCTGAGAATATTTAACAGCACCTGCTGGATTTTCACCGGATGACAAGGAGCCGCAGGGACACCATCATCATCCGGGAAATACCTCTCTTTACCACTAAGAGGACTACTCAGATACAAGGAAAACAAGACAATAGTTACATCAGTATTATTTTTATGGGTTTTTGCTGTAGACATAAGAATCAAGAGATGATTTGACCCCTTTTTTGCTATCAGGTAAATCTGAATCAAACACCTCGCATCCATCAATGATCTTTAGCGGAAACCAATAATGAGAGCCGATTTTTCATCAGCCGGGCCATTTGAGATTTGCTCAATCAGACCTCCCACTGAAAACAACAGCCTGACATTCAGATTGACGCGCCATTGCTATTGGAACAAATGCGCGTTCTGCCCGGTATACAAGTTTGGCTCGACGTTTTCTCGACGATCTATTGAAGAGGTTGTCGAGGATGTTGCAAAAGCTCATCATCTCTATACCCTGCTATCAGAACACGGATTGCTCGGATATGGCTCCTTAGGCGAGGCCTATGGTAAGCTTATTGATCTACTCGGGGACACCTTTTGCGACGAGCCGTCGCCAGATAACACCGATCAGCTTGAGAACCCGAACCCCCGTTTGGAGTGGTTTCTAAGCTGGTTTAAGGACAAACCGAGCCTCAAAGACAGCCTGGAGCACCTTTTAGCCTGGCATTACAGTGGTGAAACAAGCTGTTTCCTTGGAGATGCCGATTCCTTAATTCTGAAACCGGCCTTTATGGAAACAGCCATCTCCACAATTAAACATCATTTTCCGGTTTTAAATCGTTTTACTATTTACGGCAGAACCCGTATTGCGGCTCGTTCACGAACATTGCAGGATCTGAAGGATTATCGTGCCGCAGGTCTTCATCGAGTGCACTTCGGATTGGAAAGCGGGTCCGACAAGGTATTAGCTCTCATCAACAAGGGGGAGAACCAAAATGACCATATTGAAGGCGGTCTCAAAACAAAGGAAGCCGGCTTATCGTGCTCGGTATACGTCATGCCGGGATTGGGAGGACAAGATCACTCCGGGGAACATGCCTTGGAAACGGCAAAAGTCATCAATCTGGTATCGCCCGATTTTGTTCGTTTACGATCCCTGCAGGTTTTCCCGCAAACTCCCTTGAATGACAGCGTTGCCGGTGGGGAGTTCAAGGAGCTTACCGAAGCTCAATTGATCGGTGAGATCCGAATGATGATCGACGCTATTGAAGCCCCCACGCAGCTATACAGCGACAGTGCCGTCAACCTGGTTCCCGTCAACGGACGTTTGCCGGACGAGAAAGCTGACATGTTGGCCACCCTTGATCGTTATCTCAGCCTTTCCGAAAAGGAACAATTGATTTACAGCCTTGAATCACGCTTGGGATCTTTCGTAGGACAATATGGTAACCTGGCACCCGATATATTCCGTTTGCTCAGACCATACGTCAAAGATCAACAATTGGATTATGCGATGATGGATGAGCAAACCCTGCAACACTCAATCGATCTGATCCGCTCTAAACTCATGCCCTAGGGATTGTCTGCAGGAAAAGGCCGGAATGTCGCCTAAGGCTCATATAAATTCTCGTTTTTATAAATATCTTCCAACTCTCTGATATCATTCATCAGTGGAAGGATTTGCTTTTCTCTTTCCTTGAATAGGGTAAATACAAGTATTTCCGCGATCAGCGTAGGGGCAATCATAGAATTATAGAGTATCTTTGATGCATTACCGCATTCAAAAATAACGCTTGAATACTTAGCCAAGGGGGATGTGGTGGAATCCGCAATGCATATCATCGGTATTTTTTTACTATCCAGGTATTTAACGAATAACGATGCCATTCTGGAGTATTGGGGAAATGAGACAATAATAAACAAATCTTCTTTTTTCAAACGCAAGGTTTTCAGACTAAGAATGTTGTATGAAGAAATCTCAAAATATTCCACTTCCAATCCTAACAATTTCAACCTTAACCTGAAAAAAGTACAGATCACCTCCGAAACCCCCACTCCCAGTAAATATACCTTGTCAGCTTTGTTAATCAAATGAGCCGCTTTTTTTACATCCTTAATATCTAATTTACCGATGCTGTTATCAATATTAACCAGCGAGCTGTCGATGAAGCCTCCCAGTTCGGCATCGATTTCTTTCATGTTGGTGAGGGCAACGCCAATCCTGGTGTTTGGTGACGCCTCGGCCTGAATAAAATACTGGATCTGTTTTTTCAAAGCCAAAAAGCTATCCAAACCCAGTTTTTTGGCGAAATTTGAAATCGTCACTTCAGTCACTCTCGCCTTTTCACTCAACTCTTTAAGAGACTCAAAGCAGGCCAATTCGGGGTTGGCGAGAATATAATCGGCAATTCGTTTTTGAGTTTGAGTAAAAAACTGATAATTTTGGCGAATTTCTCTCAGGATATCCATGTTTAATTAAGTTGTTATGAGCCCGATTCAACCTTACCGGGTTTTTAAAATTCATTCTCTTTTTGTAACAACTGCTTGGAAGAACTGATGGTCCTGCTTTCCATGCTGAAACATATCGACATTTGAACCTGTGTTTTTGTCAAAGTTTGAAATCATCATAGTTGGGAACCTTGTTTGAAAACTCTTCTTTAATTTTTTGTTGTGCGGAAGGATCGGAAAGAATTTCATAGGCTGTTGCAGCCATGGCTTTTGCCCCTTTTATCAACATTCTTCCTGCGGTTTCCGAAATTGCGGCTGCAGTAAATTCCCTGGTATGGGAAGGAACATTGTCTGCAATTTTGATATAAGGATGAATCGCAGGGATTTTAAGGGTGACGTTGCCGATATCGGATGATCCTACCTTAAGGTTTGGGGATGGTTCTTCAACCGTTTCACCAAGACTTGTCAAATGCTTTTTAAAGATGTCGTCCATGGTGTCATTGGAGTACCGTTCGGCATAAGGCATCCCCAACCGGTATTCGGCTTTTGCCTTGGTCATGAGTTCCACCGACTTGATCACCGTTTTCACCTTATCAACGATCGTCTTCACATCTCTCATGTTTTCTGCTCGAATCAAGAACTCACAAGCCGCATAATCCGGTATAACATTACTGACGGTTCCCCCTTCGGTGATAATCCCACTGGTGTTGGCCTTTACCGGGAACTCCATAGATATCGCATTGATACCGTTAAATGTTTGAATCACCGCGTTAAGGGCGTTGATCCCTTTTTCCGGTGTGGAGGAATGAGCTGTCTTACCTTTGTAGTTGATTTTCAGGGAAACCAAAGCGGTTCCGCCCCGTTTGACAAGATTGACACAACCGGGATGAACCATCATGGCAAAATCGATATCGTCAAAAGCGCCTGCGTTCAGCAGCGTTATTTTCCCTCCGCCCTTTTCCTCTGCGGGACACCCAATGACAACAACCTGCCCATCCATTGTATTGATAAACGGCACTAGCCCAATGGCGGCACCAAAGGCAGCGGCTGCAATAATATTATGGCCGCAGCCATGCCCTATTTCCGGCAAAGCATCATATTCCGCCAAAAAGGCAAACTTTGGACCGGAACCGCCAATCCCGGCATCCGCCCTGAAGGCGGTCTCCAGTCCTCCGAGCTGCGCTGAAACAGCAAATCCGGATTCTGCCAAACGGGTCTTCAGGTTTTGTGCCGCCTGAAACTCTGAAAAAGCCGGCTCAGGGCAGGCATGAATGACCTTGCTTAACTCAAGAATTTCATTCCGGTTTTTATCGACGGTGGCAAAAATCTGATCGAACATATTCATGGTCAGGTCTAAATCAAAGTGAATTGACGGCACGTTGACGGGCTTTTTTGCCCGGGTAAGGTGATAGAATTCTGATCGGGCATAACAAAGAAATGCTTCAGGAATCGTAAGCAAAGGTGAAAAATGTCTTTACCATTGTCATGTGATCACCCCTTATCCCCGGGGAAAACATGGCAGGAGACATAGTGATTCGGCTCAATCTCAACCTGTTGAGGATACTCCTTAAAGCATTTCTCAACGGCATAGGGACACCTGTTATGGAAAAAG
>JANQLH010000219.1 GCA_028280735.1 SAR324 cluster bacterium | reverse complement strand
TTTTTTCCATGGTGATTTTAAAATGGGATTTACTATCATAACCTTTAGTCTCATCACCCTGGGAGGTCCGATACTATTAAAGACCACAAAATCAAAGCCCTTGGCTGCCAATGTTACCATATCCGGATTATTCACTATCACCTTTCTTGTGATATTAATGCGCGGTGGTGTGACCAGTTCCATTGCGTCCTATTTAAGTATGGTGGTCTTTTGTGCCTTAATGACGTCAGGAATACGATCCGGACTGATTTGGAGTGCTCTTTCCATTGGCGCACTGATCCTGGCTTACATGTTAAAAAAATCCGGCGTTGCCTTACCGCCGCACGAGCTTTCGCCAGAAGGAATGCAGATTTACATGCTGGTCACTTACAGCTCGCTGATTGTCTTTGCAGCCATTGCCGGATCCATTTTCGAATCGATCAGTACAGGTAATTTCAAAAGATTTAAGGCAAGTCACCATCAAGCAGAACAAATCAACAATACCCTCCAAGATGCCCTGAATAATGTTAATCAAGTAATGCAGGCAGTATCCGAGAACGATCTTTCCAAACGAATCGACTACCAGATAGAGGGAGAGCTAAACCAGCTAAAATCAAGTGTTAACAATGCCATTGAACTCCTAAGCGGCACCTTGTTTCAGGTTGTCAAATCCACGCACCAAATTGACTCCAAAGCAGACTACCTGGGTGACTCGGCTACCTCCCTGGCTGAAGGAACATCCTACCAGGCTTCCAATATTGAAGAAATCACGGTTTCAATGAAGGAAATAGAAAATATCACCAGGCAGAACAATGAAAATGCCAATCAATCCCGAATACTTGCCGAGGAAACCTTAGGTTCAGTGAAACAAGGTAATGAGCAGATGTTGGAAATGGTTGACACCATGCATCGCATCGCGGCTTCAGGTCAAGATGTCACAAAAATCGTAAAAGTAATTGATGAAATAGCCTTTCAAACCAACTTGTTGGCATTAAATGCTGCGGTTGAAGCAGCCAGGGCCGGCAAATACGGTAAAGGATTTTCCGTGGTAGCGGAAGAGGTAAGGAGTCTGGCAGGAAGAAGTTCTGAAGCCGCTAAAAATACCACTTCACTAATTGAAACCAGCAGCAGGGAAATTGAAACCGGTGTCAATACAGTGAATAAGACAGCTGAAATGCTGTCCAAGATTACGAACGGCATTGAGCAGGTTAATGGGTTAGTCGGTGAAATCACTTCCGGTTCCGATAACCAGAGGATCGGAATAGAAGAAATTACCAAAGGGCTGGACCAGGTAAACAAGATAGTACAGCAAAATTCTAACATTTCCGAACAAACTGCCAATGCCTCCGGCGAATTAAAACGGGAATCACTGCAATTGCTATCCACCATGCAGCAGTTTGTTTTGGGCGGAAAAGGCCAATCAGTTCCCAAAGCCCTCCCGGACTAGGTGGATAGCGGGTAAAGTCGGGTATTATCCGTTTGGACCGAACGGGACCGTAAATAGTCCCTTTTTTGGTCCCTGTTTGCTGTTATTCAGCATCCCATTTCCCTTCAGCACGGAGCTTAGAGATAGTGTCTTCCGCCAGTTTTTCCAAAACCAGTTTATCTACCTTGCCACTTCGCGATAAGGGGAACTGCTTATCGTGCGGCCATAGTTCGACGTGTTGGGGGCGTTTGTAAGACGCGATCTGCTCGCAATGCTCCAAGACGTTTTCAACTGTCAGCTCAGCATCTTGTTTGGCTCGAACAAAGGCGAAAACGCCTTCATCAAATACCTTGTGCCTCATTCCAATCACATCCACCATGTCAACACCTTCAAGGCCGGCTATGTGTTCTTCCACTTCATTCGGGAAGACATTATACCCTTTCTGCTTGACCATAAATTTCCTGCGCCCGGCCAGATATAAGGCCTTATAGTTACCCATATCCTTAAAATACCCCAGGTCGCCGGTATATAAAATTCCTTCTGTTGAGATGGTTTTGGCGGTTTCTTCCGGTTGGTTAAAATAGCCCAAAAAGACAATTGGCGGATGATAACAGATTTCTCCAATCTCTCCTGTCGGCAGTTCTTTTCCTGCCGTGCCGTTCTCATTCATCGGTTCTCGAATGGTAACTTCGGCCAAATCAGGGAAAGCCCTTCCAACCTGGCCTGCCATCTCTTCGATTGTAATGTCGGGAGGTGTAAAAGTGGCGAATCCCGCGTTTTCGGTCATTCCGATACCTGTCCCAAAACCTGGTGCCATTTGAGCCAACCTGGTAATAAACGGTGTGTCACCTGCAGATCCCGCATAAGCAACATACCGCAAACTGGAAAGGTCATAAGATTCATATTTTGGATGGGCCCAAAGCAAACGAAACTGCGTCGGAATTTGCCCAAGCAGGGTAATCTTATGCTTTTGGATAGCCTCCAGGGTGGCTTCTACATCAAAAATCCTCAACAGAATCGCAGTCCCTCCTCGAAAAAATGTCGTCATCAGGAGTTCGGTAACACAGGCTACGTGGCTGGGCGGAAGATTCACCATGGTCACATAACCCGGTTGATTCCCGTCATCCTTTAATCCCAGGCCGCGATCAAGAACCCGGTTTTGCACGATGATGTTTTCATGGCAGAGTACAGCTGGTTTTGGTGGGCCTGTCGTACCGGTTGTATAGATTATCAGGGCTGGAGTACGAGCTTCGATTTGGGAATATGCCTTCTTCAGTTCTTCAGTCAAACGTTTTCTTGTTTCCGAGTTCGCTTTTTTGGCCCCATCCATCAGTTCCGTGATACTGACAGCACCTGGTACAATGTCTCCGGGTTTCGGGTTGGGTGTGAACTGTATCAAATGCTCGACCGTTGGACAGGAATCGCGTACCGCCTGCCCTACCACCCTGAAATCGGCGAAAGCTGTTTCTCCCAGGAAAAAGAAAGCTCTGGGTTCTATTTTGTTGATGTCCCTGGTCACTTCCTCTTTTTTCAATCTCAAATCCAAAGGAGCGATGATAACACCAATCTTAAAACAGGCATACATCAGCATTACATGTTCGGGAACCAGAATCAGCTGGGTTGCAATACGATCCCCTTTTTTCATTCCCATGTCCAGTAAACGACCGGCGATCACATCAATCATGGTCTGCAATTCTCGATAGCTGATACTCCTACCATCTTCATGCTGAATCATCGCCGCCTGATCCGGTTTTTTCCCGGTCCAGTAATCAATGTAAGAATTTAACAATGGCAATTTCTGCATATCACTCATGGGGGCTCTCCTGATAATTGGTTATGGAGGTTTGTCACTTGGAATACATTACAAACCGGCTTAGAAACTCCCTTCAAACCTGACTTTTTTTTCACGGCTGATCTCTATCAGCTATGATTGATCAATGCTTCACGCTGAAAATAGATGGTTGTTTTTTCTTCAGTCAACAAAAAACAACAAGGTAAAATCTATGAAAATTTTCAGGTTGGTAAGGCAGGTTTTTAATAATAAGGCCTAACACATGAAGAGCGTTCCAAGTGAATATTCGGGGACAGAACTCGCGGAAAGGGTAAACCGGTCTGAAATCGGAAAATTCCTTTTTTGTGCTCCTTTACAAGACCGATTGGTCCGAACGACCGGGTGGGATAACTTCTTCCGATTTATGCCAAATACCAGGATATGTCTTGGGAGCTTTAAATCGAAGCTGTGTTCTTTGTACTGTTTTCTTATTTGTCAAGCCCTCGCATGCGAGGGCAATTAGCGATTTTTTTAACAATCCAAACCTGTGAGTTAATACTTACCAAAGGAATCGTCATCCAGTGTGATCATTTTACGTGATTTCTTTCCCGGTTCGTACGGCAGTTCCGGTTGTTCTTCTTCGTTTTTCGGTAGTTGGGGAGTCTCCTCAATCGGAGCTTCCAGGGTTGGCTGTCTTTCAGACCGGTATTCCAGCATGTCATTTTCAGGGCTTTCGTTTTTTCCCTTCGTCTGCTGCAAGGTAAAAGAACTCATCAGTGCTTTCAATTCGGCAGCCTGACTGTTCAGCTGATCGGAGGTAGAAGCCGTTTGTTCCGAAATGGATGAATTTTGCTGTACCACGTTGTTAACCTGGGTAATTGCCCTATTCATCTCTTCAGCGCTGTTTCGTTGTTCCAGTGAAGCCGCGGTGATTTCAACAACCAGGTCGTTCACCTTTCTAACACTGCCGCTGATTTCATCAAGGATTTCCGCTGTTTTGGCAGCATTGTCCACACCGTGTTCAACCTCCATCATAGAGTTTTCAATTAGTGTTGTTGTATCTCTTGCCGCTTCAGCACTTCTTCCGGCAAGGTTTCTAACTTCTTCCGCCACTACGGCAAATCCTTTACCGTATTTCCCGGCACGGGCCGCTTCAACTGCCGCGTTTAGAGCAAGCAGGTTTGTTTGGAAGGCGATTTCGTCGATCACCTTGATAATTTTTGAAATATCGTTGCTAGCGTCATTGATTTTATCCATGGAGCCAAGCATTTCTTTCATCTGCGAATTACCCTTTTCCGCGATTTCCAGGGCTTGACTGGAAAGTTGTGTTGCCTGATCGGCATTGTTGCTGTTGGTTTTTGCCCGATTTCCAATTTCAACCATTGTAGAGCCAATTTCTTCAAGGCTGGCGGCCTGCTCGGTTGTTCCTGTAGCCAAAGCCTGAGCAGACCCGGCAAGTTGTCCGGCGCCCTCAGTGACCTGGTCAGACACAATCAATACCTGGAAAATGGCATCGCTGAGCATGGCAATGGATTCATTAATGCTGTCACCAATCAATACCAAATCACCCGCCAATTGCTCATCATCCATCCGATTCGTAAAATCACCCTTTGAAACGGTACTCATGGTTTTCTGTATTGAATGAACGGCAGTTTGAAGTGAAGAGGCCATACTCAATAGTACAGCCAGAATACCGGTTGGTGCTTTTTCCGAATGCTCAATATTGAATTCCCCGGCGGCAACACTTTCGGCAATTTTTGCAATTTTGTCCGGTTCTCCGCCAATCTGTCTCATAATGCTTCGCGATACCAGAAATCCCAGCAGAAGGGTCAGAATAACCAGGACAACAGAGATAGCAAACGCAACAATGGACATGAAAACACCGTATTCCTTGGAAGTTTCCACTTCCAAATCGGAACGAACCACTTCCAGCTCGCTGATCGTCTCAATGGCTGTTCTCATGGTATCGAAGTTGGATTTTATCAGCGGCAGAACCGAGTTTTTAGATTCATTTACATTGTATGCACTGATAATCAATGCAAACACTTCGCGACTAATCCCTTTCCAATTATTGAAATTTTCGTTAAATGTTTGCCGGGTTTGGGAAAGCCTGTTCGCTCCGTACAGATTCACAGCCCGGGTAAACAAAACAGGAACGTTTTCAATACTTTTACGATTGAATTCATCCAGTTCTTTCACTTTTTCAAAATTCCTGTCGCCAATAGCCAACCTTTGTGAAACGTAAGCCTGGTATGCTTCCTTATCACATTTTAAAGCCGCCAACAAAGCTCTTTCCAGGGTAACTCTTCTTCGAGTGGAGAGATTTCTTCCCAAATCTCTTTCTATTCTTTTCACTAGTGAGTCGATCGATCGCCTTGTTTGCAGGAAGGCAGTTTCCGAGTCCAGAGATGCTTCTTTGGCTTTTTTATTTGCAACAGCCGAACTGGATAGTTTTTCGAAAATGAGTTGGTTGTAGGAGTTCCATTTTCCATAAGCATATTCAAACGTTTTATATTGACTCTCCATTTCTTCAGTAAAATTTGACGCTGCCAATAAAACCTTTTCCTTGATCAAACCGGACTTCGATTTGTAAAGCTCCTGTTCCCTTTTAATGAGTTCGAGATCATCGCTTTGATAGGCATTGAGTGTTGCAATATGCGCCTGATAGAGTTCAATGTCAGCGCTTTGTATTGAGACCAAATCCTTTTGTAATTCATTAATATGCTCCATTGATCCGGTTGTCTGTAAATAAAGATTCGATTCCAGCAGAAAGATGGCAATCATGCCGAAAATGGGAATGGTTGAGATAAGGATTAATTTGGCTTTTAGTTTCATAACTTTCCTTAGGATTTTCAGTTAATCCATACAAAATACATAATTAGAAAAACTATTAGGTGGTTCCGAGAATTTTTAATCCAAGTTGTATAATCCGCTTGGTTTTGCAAACAAAACTCCGAGTTTGAATTCCAAACAGATATCAAATGCCTACCATACTAGGTTTATTTCCATCAAACAAATACCAAGTTTAATTATTCAGGCATTTTAAACCAATTAAACTGCTCAAAATCAAATGCGGAATGTTAAAAATATCTCCACCTCCCCAACGCTTCTAAAATCAATACATTTCCAAAGACGGCAGGAATACTTTGTCCACTGTCAAGCTCCACCTTGCCGATCGGTAAGATTCACATCATCACGACCAATGAAGAAAAAAGAGGCAACACTATCGATTCTTTTAATGCTACCACTATTCTCTTCACATTGGGCACGAAATTTTTTTTCGAAAAGTTACTCCGGAAGTTTCAGCACCCTGTAACCGATCGCAGCTAAACGGTGAGAAACAACCCGGAACATTGATAAGAGGGTTATCTGATGGTGAGATGAGAGACGGTCAATATTCCGGCTTTCTCAATCTTCCGGTTTCGCTCAAGAAGCCGGAAGCAGGTCTCCTACAAAATCCGACAGGGATTCCATTGATTCCTTCATCAAGCCGGAAGCTTTATCGATTATTCCCTGCTGAGTTTCCTCGATGGAGAGAGCCCGGCCGTCAATTTGAGCTTGAATACGATCCGCCCTGTTACCGGGAGCAGGGTGACTGGCCAGAAATGAATGCTCGTTCCCCAGGGTTGCGAGTTTTTGTAAGGCTGTGACGGCACTGATCGGTTTGTATCCTTTTTCTCTCAAAAACTTCAAGCCGTAGTCGTCAGCTTCTTTTTCCTCGTGTTGAGAAAACTGTGCATTCATCAACAATTCGGCAAATCCGCCCAACTGGGATCTGGCAAGGGTGCCGGCGGTACCATGTTGTGAAGCAATACCCTTCCTCACAGCACTGGCAGCGGAAGCAAGTTGGATTTTCTTACGGATATGGTCCTTCACCACATGCCCCATTTCATGACCAATAACAAAACGCAGTTCGCCATCATCCATCATATCCATTAGCCCACTGTAAATCCTGATGGTACCGTCCGCCATCGCAAAGGCATTTATAGTGTCCGATAAATAAACCTTGTAATTAAAGCTAACATTCCCTTCCTGATAATGATCTTGCACCAATCGACGCAGACGCATGTTGTACGGGTTGTTTCCCTTGGCAACGATATTTTTCTGATCAGAATAGGCAGCTGCTGTAGCGGCCAGTTTTTGCACTTCCTCATCCTTTAAGGTGATGGATTTAATCGCATCCATTCCCGCCTCGGTTGCCAACCTGACATCCGTCTCCTCACAACCGGCAAGTGCAATGATAAAAATAGAACAATAAACAATAACTTTTTTCATAGCGTCATCCAACGAAAAAAATGATCAGTTGTATACAAATAAGAATCACTGCTTTAACAAGTATCTTTGGGGTTGATGCATCCCTGCTTTATCGAAAGTACAGGCAAAGCCGAGCTCTCCCCAAAGATCGGAATACCGGCACCTTTTAAAGCAATGTTAACATCTGTCTTTTTAGCAATCATACAAAGCTTTTATTCATTCGTGAAGTCATTGGTCAAGGAAAGCCGGTACATATGGCCTGTCGTCTTGTCTTTATTACAGCTTTATTTTTGTTGAACAACACAATAACTTGTACTACACACATTTAGGGATTTTTAAAAATGTGCCGGTTTCCCAGCCCATGCTGAACAAAGGCCAATTTCGATGGGTCAGTTAACAGTTAAGGATTTAAGGAGTTTTCGTTCAGGCACTAATTTGAGAAAAGCGATTTTCCGACTTGATCTGCCAAGATCAGATCGGATAACTTAATAGAAAACGCCACGAGCACTTGCTTCAGGTTGAGACTTAGGCTACTTTAACCCAAAAAATTTATGAATCAATCCCAAGCGCTTCCCGATTTTGTCTGTGGTCCCCTGGTTCGTCGCTTAACTGATGACCAACTGGTGCTCTGGTGGATTTCTCCAAGGCCCCTGAAAGTCCGATTCAAATGTTTCTACTCCAATGAAACCACACCATTTCTTGACCTAGCCTTAGACGCCACTCACCTGAAAACCTTTCGTTTCGGTAAGCACGCCTGGGTGCATTTAGCTGATATCAGACCCGGGGAAGGATTCGCAACTGATCGGGTCCTGGAATACGACTTGGCGGTTGAGGATTCCAATAATGCTCTCCTGACTGACTTGATTCCGCATATAGTCTACCCGCATCAAAAACGACCTTCATTTGTGGTTCGCAGATCGATTCATCGCTTTTTCCATGGTTCCTGCCGAAAACCGCATTTTGAGGGTGACGATGCTTTTGTTGGACTGGACAAGGAAATTGAATCAACAGTCGATGACATGGATCACCGTCCTGCTTTGCTGGTACTCACCGGTGACCAGATCTACGCGGATGATGTGGCAGGACCCATGCTGCAGGCAATTCACCAGGTGATTGAATTACTGGGGATCTATGATGAAGAATTTGAGCAGTCCATTGTCAAAAACGGTCAAGCGCTGTACAGCAGTCGCCATTGCTATTATGAAAGAAAAAAGATCCTTCCCAGGACTAAAATCGGCAATCACTGGTACAAAAGGGGAGGCGCCAAACATATCTTCACGTCCGCCTTTGCGCATAATCATCTGATTACTTTCGCCGAATGGATGGCGATGTATATATTGGTCTGGTCACCTGCCTTGTGGAAGTTTGTTCGTTTCGACCCCAAGGTCTCTCCGTCAAAGTATCAGGGTGAATATGCAAAAGAACTGGCGGTAATTAAAACATTCAAGAAATGGCTGCCCAACGTTCAAAGATTGCTGGCACATATCCCCAGCTATATGATTTTCGACGATCACGATGTGACTGATGATTGGAACCTGACAGCAAAGTGGGAACAACAGGCCTATGGACACCCCTTTACCAAACGGATTATCGGCAATGGACTGATTGCCTATTTTTTCTGCCAGGGCTGGGGAAATGCTCCGGATAATTATGAAGGGAATTTCTTAGAGTCCGCTAAAGACTATGCTGACAACCCGAACAAAAAGACTCATGATGCTTTGGTCGATACGGCTCTGGCATTTAAACACTGGCACTACGAAGTGCCTTTACACCCCGAACTGATTGTCGTAGACAGCAGAACCAGGCGCTGGAAACGGGATAAGCTGCTTGCAAGTCCATCCGGCTTGTTGGACTGGGAAGCATTGATGAAACTGCAACATAGGATGATGAAATCTGACGCGGTCTTATTGGTAACCCCTGCACCGATTTTTGGAGTCAAGATTATCGAACTCATCCAGAGATTCTTTACTTTTTTTGGCTACTCCCTGGCGGTAGACGCTGAAAACTGGATGGGACACAGAAAGTCGGCATTCACCCTGCTGGAAATATTTAAAAATGCCAAGACAGCCTCCTATAATGTCGTTATATCCGGAGACGTGCACTACTCCTTTGCTTACGATGTGGAACTGCGCTACACCAAAAACTGCCCGGGAATCTGGCAAATAACCTCTTCGGGAATTAAAAATGAATTTCCCGGGTTTCTGCTAAGAATACTGGATGCCGTAAACCGAATCATGTATGGCCCCCGATCACCGTTCAATTGGTTTACAAAACGCAGGGATATGCTGATCTACGAACGCCTGGGTAAAGGACAAGGAAAACGAAGACTGATCAGCAGGGCTGGAATTGGAAGGGTAACACTGGATAAAAAAGGAGCTCCGGTAGAGATTGCTGAAATTTATCCCGATGATCCACCATTGCTGTTTGAACCCAAGGTGTCCCGCAAAAGATAACCTTACTCCTCAATGCCGATATCCACATTCTCGATTAGCTTATCCGAGTCCTCCACGATAAAGGCATTGAGATCTATTCCTTCATACAGGCGATAGATTTTCTCCTCCCGAAAACTGTTCAATCTTCTTATCTCGTTTTTCAGATACCAATAACAGTCAAGATCAAACCAGTCTTTGGCGCTATTATCTGATATTGTGGGACTGGGCAGGTGATACTCCTCAAACATAAACTGCAATAAATGTTCAAGCTGATAGAGATGCTTTTTCTTTCCGTAAACGATACTTGACGTTTCCAGGTCAAACTCTCCCCATATCAATCTTAGCTGAAAAACACGGGAATAAATATTCCTGGTGATCCCCATGTTAAACTGATATTTGTCTTTGCTGACCAGTAAATAGAGGCTGTTGTCGGATTTGGTTTGATACTCGGGGGATTCTTCACTGGAGAACCTCCTGGAAGGCCTCCAGCCATTAATTTTATGAGGATTGCGGAACTGACTGGAGGTCTGAATCCTCTGTTTATTGAAGTATTGCGTCACCGTGTACTTGCCCTGCACTTCATTGTATTTGGCATACAAACTGATTTCGAGAATAGTGCCTTCCTTGGTTCGAAACCTTTCTTTCTTGCGGGCTGTTCCGTCTGCAGACATTCTGCAGGCTTGTTCAACGTTCATAATATCCAGCAATTAACAATGATTAGGAAAACTGATCCAGGAAGGCAGTTTATCGGACTGAACGCGATCGGATTTCGATTCTTTCCAGCTTTTAAAACGATTTAATACCAATCCAAATGACCACAATTGAACTAATTTATTATATTAGAATAAAGCAGTAAAAGGAATTGTGCCCGCCTGACCGTTTTTTTGCCGAAACACAACTCGTTTCGCCGGTATCATGTTCCGGTATGACTATTCATAGTCTCCTCAAGACCTTTTGAAAAAAGAGCCCTTTATCCTTAAATCGCTCGAAAAGTGTTTGACAAACGAGCTCCTGACTGTTTAGCGTCCAGCAACACAATTAATTTTAGGTTGGATAACCAAACAATTACCAAACAAAAATGGGTCGACCTAGTAACGCTAAGCAGCGCAGGCAGCAGATCATCCGGGCTTTGTATGATTGTCTGGCGATAAAGGGGCATGAAAAAGTAACAATTAAGGGGATAGCCGCCCAAGCGGGCTTGCCTCCGGGTGTTATTCATTATTATTTTAGCAGCAAGGATGAAATTGTCTCTCAGCTGGCTGAAGCGATCGTAGACAAATACAGCACCCTGCTGAATCGGAAAGTCAACGAAGCGATTGGCATCGCAGGTAAAATTGAAAGCCTTATCGATTTGATGATCGAGTTTATTTTTAATCGTGCCCTTAATCGTGTCTTTTATAATCTCATTCAAATGGCGTTTGAGCGGACAGAATTGCAAATAGTGATGAAAAAGTTGTTAACAAACTACCGCGAAACAGTGGCTGAAGTTTTCAAAGAAGCCGGCGCCGGAGTTCAAAGTCCATTTCTTGGTGCAGCGCTGGTCGCTATTACAGAGGGACTGTCGGTTCAGTTGATGGTAGACCCTGACGCATTCAAAGAAAAGGACATTAGGCAATTGATTTCCAAAGCCGTCCGGGACCGGTTAAATTAAATCCCAGGTTTTAACCCATTCAGGAGTCTTTAGACCTTAAACCCAGATCAGCAATATACCGGTTGGTAGTTAATCCCCGGACAATAAACGCTTTGGACTAACTCGCAAAGAAGTCTTGTTTTTTTAGTTTGGCAGGTCGCTTGACCAACAAAAAAAAATTAAAAAAGGAGGAGAAATGGCAGGTCAGGATTTCAGACAAAAGAGTTATTGGTTGACAACTCGTGAATATGAGCCGGGGGATAGGCTAAACGAAACTGTTAAGGTGGACATCGCGGTGATTGGAGGTGGTTTTACGGGACTTTCGAGCGCTTATCACATCAAAAAACAGGAACCAAGTCTGGATGTCGCGCTGTTGGAGAGTGAGGTTATCGGCTTTGGTGCCAGTGGCAGGAACGGAGGATTTTCCATGACAAAAATAGGCCTGATGCTTGGTTTAACAGCCCTTCGTTTTGGCAAGGAAAAATCCAAACAGGCTCATGGTTATGCCGAAAAAGCAGTGGATTACACAAAGGAGCTTATAGAATCCCTCAATATCGACTGTGACTATGAGCACTCCGGTTTTCTATGGGTAGCCACTTCTGAAAAATTCAAAAAACGCTTACACAAGGAATACGAGTTCATCAGCAACCTGGGGATTGAAGGGATCGAACTGATTGACGAGTCCAATCTTCGTAACAGGGTGAACAGTCCTTTATATGTTGGTGGTGCCTGGTGGGAGCCGAGAAGCGGCATTTTGAATCCTGCAAAACTGGCCTGGGGCTGGAAAGACGTCATTGTGGGGCAAGGGGTGCAGGTATATGAAAATTCACCGGTTATCGAAATAAAGAAGGAAAAAGGCCGCTTCAGGTTGTTGACAGAAAACGGAGAAGTGATGGCAGACAAAGTGATTCTGGCCGCGAATGCCTGGTCGCATTTCTTTGGCAAGGTGAAATTCAAACAAACACCTGTCTGGTCTTATATAGTAATGACCGAACCTTTATCGGAGAAACACTTTGCAGAAATTGGCTGGAAGGGCCGTGAATCGATAGAAGATTTCAGAGACCTGGTCCATTATTATCGATTGACCAATGATAACCGCTTGGTTTTTGGCGGCAGGGATGTCTCTTTGAGTTGGGGCAAAAACATGGACAAGGATCTTGACGAAAACATCTTTCAGAAGCTCAAAGACGATGTTCAAAAAACGTTTCCGCCGCTCAAAGGTATCAATTTTACCCATCAGTGGGGCGGGCCTGTTTCCGCCACACTGGATCTGTTTCCGGCCATGGGATATGCGGGTGATAAAAACTTTATTTACAGTCTGGGCTGTGTTGGACATGGTGTTTCACTGACTCAATTGAACGGACGTCTCCTGGCAGACCTTGCCCTGGAACAGAAATCGGAATTAACGGGTATGTTTTTCGTGAATCGCAAAACCGTGCCGATGCCACCTGAACCATTTAAACGTATGGCTTTGCAAGGCATTGTTTCATTCATGCGCTGGGAAGACAGGACTTATGACGTACTCAAATAGTGACTGAAAGGAAAACCACCGGATTACTATCCGGTCTTGTGCAAGATACCGGGATTCAGCTTGACGATGGACCTGCTGTCAACCGTCAGCGTCCAGCTTAAAGCAATGCCAAGACAAGCAATAACCGGCTGAGAGCTGAATGCTGAAAGCACTGAACCCCGAAAAGCCAAGCTGCATTTAAAGCTTTAATTGGTATGATTTAAACAGGTTTTGGTTCAGGCACAAAATTGTGAGCTTTTATGAGCAACTTGGAATACTCTTTCTTCATGTGCTTAACGACTGTTTTGACATCTATTCATTAACTATCATATCAAAGCCGCCATAGATCAACCGTTTGCCGTCAAAAGGCATGGGATTATTTTTCGGGTCAAGCCTGGGATCTGCCATTGCGTTTTTCATCCCTTCATCCCGCACTTCACGGGAAGGCCAAGTTATCCATGAGAAACAGACAACTTCATCCTCCTTACACTTCACGGCCATGGGAAAAGAAGTCAGATCTCCATCCGGTACATCATCCCCCCAACACTCCACCAGGGAAATTGCACCGTGATCTTTAAATACGGCTGCGGATATTCGAGCGTGTTCAATGTATTGTTCCTTATTCTTTACGGGTACTGCTGCTACAAATCCATCAATATATGCCATGAGTTATCCTTTGATAATTGCGTTAAACCCGACAGCAAAACACCATCCTGCAATGTTTTGCCGGCCAAGGTTGGATACAGCTTGGAAAATAGCATGAATTGAAAGTTCAGCTGTGTATTATTTTAAACCGACGATTATGATCTGAAAAGGAGATTTAACGGCAGGGCAGACCTTTGACATGCTTCCGGCTATCAGCATTTAGCTAAAAAAAGCCAAATATCAGATAAATGACGAACTGAATGCTGAAGACCGCAAGCTTTCGAAGTAACATCTACCTCTTAAGCCTATTCTTGCAGAAAATTGATGGGTTTCCGTTCAGGCACTAAGGAAATAATTTGCATATCGTGCGATGAATTTGAAGCTCTGTCATTGCAATCGATGCTGCAAGCTTCGCATCTCATGATCCGGAATATTTCAAGCAAAATACTGAAATAATCAATATACTCCGGACTCACAGACTGTGTCATAATTAAACAATCCGCCTATCATGCGAAGACACGAAGGCTATGGTTCTACCATGGTGGGTAACAAGTTACCCATCCTACGGTTTGCGGATTCAATGGAGGATGTAGGGTGGGTCAAGCGCAGCGGACCCACCAACGTGTATTATGGCACAGTCCGATTCCCCGTGCTGTGGTCCTGATTCGCTGAAATCACGAAGGTTATTGTTCCACATGATGGGTAACAAGTTACCCATCGGGTGGGATGTGATCAAAAGCCATATATATAAAGAGTTGATGGGTAACAAGTTACCCATCCTACATTCTTCCCACGATTTCAGTATGTTACATGATAGGTTCCGGGTCTAGCCCCATAAACACGAAGTTGATTATGCAAAATTACACACTCCCCTGTAAGGGAAGATTATAACAGCCTAGGGTAAGTGAGCTTGCGAACGTCACCCTAGTAGGATGGGTAACGTAGTTACCCATCGGGCGGGATGTGATTAAAAGCCATACTTAAAGAGTTGATGGGTAACAAGTTACCCATCCTACATTCTGCCCACGATTTCAGCATGTTACACAATAGACTCCGGATTATGAGATGCGAAGCTTGCAGCATCGATCGGAATGACAAGTGTGACTAAATGTCGATTCAATTTGGAAAAATTATAGTTTTTTCTATTATGACACAGTCTGTACGTTCAGGATGACACTTATTCCAAATTCTTTGTAAATTGAATTACAACCCAACATGCTTAAACCTTTATTACTACTTTTCGGTGCATTCACTTTCGTTACACACGCATTCGCCTGGTCAGAGAGCCTGGAATCGATTCGGAAAACTGCAGATACCGTGGAAAGTATTTCTGCCTCGTTTATTCAGGAAAAACACCTGGCCATCTTAAGAAAACCTCTAATCTCCAAGGGATTATTGCATTTTCAAAAACCCGACTCCCTGCGATGGGAATACAAAACTCCCATTGCTTCAATTTTAATATCCTACCAGGGAAAAACCGTTCGGTATCTCAAACAGGATAATGTTTTTGTTAAAGATATAGGCTCTCATATTCAGGTGATGCAGATTGTGCTGGGAGAAATATCCAATTGGCTGTCCGGCAGATTCAATGACGGAGGAAATTTTGTAGCAACGGTCAATGAAAAAGGAATGGTTGGACTGCGACCAAGCAATAAAGAAATGACTAAAATGATCAATCGCATAGAGATTCAGCTTGCATCCCAACCAGGATTGATAGATTCGGTTACCATTTACGAAAGTAAAAAATCCTATACCAAACTTATTTTTCAAAACACCAGGCTTAATGATCCTCTCAAACCCGCTCTGTTTCAAAATCCTTAAAACCTTGTTCCCCGGTCTGCTAATCTGGTGGTTGATCTCCTCCTGTTCAACTGGTCAACTCCCGGAGTTGCACCCTTATGCCCGGGAATCGGTAACCGAACTTGAAAACCGTTGCCTGGGTGTTTTTTTGAAAAAAAACACCCAGCTCGTACATGCATTAGGGATTCAATTACCGGGTAAACACAGATCATCTGTAATTGGTATCACAAATGTTTTTCCCAGGGAAAAAACCCTGGAAAGCGTTATTATGAGCGTTGAAGGCTTAGTATTGTTTCATGCCAGGTTTTCGGAGGAGTCCAAGGAGGTCTTCAAAAGTATAGATCCTTTTACATCTGAGCAGTTTAGCGAGGGATTGCTCCGGGACATCCAATTGATTTTTTTAAAACCCGATGGTAATTTAATGCATTCCGGCGCGACGCTGAATGGCACTGAAATTTGCCGTTACACAGGTAAAAATCAGATTATCGATATTCTCTTGCCTGAAAGTGGAAACTGGGCCATCAAAAAATACAAAAATAAAAGTTTAATTAAGTCAATACAAGCGAGTGATATCGGAACACATGCGGGCCATGGCTTGATAGGCTATCCCGGAAAACTGGTTATGAAGCACAGCGGTGTTTTTGGTTATTCACTTGAAATGAAGCTAATCCGGATGGAGCACATAAAATAGCATGCTGCCTTATTATATCACTAATTCAAATACTGTCGGCTAATGGAACAGATTTTACAGAATGCATTCATATCTGGGGTTGAACGGGTTGCCGCTTGGTCGGATTTACTGGATGATATCAATGTGTTTCCCATAGCAGACGGTGACACCGGCAGAAACCTGATCGCCAGCCTGACCCCGATAAGGCAAATGAACGGCAACAGGGAAGATACGATTCAGAAGTTATTGATGGCTGCCCGGGGAAATTCGGGAAATATTGCCACCCGATTTTTTTCCGGTCTTTTAATGGCCGACTCCCTCGATATTTTGCCTGAAGCCGTTAAACAAGGTCGGGATGCGGCATGGAAAGCGGTAAATGATCCCATACCAGGCACAATGCTGTCTGTGTTTGATGCCTTGGTGGAGTTTGTTGAAAAAGAAAGCGTTAAAAACAATGAAGATTACGTTTTCAGAATTACGGAACATCTTGAAAAATCGGTTCAATCAACCCCGGATCAACTGCCAATGTTGAAGTTAGCCGGAGTCGTTGATTCCGGCGCCTTAGGAATGTATGTTTTTCTGGAAGGTTTTTTTCATGGACTGATTAATCAAATAGAAAAGTGCGTTCCCATTACCACACGTTTTAAAGGATTATTACAGATTAATTCCGATTTTAAAGAGTCCGTAGAAACCGGTTATTGTATTGATGTGGTAATTCATGTTGCCAATGATATTGAATCCAAAATGAAATCATTGGCAGGGCTGGGAGAAAGTACCGTAATCATCCCTCACAAAGACTATTTGAAGCTTCATCTTCACACTAACGACCCGGTAAGCGTTAGAAAAAAAATCCAGGAAATCGGAAACATTGTAAACTGGCAGGATGATGATCTGGCTGATCAGGTTCTAACATTTAAAAGTCTTAAAAATAAGGGCATGTTTCATATTATGACCGATGCAGCCGGCTCTTTAACCCGCGAAGATGCCCGATCCCTTGGTTTAACACTACTGGACAGTTATATCATTACCAAAGACAAGTCTTTGCCTGAAACCTTGTTTGAACCGGAAGATGTTTACAGAAGACTTGCCGATAACCAAAAGGTGTCCACCTCCCAGGCTTCGACTTTCGAACGATACCAGACCTACCAGCGGGTTTTGGAGCAATACGACCAGGTATTGTATCTTTGCGTTGGTTCGGCTTTCACGGGAAATTTTGAAACTGCGCAACAATGGAAAAAGCAATATGATTCAAATAATCGTTTCCTTGTCCTGGATACCGGCGCTGCTTCCGGAAGGCTTGGCATTATCGCTCTTGCCACGGCACGATTTGCCAAAACTTCAGACAATGTTTCCGATATCGTAGAATTTGCTGAAAAGGCCATGGAAAAGGCAGAGGAATATGTGTTTCTTGACCGCTTAAAATACCTGGCGGCTGGTGGCAGGCTGGCTAAATCCAGCGCATTTTTTGGTGATATGTTGAATATGAAACCTATTGTCAGCCCCTTAGCTGATGGTGCAAAAAAAGTGGGTATCGCTAAAAACCATCAGGCCCAGATGGCATTTGCCCTGGAAAAACTGAAAGCGTCAATCAAACCAGAAAGTAAAAGTCTGATATTGCTGGAGTATTCCAACAATAAACAGCTGGTGGAGCAATCGATCAAAAAAGAGGTGGTAAAACACTATCCGAATGCGGAAATCATTGTACAACCGCTCTCTTTAACCTCCGGTGTGCACATGGGCCCTGGAACATGGGCGTTGGCTTTATTACCGGATATCTTTTGATTCCGACAGCCGGTTGGAGAAACTCTAAACGTTATCAATTCATGAACAATCACACCAAGAAGCCCGGCCACCCTGTCAATCATCGCTTTGCCTTTATAATTCCGGTTTACAACCATCAAGACACCATTGATAAAGTAATAGAGCAGGTCAAGGTGTTTAAGTTTCCCATTTTTGTCGTTAATGACGGTTCCACGGATCAAACATCACTGAAGTTAAAAAGTATTCAAGGAATAACCGTGATCGACCATCCGGAGAATAGAGGTAAGGGGGCTGCCCTAAAATCCGGCTTTCAGGCTATTTCAAACACTGCTGACTGGGCAATCACACTGGACGCTGACGGACAGCACGACCCACAAGACACTGCAAAACTTATCTCTGCTATTGGTGGCAATGAACGATCGATTGTCGTCGGTGTTCGAAAAGGCATGGATGGAAAGCACGTGCCATGGACCAGCCGATTTGGTAGGGGGTTTTCGAATTTTTGGGTTTTTGTTTCAGGTGGGCCGCGATTACAGGACTCGCAGAGCGGTTTTCGTATTTACCCTGTTCCGGAGACACATTTTCTAAAAACCAAGGGACAACGTTATCAATTTGAAGTCGAGGTGCTGGTCAAGGCAAAGTGGGTAGGGATACCGGTTGTGGAAGCACCGGTTAGTGTACATTATGAGCCTGGCGCCAAACGAATTTCCCACTTTAAACCTCTCAAAGACTTTATGCGGAACTCCATTGCATTTACAAGACTGATTACACAGCGCATACTGATACCTTCACCTCTCCGCAGGAGGATTAACACTTCATCAAGTCGTTCAAGTCAGAAATAAAACCATGACCAAACAAGTTTCGTCAGGTTCCGTAAATATCAAATTGCTGATTCTTACTCTATTGGTGGTCTCGGGGCTACTGACAGCAGCATTGAAACGGATAACCATCGATTTTGATATCTTAAAATCCCTGCCGGACACCAACAAAGTGGTTGCTGACGCTAAATACATTTTCACGCACCACCCTTTTCAAGATCGTGTCATCATTGACCTCAGTTCCAGTGTCGTCAATCTCAATCATCTCGTGGAAAAGGCCAAATCGCTTGAGAAAACCTTGATTGAAAGCGGGTTGTTCTCCGAGGTTGGTTTTAAAGACAGGGAAAAACTGGTTCCCGTATTGATTTCTCATGTTACAGAAAATCTACCTTATTTGTTTTCAAGCGAAGAATTGGAAAATGAAGTCAATCCCTTATTGCTGCCCCGTAATATCGAACTTCAGTTTCAACAAATTTTTCAGCAGCTTGCCGGGATGGAAGGCATGGGCCAATCAGAGTTAATTGCAGCCGATCCTTTGTCATTAAGAAACCTGGTTTTAAAACGATTATCCGGATTGAATCCGGTTCAAGGTATTGATTTTTACCAGGGATTTCCGGTTTCTCCAAACAAACGGCATATATTAATTGTTGCAACACCCAAGGAATCCGGAACCAACACTGCTGCTTCAAGGGAGATAAAGCAGCTTATAGACAGCATTTCCCAATCGCTAAACAAACAGACAAATGATGCGAACAGTTTCAAAATTACATCCGCCGGAGCTTATCGAGCCGCCCTGGATAATGAAACTATCGTTCGACGTGACACCCAGCGGGCAATAATTTTTGCAACCATTGGTATATCCCTGCTATTGTTGTTATCTTTTCCCAGGCCTTACATTGGTATCTTGTCTTTAGTTCCGGCCCTTGTTGGAACCATCGCCGCATTTTTTATCTGTTCATTTCTACAATCTTCCGTATCGATTCTGGCAATCGGATTTGGTGGTGCAATCATCTCCATCACCGTGGATCATAGTATTGCTTATCTGTTGTTTATAGACAGACCGGAAAAAGTATATGTCAGGAAAGCGGCAGAGGAAGTAAGAGCCATTGGCCTTGTGGCTGTTTTGACTACAGTTGGTGCTTTTTTAATGCTGAATTTCAGCGGTTTCAGTATTTTGGCCCAAATAGGGAGATTTGCGGCTCTCGGTATCGCTTGTTCCTTTATCTTTGTGCATACAGTCTTCCCAAAGCTGATACCGGTTATCCCCGCGGCAAAAAAGAAGACAGCTCCGCGACTTCTACAGGTTGTGACTGGTCTTTCCAAGATACGTCATCCGGCCTTACCTATTGCGATTGCTGCATTTGCCGTTGTAATGTCATTTTTTGCCACACCCAGGTTTAATGTTGATTTAAGGCAAATGAATACAGTCAGCCAGGAAACCCTGGATGCAGAAAAATCATTGATGGACACCTGGGGTAATATCTCGACTAAAATCCACTTGTTGATTGAAGCGGGCTCGCTTCCGGAATTACAGCTTTATAGCGACCTTTTAAGCGAAGAAATCACCAAGGCGGTGCAACAAAATACCTTGAAAGAGGCTTTCACCCCATCAGCATTGTATCCAGGGGCAAAAAAGGCGGAATCCAATTTTAAGGCATGGAGAGCATTCTGGACCCCGGAAAGGATTACAGCACTAAAACTGAACATGAACAAGCAGGCACAACAACTGGGATTTACAGCAGATGCTTTTCAAACATTTTTTAACAATCTGGAAACTACCACATTCAAACAACCTGATATTCCGCGTGAGCTCTTCCAATTGTTAAATATTAGATTTGAAATGAAAGAAGGCAAGTGGCTTATGTTTGTCACCATGACACCGGGCTTTCTGTTCGATAGCCAGGAACTGAAACAAAGCCTTTCGGATCAATTTGACATGAGATTGTTCGATCCCGATCTTTTTTCCGCAGAACTGGGGCAATTGCTTTCATACACATTCCTTAAAATGCTGTTGATTATAGGGATTGCTGTGGTTTGTCTAATCTTCCTGTTTTTCCTGGATTGGAAACTGATTCTCATCTCATTGATACCGGTCTTGTTCTCAATGGTCTGCACCATTGGTACCTTAAATCTGCTAAAACATCCCCTCGATATTCCGGGTTTGATGCTGGCCATTATCGTTGTCGGAATGGGGATTGATTATTCATTGTTCATGATCCGCTCCTATCAGCGTTACGGAGATGAAGCACATCCATTCCACAGTCTGGTCAGGATGGCCATTTTGCTGGCAGCCGTTTCCACCATTGTAGGATTCGGAGTTTTGGTGTCAGCAGATCACTATTTACTGCACAGTGCCGGCTTGGTTTCTTTGTTGGGAATTGGTTATGCTTTGATCGGGGCTTTTTTCCTGCTGCCACCACTGCTACGATGGAGATTTATCAATACCCACGCGGTTATTAAAGGAAAAACCAGGTTGCAGCGCACTATCAGCCGTTTTTCCCAGGTCGAGGCTTTTCCCAGAATGTTCGCCAGGTTCAAGATCAAACTGGACCCAATGTTTAAAGAGATTGATAAGATCCTTGACAACCCCTCGCGAGTCGTCGACATAGGATGCGGATACGGAGTTCCGGCGGCCTGGATCCTTGATAAATATCCTTATGCCAAATTCTTCGGACTGGACCCCGATCCGGAGCGAGTCCGTATTGCCGGCAAAATACTGGGGAAAAGCGGCATAGTGAAGCAGGGATTCTCACCGGACATACCCGAAACCGACGGTCAGGTTGATACTGCCATGATGCTTGACATGCTGCACTATTTGGACGACAACGATCTTTATCGTGCTTTTGGCAATGTTTATTCGATATTAGGCAACGAAGGAAAATTAATTATACGTGTCACCCTTCCTCTAAAGGTTCCGACACCGTGGTACCGGCGAATTGAGTCCATGCAAATCAAAATGCGGAATGGTTCCTGTTATTATCGACCATTGGGAGAAATTTTGCATGCTCTTCAGGAATGTGGCTATACAGATATTTTTCATCAGCCTTCAGGCAAGGACAGAGAGGAAATCTGGATCTCGGCCAGGGTAAAAAGAAAGTAATGAAAGCAGAAGTCACTAAAAACACGGAGCATGTGAAACGCAAGTAATGAAAAAAGCAGTCTATAACATCAGTATTTTTTTATCCCAAGCCCTGGGAAATTGGATATTCCATACCATAGCCAGATTCATCGCCACCGGTTATTTCATCTTTTTCCCCATCCGTGTGGCCAATTCCGTAAGATTCTATCGAGCCTTGTTTCCAAAAAAACCGGGCATCTACCACCTCTGGTGCACCTGGATGCAATATCAAAACTTTACCAAGGTTTTTTTGGACAGATCCATATTCTTAAATTCAGGGAAATTCAGTTATACATCCCAAGGATGGAGCCATTTAGGGAAGGTCGAGCAAGACAAAACAGGCGGAATTATTCTCATGTCCCATGTTGGCAATTGGGAGGTAGCGGCCCATCTTTTGAAAAAGAGGCGGGAAAACCTAAAACTACTCTTGTTCCTTGGAACCAAACATAAGGAACAGATCGAAAAAATGCAAAAGGATAGCCTGGAGAGCAGCGGAACCAAAGTTATTGCCGTTGACAAGAAAGGCGGTTCACCGTTTCTCCTGATTGAGGCGATCAAATGGATGAACGATGGAGGGCTGGTCTCCCTGACCGGGGATATTGTCTGGTCCGAGGATCAAAAAGTAGTGACGGTGGATTTTCTCGGAAAAAAGGCAGACCTGCCCGAAACACCATTTATGCTGGCTTTGCTTTCGGGAAAGCCTTTGTTCATTATGTTTTCTCTGCTCTCGGGCAAAAACCATCTGCAGATAAACGTTAGCCGGCCCATTTTTGTGAGAGCGGAAAATAGAAAAGAACGAAAATCAGCTGTCCAAAAAGCTGCCCAACAGTACGCAGACAAGTTGGCGGAAGTCGTTCACAAGCACCCTTTTGAATGGTATCACTTCGATAAGTTCATAAAATGATTATAATTCACGTTGTTCGCAAACTGGTTGATTTTATTATAACATCCATCCTCTGGATCTATTTTACCGCAGGTTTTGTGCTGATTTTTACCCCTTATATCGCCTGGCTTTATCTAACCGGAAAAACTGATGAATCTGCATTTCAAGCTGTGTTTCACAGGTTTTTCTCGGTTTTTTTCAAATTGTGCCTGGCATTGATTCCCGGGTTAACCATTCGAACAGACCCCAGGTTATCATCCGTGCATTCATCTGTTATCGTGTGCAACCATCAGTCTTACCTGGACCCGCTGCTCTTTATCGCCACCTTTAAAAAACATAAGACCATTGTAAAGAATACTTTTTTCCTGGTTCCCTTTTTTGGTTGGTTCATGAAGAAAAATGGCTACATCCCTTCTTCAGCCAATGGAAAGTACATGGCTTTAGTGTTAAAGCATCTCGGTGAAATGAAAGAATACCTGAATTCCGGGGGCAACCTGTTTGTTTTTCCGGAGGGAACAAGGAGCCGCGACGGACTGTTAAACGACTTTAATAAAGGGGCTTTCAGTATTGCAGATCAATCCGGGGCACCGGTAGTGATCGCTTATGTAAAAAACACGGGTCGGTTATTCAGACCCGGAACCGGCTTGTTTAATACTTGCCGGCGTAATACCATAGAACTCGGATATCTTGGTAAAATTGATCCGGATGATCCCAGGTTTGTAAATGCGCCTGAAGCAAAAGCAGAAGAGGCCAGACGAATAATCAATTCCTATTTTAACAACGGGGATAACAGTAATTAAAGGCGGATTTGTCGGATGACCCCGCTATTTTTCATATCGATATGTTTAACGCAATGATTTACCGGTTTTTGTAATTCCCAGTTTTATATGCAAAATCAATTTGCCATACCATTATTAATCGCTGTCATTGCATACCTGGCAGGCTCTATCAACTTTCCCATCTTGCTGTTTAAGATACTGGGCAAGGAGGATCCACGAAAAGGCTTCAGTGGTAATCCCGGGACAACTAATGTTTACCGACAGGCAGGAATTTTCTGGGCAACCGTTGTATTATTGATGGATCTTGGTCGCTCTGTCGCTGTAGCATGGGCTGCGATAAACTTTTTGGATGAAACCTACGTAACCTGGATCGGTCTTTTTCTGATTCTTGGTAACAGGTACCCGTGTTTTCACAGATTCAAAGGCGGAAAAGGTGTAGCTAACTTCCTTGGTTTTTCAGCCGTCATAACTTTTTGGGCTGCACTGCTTTCAGGAATCACATGGGTTGTTGTTAACCTGGTCACAAAAAAACCATTCATTGCTTCATTTGCCATGGTCGCGGTTTTAACAATTGGAACCAGCTTAATCTTTAAAGGTAATAATAGTGCAATAGTCGGAACGGTAATAACAGCCTCACTGATCATCATCAGTCATAAAAAAAACATCATCGAAGCGTTCACAAAGTCAAAACAAAGAGCAGGCACATGAAACCCTGGCAGACGCATTACGATTCCGGTGTTCCACAAACGCTGGATTACCCGGATTGGACAATACCGGACCTTTTGGAACAAACAGCGGAAAAGCATCCCGATTATCTGGCTGTCTGTTTTAATGATCTGGAAATAACTTATAAGGAGCTTTTGCGTAAGGTTACCGGTTTGGCCAATGGTCTGAAGGATCTTGGAATTCAAAAGGGAGATCGCATAGCTCTTTTACTGCCTAATTCGCCGACCTATATTGTGGCTTATTACGCAATTGTCAAACTGGGGGCGATTGTTGCTAATATTAACGTGATGAACCACGGGGAGGAATTAAAAAGAATATTAAACCATTCCCGCGTTAAAGCTGTTGTTACCTTGGATTTGTTTCTTAAGAATGTCACCGATATTATTCAGGAGACTTCGGCCGAGTTTGTTCTGATTCATTCCGTATTTGGTGTGGAAAAGGATATCGAAAATTCGGATCAGCTACCACCTGTTCACATTGTAAATGACCTTGTAGAAAAATATGGTGATCAGGAATGCCAGACCGAGGCACAGCCGGATGACATCGCAGTTTTGCAATACACAAGTGGTGTTACCGGTACTCCAAAGGCAGCCATTCTGACTCATCGATCCTTGGTCAGCAATCTCATTCAAATCGATTCATGGAATACCAGAAAAACGAATGAAAACAGAGCTGTTCTTTGCATCATTCCTTTCTTTCACGTTTTTGGAATGACAGTCTGCATGCAGGTATCCATCTTCAGTGGTTTCAAGATGGTCTTGTTTCCTCAATTTGACTGGTCATCGATCATCAGTATTTTTGATGCGATCCACAAGTACAATCCCATTTCCTTCCCGGCTGTTCCGGCTTTATGGTCAGCTTTGGTTTCCAGCTCCGAAGCGAAGAAGGTCGATCTGTCGGCAATTGAAGTGGCAAGCGGTGGCGGTGCACCTTTGTCAATTGATATTCAGAAAAAATATCATGAAATGACCGGTAATTACATATCCCAGGCATACGGACTGTCTGAAGTTTCCTCCACAGCGGTGATCAGTCCCTTTATCAATGGAAAGATTTCTGAAAGTGTCGGATTGCCTCTACCCGACACAGATATTAAAATTATTGATCTGGAAGATAGAAACAAAGAATGTGAACCGGGAGAGATTGGCGAAATTGCCGTTAAAGGTCCCCAGGTAATGAAAGGCTACTGGCAGGACGAAGAAAGAACAAACGACAGTCTCAACAACGGATGGTTATTCACAAGCGACATGGGTTACATGGATGAGCAAGGTTTTTTGTACCTGGTGGATCGCAAGGACGATTTAATTATTTCAAGGGGGTTCAATGTTTATCCCAGCCAAATCGAAGAAATCCTGAAAAAGCATCCAGGCATCCGGGATGCTGTTGTTGTGGGCAGGAATGATCCCAAACGTGGACAATCGATTGTAGCGTGTATGATATCGGAGACGAATTCCAAGCCGGACCGAAAAGAGCTTTCAACCTTCTGTCATCAGCATCTTGCAGATTATCAAGTTCCCCGAACGTTTAAATACATGGAAGATCTTCCAAGAAATAAAATCGGCAAACCGCTTCGACGATTAATCAGAGAAATGCTGGATTGAGTTAAAGCATAATTTTTATCAAAAGGAATTTACATGAAGTTTAAATTGATCTATCCCAAATGGAAAAAACTGGAAGGGCAGACGACTTTTCATTTGCCTCCTCATGGTCCCGTGGTTTTTGCAGCCACCATTCCGGATTATGTTGATGTTACATTTGTAGACGAAAATGTGGAAAAGATCGACTTCGACGACCCTGTTGATTTTGTTGGACTTTCCATGATGCTGACCATTCAGGTTAAAAGAGCTTGGGAAATTGCCGCCGAATACAAAAAAAGAGGTATTCCGGTGATCTGCGGTGGTATA
>JANQLH010000196.1 GCA_028280735.1 SAR324 cluster bacterium | reverse complement strand
CACATATGCCGTATAATGGCATCGCGTTCGATTGGATTAAGGTAAAAATGCTGTTCAGCGTTCTTTAGTGCGATTCCAGGATGTTTGAAACCATGCAGCCCAGGGCTGTCTGTATGCCAGTCATAAAGATAGAAATCATGCAGCAAGGCTGCACGGGTAGCTGACCGGTAGTCCAATCCCAGGCTTTTGGCAATGCTGAAGACGAGATTTGCCACAAACATTGTATGATCCAGGCAAGATACATCACCATGGTGACGATATTCTGACATGGACAGGAACAACGGATGTTTAAGAATTTCATTAAAATCAGTTGAAGCATGAATATGCGTTATTTGAGCAGGTCTCATCTTCTATCTCGATATATTTTTTTTATATTTTCTCGCACCTGATTAAGGTCCTTGATTTGATTTCTGATAATCAGCTGTCCCTTTTGCAGTTGGTGATAACCAATTCCTGTAAAACCATTCACCATTCTTTCCTTTATTGATTTCAACTCGAAGTTTGTGCTTTTGCTGTACAAGATTGCCATCGAGTAAATCAAATCCACTTGCAGTATCAAAATACCGGCTCCATTAATCAGCATCAGCTGCCGATCAGTAAAATAAGTTAGAACGATCATCGTAAGCGGATAAAGGGTCTGTTCAAATACCAGGGAGATTATCCCCCAAACCACGGAAAATGAAAGACAGACATGACCACGCACATTGAGTGCATTTTGCGTATAGTCCCAATAGCGTTTTTTGAACAGACGGTACAATACTTCTCCGGTTAAGAATTCCATAGCAGTAATGGCCAGGATATAGATCGCAAACCGTATCAGAATCGGCTGGTCATTCGTAAACACAATGGTGAGCATAATAAAAACACCGGCATTTCCATAAAGCGGTACAATTGGACCTTTCAAAAAACCGGGGTTACAAATCCGATGATTGGTAATGGACCGATAGACAGTCTCCAGCACCCATCCCAGGAATGAAAACAGGAAAAATAAGGAGATGATTTGATTTCCTGAGTATGTTTGCTCAATCAGTCTGTAGGCTTCTAAAATTTCGGGAATTATATGTTCTATCAGCATGTTAATCTCATGTTACTTTAGCAGATCGAATGGGCACTAAAGCCTTAATTAATAGATCGATCTCTTTTTCGAATTTCTTGATAGTTACTGGCTCCACGCATTCCAGAATGGAGTCTGTCATTCCTTTCAGGGTGAACAACAGGGTATTTGTCAGAATCTTTTTCTCCTTAGAAACTAACCTTGCGGGATCAATTCCATCTATGATTTGACTGATCCGGTTTCGGGTCCTCTTTTCCAATTCCACCAGGAAGGCCTTAATTTTCTCATCGTAATTTCCATACAAGAGCTTATCCGAAAGAAAGGGATTATCGATGGTAATGCTCAAATGACCAATTGCTGCAGAATTTAGTTTTGCGATGGGATCTTTGATGCTTTTGAGGGATTTTTCCAGCATCTCTTCAAAATCCGTCAATTTATCTGCTGCCAGCTCCTTCAATAGTCCGTCCTTGTTTCCGAAATAATTATATATCGTGCCTTTGGCTACTTCAGCCAATTTAGCGATCTCATCAACACCTGTCCTGCGAATGCCGAATCGATTAAAAAGCTTTTCTGCAATCTCAAGAATCTGCTTGCGTTTGATTGGTTTCATAAAAACCTCCGGTTTTAGAAAATTGCCCTAATGAATTTTTGTACTTTGATTAATCTATATTCTAAAAATACAAAATGACATTTTACTTTGTCAATCAAAAATATTGGAGGATGCTGATCGGACTTGTTGAGGAAGTCGTGATTGTTCAGGTCACAGAATGAAATTTATTTAACCCCAAGCAGATGGGATGATACAGGATATCTGATCGCAGTTTTTAAGTTTGTATCTCAGGATGATACGTTCTCCACAACAGAAAAAAGTATGGTGAGATCGTTTTTTGTATTGAAGGATTTTCGAGGCAATTTTGAGGCTGGATTTGCGGTGGACTTTGAGGGCTATTCCCTGGTGGGTAGCATATCCGGTTAAGCTGAATTCTCTATCGATGCCAAGCAATCAGGCAAATTAGGAAATCAGGTAACAGCATATACATTAAAAAAAATGAGTATGCTGTCACCTGATTTATACTTCCTGTTTCTGTTCCACGTCCTTCCAGGACAATAGCGAATTCAGGGTGTAATGAAGGTAAGTCAAAAGAAGATTTGACCCCTTTAAAGCCAGGGGCGGAATATATGAGGTATTGAAATTTGCAGAAAGTGTAGCTATAAAGAACGGGTTAATACAAATTGACGATGATTATTCAAAGCTCAGCCTTGAGAATATCCGGGATTATTTCAGTCGCTACTCGATAATGGTAGGTTCTACCGGAAATCTCGGACTAAGTATTGGAATTATGGGGGCCAAACTTGGCTTCAAGGTTAGTGTTCATATGTCAGCTGACGCCAAACAGTGGAAGAAAGATCTGCTTCGTGCCAAAGGTGTCGATGTTGTCGAATACGAAGCAGATTGCAGTCACGCTGTGGCACAAGGCCGTGAGCAGGCAGAAGCAGACCCATATTGCCACTTTGTGGATGACGAAAACTCCAAAGACCTTTTTCTTGGATATGCTGTTGCCGCTGATAGGCTCAAAAAGCAACTTGATGAGCAAGGTATTTCTGTTGATCGTGAAAACCCGCTTTTTGTCTATCTCCCTTGCGGAGTTGGCAGGGGGCCTGAAGGAATAGCATACGGACTAAAGCTCATCTTTGGAGATCATGTTCATTGTTTTTTCAGGGAACCGGTCCGGGCTCCGGCCATGTTAGTGGGGTTGGTTACCGGTCTTCATGATAAAGTTTCAGCAAAACAATTTGGAAATTCGGGAAAGACAGATGCTGATGGTTTAGCTGTCAGCCGGCCATCCGGCCTTGTATGCAAAACGATGCAACATCTGCTTTCAGGAGTATTCACCGTTTCTGATGATGAAATTTATCAGTTGTTGACCTTGTTTGCAGAAAGTGAAGGGATTCACCTTGAACCTTCTGCAATGGTAGGATTTTCAGGCTTTGGCAGAATAGTAAACGAAATGGACCGTGTCGAACTATCGCCTGGTCAAATCCGGAATTCGATCCATCTGGTTTGAGCGACAGGAGGGGCCATGGTTCCCAATGATGTTTGGGAAGAATACAACGCTAAAGGCACCGTGTTGCTGTCTCAATCTAGAAATAGTTGAGTCTCCATACTTAACTATGATTTTTTTAATCTTGTTCTTATAAAATGCAATTTGGCAGGATTTGTCCTGTTAGAAACCAGCAAAAAAAGGAGATTTTATGGAAAAGTTAGACGCCATTATTGGAACAATCAATTCATTCGCCTGGGGGCCGCCGATGTTGATTCTTCTCGTCGGTACCGGTGTTTGGTTGACTTTGAGTTTAAGGGGGCTTCAGTTTACAAAATTGTGGCATGCGCTTTGGCTGGCACTCGTTAAGCGAAAAGACGACTCTGACGGCGAAGGTGACATTTCACATTTTCAAGCCCTGATGACTGCAATGGCAGCGACCGTAGGAACCGGAAACATAGCCGGTGTGGCAACAGCTATTGCCTTGGGAGGCCCTGGTGCCCTGTTCTGGATGTGGATCACCGGACTGGTGGGAATGGCTACAAAGTATTCAGAAGCCATCCTGGCAGTGAAGTATCGTGAAGTCGACGAGAACGGTGAAATGAGTGGTGGTCCCATGTACTACATCTCCAAAGGGTTGAAACTGCCTTGGCTTGGAGCCGTATTTGCTGTATTCGCAGCCATCGCCGCTTTCGGAATTGGAAACATGGTTCAGGCGAACTCAGTAGCTGATGCTGTAGAAGCTACATTTAACGTTCCTTTCTGGGTGACAGGTCTGATCATGATGGTCCTGTCTGCTGTTGTAATTTTGGGTGGTATTAAGTCCATTGCCAAGGTTACAAGCTTCCTGGTACCAATTATGGTTGTCTTTTACATTCTTGCTTCCCTTTACATCATTATCACTCATATCAGCGGTGTACCGGCAGCCTTTGCCTTGATTGTTAAGCAGGCGTTTAACCCAACTGCAGCTACCGGTGGATTTGCGGGTGCGACTATTATGATGGCAATCCGATTTGGTGTTGCTCGAGGTGTATTTTCAAACGAATCAGGACTTGGTAGCGCGCCTATCGCCGCCGCTGCTGCTAAAACCAAGCATCCGACAACTCAAGCCCTGGTTTCAATGACCCAGACTTTTATCGATACCTTGATCGTTTGTACGATGACAGGACTGGTATTGATCCTGACAGGTGCCTGGTCGAGCGGTCAAACCGGTGCGGAACTGACGGCCACAGCATTTCAAATGGGAGTAGTTGGCGGTAATTATATCGTTACTATCGGAATCATCCTGTTTGCCTATTCAACCGTTCTGGGATGGTGCTATTACGGTGAGAAGTCCATTGAATACCTTGCGGGGGTAAAGGCAGTTCTGCCTTACCGGGTTGTATTTATTCTGTTTATCGGTGTAGGAGCCGTCTCCAAACTAAGCATTGTCTGGAACATCTCCGATACCTTAAACGGTTTAATGGCTGTGCCGAACCTGATTGCGCTGGTTCTGCTGACGCCTGTGGTTGTTTCAGAAACCAAAGCATATTTCGCAAAGCAAATGCAATAGCGATTCTGACGAAGTTTTGCAGGATGTTCTGTATGAATATCCAGTGTCGAGTCAAGTAAAGACTGTCGCTTCAAATTCGTTAAATCAGGGGACAGGTAACGAGTACATGTCCCCTGATTTCAGCTTGAAACGTTTTTGGATTGTTGACATGACACTGGTACCTACCTCAGTTTCATATTAAGGATGTTCAGCGCTCGTTAGGAGGGGAAGAGGAGATGAGTTCGTTTTGCAGCTATAGTTTTCACAGCATTGGACCAAATCGATTGGATCTACTCTAAAACCATGGTGGAAAGTTTTTCGACTTCATGTAACGCACACAATTTCGGAAATGTTCTCCCACTTCTTCTAAACTTAGATACTTTGTAGGAAAAATTGGAGTAGCTAAATCATACTCAAACATTTTGCTGACAACAGATTCTTCCGGCTCTCCATATGATTCAATAGCATCGTTCCAGGCAGGAGTTCCTGGGAACGGTGTATAAGGTTGAAACCAAACCATCGGAAAATCTAAAGTCTTAACAAATTCAAGGGTTTCAGTTATGGAATCATGATCGTCTTCAGGTAATCCGACAATAAAACTCAGAAAAGATCTTATAGTCAGCTCATCGCATTGCTTGATAGTTTTCCTGATTGCTTCAAGAGTGATATCCTTGGAATATAGGTCTAGAATTCTTTGGCAACCACTTTCAATACCGAAAAATATTAACTTACATCCAGCCTCAGACATTATTCTAAGCAGCTCATCGTCAACACAGTCTATTCTGGTCTCGCAGTTGAAATCAATTTCAAGATTTCTTTTTTTGATTTCATCACATAATCGTAAAGTATAAGATTTTTCAGCAGAGAAGCAATCATCATAGAAGTCAAAACCTGTAATACCGTACTCCGCAATAACTTGCTCGATTTCATCAACCACAAGCTCTGGTTTGCGAAAACGTTGCGTATCGTTTCCCAGTGCAGGTGCCTGGCAAAATCCACATTTATTTGAACAACCACGAGAAGCAATGATACTGGTTGATCCTGATATTTCTGCATATTCTTGTATCGGTAATAGATGCCTTGCAGGAATCTGAACGTCATCCAGACTTTGATGGAAACAGGCATTTGTGGACTCAACATTTCCACTTGCGTTCCTGTAACTAATTCCCTGGACTTTGCCAAAATCGCTTGTGTTTGCGTCCAATTGCTCTGCCAGCTGAACAATGGTTTTTTCACCTTCAGACAAGGCTACAAAATCTACAAATTTGCTGTTGTGTAAAATACTCTCCGGATTGAAACGCGCATGATGTCCCCCAATGATGGTCTTCGATCCACTCGCTTTTGCAACTTCAGCGATTTCAAGAGCTTGTTTGAGGTTTACTGACTGACATTGAATACCAACTAAATCAGCCTTCTTTCCAGAAACTGATTCAGGATTGTATTCTTCAATGCAAAAATCCTTGATCTCAACCGAATGACCTTCATCCAGCAGGGCAGCACCCAGATAGCCAAGACCAAGTGGTGGAGAAGACTTGACAGTTTTTGCCGAACAATGAGCATTGATTAGCAATATATCCATAAAACCACCTTTATTTCACTAGACTTCCTCTTTAGCGATCACCTGAGCACTGTATTCTTCTTTGCTTTCAGTGTTTTCACCAATAACCATTGCTGTCCCAAAAAGAAGCACTAGGCTGATTAATGAGATAATGCCGAGTATCAGGTAACCAAAATTTGGATTATAGATCTCAAGGAGGTTTCCTATGACGACAATCACAGTCATTTGGAAGAAATAACCAAATAACTGCCAGGTTGATATGCTGCGCCCGAAAAGCTTTGATTCAATTTTTTCCATAATGAAGCTGTTAGATACAATACGCAGTAAAACACTGGAAACACCAAATATAAAATACAGGGCATAAAGGCCCCAAACAGAGGAGTTGATGTAAAGCGCAGAAAGAGAAATTACCAAGATGGCACCTGACCAACCGATTGAACCTATTTTGGTGAGCTTGCTAGCCACATATCCAGCTATCAATCCAGCGACAAAAGCTCCGATGCCGAATCCCATATCACCAATACCAAACACAATGGAGGATTCGCCCAAAAAATCAGATACATAAGCCGGCAATACGATATTTGAAGCTACCATCACTCCGACAGGAATGAACATGCAGATGCCAAACAGAAACTCTTTTTTCATTTTGCTCATATAGCTTAGTCCTTCTTTGAATTCCGTAATGAAAGATTCTTTTTCTGTTTTATCATCTTTCATCTTAACTGCATTCAAAAAGGTAAGTAAAAGGGCAGCCAGGAAGAATGTGGCAATGTCGAGGAGTATGACCCCTTTAAAGGAGATATACTGGTACATAACTCCGTACATTCCTGAAGCTAAGAAAAATCCAACCGACATACTCATTTCCAGGATCGAATTATTGGTGACAAATAAGCTGTCATCAGATTGGGAGCGGACAAATGTCTTTACTGCTGTCGTGTTACCAGCCCAACCTATACCTGAAAATAAAGCAAGAAGGTACATTAAATAAATGTTAAAGCCGTCGAGAGAATACAGGAGAGCAAAGATTAAAATAAAAGACATCCCACGAGCAAAGTTCAATTTCACCAGTAAGCTTTTCTTATTCATCCGGTCGATAATAACTCCGATCAAAGGGGATGAGATCAAAGATGCTAAAATATGGATCAAAAGATAATTACTAACTAGGATCGCCGACTTGGTTTGCTCGAAAATATACCAATTGACACCAATAATTGTCATCCCGCTGCCGATACTGGACAAAAAATCAGCAAGAAAGAATAGTGAAAAGTTTCGATCACGAAAAACCTTAATAATTGATATCATTTTCTTAATCCTCGAAAATTAATCCGTTTTTTATGTATTCCAATGCGTTTTCAACATTTGATATGGCTTTCTCTCGAGACTGACCTTTAACAATGATGTAACCACACCTATCAAAGGTTGCTTTGTGTTCCCTAATCTTTGTCCCTGCTTTAATATCGATGTTTGCTTCTACCATACCCTCCAGTTTTTCCAGATCCTCAGGACTGAAATTCACTTGTTTGACCGTTTTATTTTCAGAAAAAGTGATAAACCTGATTGCAGAATGTCTGATCAGCTCCTTTGTTGCATCGATTTCCATTCCCAAAGTGTTGTGGACGAAAGCTTTGTTGAGGTCAAATTCGTAGGAAAGATCCACGAGTTTTGTAATTTTGTCACCTGCCTGACGGCAGGCACATTCAATCACCTTAGGTCCTGTTGCAGTAATTTTAATTTCGCAATGAGAAGCACCTTCTGTGATCCCCAATGCTTTCAAAGTCTTTCTATTACAATCAAACAATTCGGATTCCAGCTCTTCAGTCAGGCATGCCGGAACATTGTGGCCAACCTCAATAAACTGGGGGCTACCCGTGGATAGCTTTTCTGTAATTGATTCGAAAACGATTTTTCCGCCCATTGAAAATCCTTCAATACTGAACTCCGGTCCTTCAACATATTCCTCAACCAGCATTTCCACCCGCCATGGAGTAAGTATTTCTTCCGGGGCATATACAGTTCCATAAGTAGTCGAATTCGCTATACTTTCGACGGCTTTCACAAGTTCTTCATCTGAATGTACAAGTTTGACATTGAAACTTGCACATTGATCGGTTGGCTTGACTATGCAGGGATAACCAATATCTGCAGCAGCATTTATACCTTCCTTTTCATTCCTGATGACATGGAAGTTGGGAACAGGTACCTGGTGTTCATCAAGTCGAATGCGCATTAAATCCTTGAATCGACAAGCTAATGCATCTTTCAGAGGAAGGTAATTGCCTTTGTCAATTTTTTCTGCAACGGCAGCTGATTTATGCACAGCCATTTCATTTCCAGCCTGCACACCTATAATGTTGTCCCTTGGGGGTAGTTTTTTTATCCACTCGTCCACATCATCTGTTTCTACCAAAACAACCCGGCTCCCTGGAACCAGTTTTTTTAGATGCTCAACTTCACCTTTAAACGGTGTAATAAAAACAGTAGTTATTCCAGGTACATCAGCTGCATGTATTATATCTGGTGAATATTGTGTTGGTTCAACAACTATCAGGTAATTCTCGTTAGTCATGGCTTCCTCCAATTATCAACAAAATTACTAAACATTACTTCAGACACATTCATTGGCTAGTTCCCTAGCTTGATTAAAACCTTGTTTAATATGCTGGTCAACGATTTGACCTTCTCCCGGAGATTTCAACGCACGGACAATATGTCCAAGGAAAACTTCTCCTAAAAGTGAAAGGACGTATTGATTTTCTTCTTCGAAGATCATTCCCTCGTCAATCATTTGATGAAAGGAATCGATTTGATCCTTGCTGACAGCGCCAGTATCATTAAGTTCCTGGAATAATTCCTTTGTAATACCATTGTATTTCAAAGGAAAATGCCAAAGTGCAAAATCCTTTTGATGGGCCAGCGAACAGCTGTTTAAATCATATGGCTGCTCACCTTGCTCAATGCTTTCCATCCATTCTTCTATATCCCCTAAATTCTCCAGCCTGACTCCCGGCAAGTATGAAACAGCTTGCGCTCCAGCTGCCAGGATAAATGTCTCATAACGCCCTCCTGGAATGACTTCATTTCCATTGATTTTTTCCATTGCTTGAGGATCAATTTCCTGATGATTGTAATAGGTGTTAATTCCTTTTCTCATCCAGCCTTTACGTAGCAATGAAGCGTATGTTTCCAGCCTCATTTTTGCTTGCATTGGATGATTTGGGAGCTTGGGAAGGGTTCCTTTTAGAATATCGGCAACCAGAACCGGTGACTCACCTGGAATAAAAAGGTGAGAACTGATCGCATCGATACCGTCAATACCAGCCAAAAAGCTTACATCGCTTACGACATCCGTCAATGTTTGCCCCGGCAATCCGGTCATTATATCGACATTGATAATCGGGGCAATCTCTTTCAGACGTGCTGTTATTTTCTTGAGTTTATTGATCGGTTTGGGAAAAAGCCGCATCTCTTTTCTGATTTTCTCATTTAGAGTCTGCATTCCAAAACTAACTTTTGTAATCGGATACATGCCAATGGTATCAAGAAAATCATTGGAAACCGTGTTAAGTGCAAATTCACAGGTAACTTCTGTTTTATGATCGAATCCACTTAAGTTGGTCAGGTATTCTAAAACAATACCGATTTCCTTTCCCAGACGATCTGGACTACCACCACCAAAAGCAACGGAAGCTATCGGTAATTCCTTTGCTTTGCTCAACTCCAGCATCGACTTCATTTGCTTAACTAGTGACTCTGCATAGCGCTGAGCACTCGCGGTGTTTTTTCTTAAACGTTCATTTGGAATAAAGCAAAATCGACAGGAATTAGCACAAAAAGGGATATGAAAATATAAATGCAAGGTCGAAGATTTAGAGACAGCTGCTTTAGAAATTGCACTAGTGAGGATTTCCATCGATTGAGGTTTTTCTGAATTATTGACCCAATAGTCCATTGTATTCGAAGCAAGTGCCTGGTATCTCGTACATAAAAGCTGGTCTTCGTTTTCAGATATTTCGTAAATTGCTTTGGTATTTGTCATATAAATCTTCCTTAATCAAATCAATCTCTTGCATTTGCGTGATGCTTAACATCCAAAATATAAAACGTCTAGATTTTACACGAGTATAAAAATGTATCTAACTATTTTAGTAACTTATGGAAAATACCTTCTTACATTAACTGAATCTTGGGACCTTGGCCTTTTGACTTGTCTGGAATAACAGTTCGGTCAACCCAAGCGATGGATTTCCTGACTGCCGATATAGAAAATCAAAAAGCCTTGTGACTGTTTAGGCCTGGTTTGCCCTGAGTTCCTTCTTTAAGCTTTGACCCGCTTTCCACGCTTTTTCAAATGGTTCGCCTATTGTTCTGTATGCTTTATCCGGCATGGTTAGCACAAAACTCTGTAGCTTGTCGAAATCAATTCCTTTATCTTGTCTTATGTCCTGGTTCACTAAAATTCTTTCAATTTTGGCGACGAAAAGGATATCTGAACCTAGTTCGACAGTTTTGTGTACTTTGCATTCCGCATTTACGGCACACTCTGTTATTAACGGAACGTCTAACTTTCCTCTGGTCACTTCAAACAAACTTGCTTTATCCGCATTTCTGCCACTTACCAGTCCAACACAATCAGTTTTTTCGACCAATTTGCTACTGGGAATATTCAAGCTAAACACACTATTATTTGTCATGGCTTCAGTGGTTAAATGACCCGTTGATAATGCAAAAGCTATCATTGGCTCTGATTCATTAGCATGAGTGATCCAAGCCACAGCCATAAAGTTATCTTTCCCTGAATGGGATGTTCCCAAAATTGCCATAGGCATTGGGAAGAGAAATGCATCGGTATCTATTTCTACTTTTTTCATTGGTTGATCCTGATGTAATGTTTAACTCGAAGTTCATTAACCTGTGCTTTTTTGCTCGCACAATCGCTTACCTTTTTCCAAGCCATCATTGATATAAGAGATAACTTCCTCTCGTTCATCTCTCTTTTTTAACCCACTAACCAAATGACCTGACATTACTTCACCCAGTGGCGTAGGTTTATATGCACCATTCGTTAATTCAATTAGATTTTCTGCTATAAAATCCTCAAAGTTTTTGATTTGATCAGATGAGATTGATCCGGATGTTTTTAGCTCTTCGTACTCCTCTACTGACAATCCCTGATGGCGAAGTGGGAAAGCCCAAAATGCGAAGTCTTTTAAATGTTTCAGCGCGGTTCTGTTTAAATCTAGCGGTACAACGTTGTTTAAGACACTATCTGCCCATTTTGAAAAGTCACCCGTGTTTTCAAATCGGACTCCGGGAAAATGAGATACGGCATTAGGACCAATTCCAAGAACAAAAGATTCATAACGACCTCCGGCAATAGCCTCGTTTCCTTGAATTTTCTCTAATACCTTTGGATCAATTTTCTTTGGATTGTAAAAACTACTGGCACCACGACGAATCCACCCGTCACTGGTAAGGCTCATCAGGCTATTGACACGAGTATAGGCTTTATGAAGTTCACTCGTGCAATCAGGAATCACACCGGAATACATGTCAGCTACAAGTTCAGGTGATGCGGCTGGAATTAACAAATAGCTACTGATTGCGTTGACACCATCAATCGTTTTCAATGTTTCAAGGTCGTTAAGGGCCATTCCGATAGTCTGTCCTGGAAGGCCAGTCAGAAGGTCACCGGCAACTACAGGTATTCTGCCATCGACAAATTCAACAACTCGACTTATGTGTTCAAGAATTTTACTGAACAAGCGCAAGGACCTTCTAATTTTTGGTATAAAGGTTTGTACACCAAAACTGATTTTTGTCGTTCCATAAGAGGTCAGGGCATCAATAAAAGCCTTTTTTGTGGTGTTTAAAGCTAGTTCTGAAGTCAATTCCGTGTTGGTATCGAAACCTGGAAGATTCGTGAGATAATCCAAAATGGGCCCTATGCTTTCACCTAATAAATCTGGACTTCCACCTCCGATTGCAATGGATGTTATCTGCTTGTTTTCAACTGGAGAGTTTTTAAGGAGGAGGTCCAGTTGCTTAATAACAAGATGGGAGTAGTCCTTTAGGAAATGTTTTGAATTGGCGAGAGTGTTCCTTGGCATGAAGCAGAATCGACATTCATTGGCACAAAATGGGACATGAATATAAATATGGACTGTCGATTTATCTGAATATTCAGCCTTGTTGATTGCAGTAAGGACTTGATTTCGTGTTATATCTTTGGTGCTGGGGGTCATCCAATAATCAACAGTGTTGATGGGCATGGAGTCGAACCTTGTACCAAGTAGTTTTGCAGCAGTTTTTTTCATGATTAATCATTCGATGATAATCAATTAATTAAAAGTACTTGGCAAAACCAAGATATATATCACATTCCGTCTTCAAAATTATATGTTGATTCACTGCCACTAATTGAGAAGCTTACACAGAAAATGCCGGCTTGGGAGAAATTGCCAAATAGTTCAATGAACATTTTAAAAATTGCTACCCTGCTAGGATCGGGAAAAAAGTTGACGATTATTCATTTCATGAGCTTTTGACAGATTAAAATCTTCCTTCTGAAGCTCTTCACCGAGTTTGAATCCCTCATCAATGTAGTTTTCAATCATTTCTTTTCTGTTCGAGTTTTTCAGGTCATGAGAAATTCTACCCATAAACACTTCTCCAATCAGAGAAACTTGATAGCGGTCGTTATCTTCGTAAATCAAGCCTTCTCTAACAAATTGCTCAAGTTTTGCGAGTTGCTCTTCAGTGACATATTGCTTTTCAATCATCTTATTTAAGCGAGATTTGGAAAGACCTTTGAAACACAAAGGCATTAACCAGAACCCAATGTCATATTGATGCTGGAAACTACAACGTTGAGAAAAGTAGCCGTGATTTCCATCTTTAATGCTTTGACACCATTCAGAAATATCAGCAGTGTTTTCAGTTCTAACTCCAGGTGCATAACCTTTGGCTGATGGACCCATGGAATATAGAAAATCCTCGTAGAACTGGGCACCGATTGACTCGTTTCCCGGCAATTTGTTCAAAACATCTTTTGGAACTCGGGTTGGATCTATGAAAGTAGCCATTCCTTTTTTCACCCAGTTTTTTTGATGAAAAACTGCAAAACTTTGCAAGCGACAATAGGCATGTTCATATTCACTGACAGTTTCTTTAATTTTTCCCGACGATTCACTGGCAACCAACTCCGGAGATCCCGTTTTTTCCAACAAGTAAACACTTGCCGCATTAATTAAAGGTGAATTGAATATGAAGTTCATGTCATTGCTCACAGACTGAAAACTCTGGCCTGGTAAAGCATTCAAAAAATCTGCGTTTATAATAGGAATTTTGCCAATCGCAGGCTCAATTACTTCCATCATCCTTTCCACACTCTTTGGTAACCTCTGTGCCTTTCTCAATTCCGGATCAACTGTCTGAATACCAAAGCTTATTTTTGTAGTCTTATGATCTATTAAAGCTTGCATGAACTCAGGACTTGTCGTTGAAAGTTCCATTTCGATGGAGATTTCGGTATCTTCCGAAAAACCAGGAATATCTTTCAACACTCGTAACAATTCATCAATGCGAGTATCCAGCACGTTTGGACTACCTCCACCAATATGGACTGAACGAATTTTACTTCCATACATTGGATGCTCTATAAACTGCTCTTTAAGCTGATATTTAAGCATCTCAAAATAAGGATCTACCAATTCAAAGACTTTTGAGTTTGACCCTGAAAATGCGCAATAAAGGCAATTCCGAAAACAAAAGGGGACATGAATATAGATTTGAAGGGAAGACTCATCAAAAACCGTGGCCTTTTTAATTGCACTCCAGACTTCACGGCCCTCCTTGATTTCAGAGTCCGGTGCCATCCAATATTCTACATTCAATAATGGCAGAGTCTTATACC
>JANQLH010000181.1 GCA_028280735.1 SAR324 cluster bacterium | reverse complement strand
TCTGCACTTTACTACAGCAAAACGGATGGTGTTTTCAAGTTCTCTAACATTGCCCGGCCAGTCGTAGTCCATCAGAATGGACATTGCTTCACTGGAAATGTTGCGCGGTGAGGAATCATGCCCCCTTGTTTCCTCTTGAAGAAAATGCTCGCACAAGAGCAAAATATCGTTCTTTCTTTGCCTTAGCGGCGGTAAATCAAAAGGAATCACATTGAGCCGGTAATAAAGGTCTTCCCTGAAATTACCTTTTTTTACCTCCTGTTTCAGGTCTTTGTTTGTTGCACTGATGACCCGAACATCGACGGAGATTGTTTTTTCACTCCCCACCTTCTCCAAAGTGCCTTCTTGAAGGAACCTGAGAAGCTTGACCTGTACCGGTTTGGGAAGATCCGCCACCTCATCGAGGAAAATTGTCCCTCCCTTGGCGAGTTCAAAACGACCCTTTTTATCCCGTATGGCCCCCGAAAATGACCCTTTAACATGTCCAAACAGCTCGCTTTCCACCAGACCTTCCGGCAGAGCTCCGCAGTTTATTGGAACAAAAGGCCCTGTCCGCAGCTTGCTTTCATTGTGGATTGCCATTGCCACCAGTTCCTTGCCGACACCGGTCTCGCCATGAACGTGCACCGGATAATCATATAATGACACATCGCGAATCTGTTGGAAAATCTGCAACATTTTGTGATCGCAGCCGATGATGCCCCGGAAACTTTTCTTCTTGGTCAGTTCACGTTCCAATGTTTTTAACTCGGTGGCGTCGGTGAGCGATGCGACCACGCCATGCATCTTACCTTCAACGTTTTTAACGGGTACAACGGTTACTTCCAGTTCTTTGCGAAGACCGTCAACATCGTAATAGATGGTACCATATTGTTTTTCATTGAAATTAACCTCACCCCCGTCACAGAAGGAACACTCCTTACCGCAAAGCCGCGGGGTAAATACCTCGTGGCAATCCTTCCCAATAGCATTCGCCGGGGAAATACCGGTCATTTTGGCTGCACCGTCACTGAAGAAAAAGATCTTGCGATTCATATCATGCGCAATAGTCGCATCTGAAACACTGTTCAGGATGTTGTTCAGGTTAGCCTGTTGATTGAGTATGGCTTTAAAATATCCATAGGCAAAAAGATCGTGAGAAAGCATTTGCAATCTTTCTGCTATTTGTTTTAGACGTTCCTTATACTTTTCATTGGATCCTCTGTTCACTGCCGGATCATCAATTTCCCAATTTAACACGATCGGTGCACCGTTCAGAATAGGGCAGCTATCCTGGTTCAGGCCACAAAGAGTAATTCCCATGTCAAAGCGGTTGACTTTGAGGTCATCGATAGTCTTTGGATGGCGGCCTGTAATATCAATATCATAGTCCCTCATCACTTCGACGGCCATCGTGTCTATGCTTGTTTGTGGATCGGTACCTGCACTGAAAACTTCAACCCCTTCCGGGGCTGCCTGTTTAGCAAAAGCTTCAGCCATTTGACTGACAGTTGAATTGGAAACGTCTAAAAATAATAAATTGCCATTTGCCATGAATAGTAATTGCGCTGAGGTTGTCCAGTTAAAACGAAACAATATACGGATATATCCCACCTAAATCCGTATCCATGAATAGATCTTTATGGGGGAGTTGCCTGATTATCTTCAACGATGTTGCGCCTACAAGATAATAAAAAAACAGGACTTTATCAATGTGGAATGTCATCGAGATGAAAAAACGCACACGTCCGGCGGGAACCCATCCTGCGGCCAATTATTGGTAGCCCCAGGATTGCGGGTTGAAAGCTGACATTCACTCGTCAAAATGTTTTGTCAGGTAATCCTGCATAACGACCGTTGCATCCTGTCGGCATTCACCGCAACTCGTGCTGATTTTGGTCATTTCCTGCAGGTCATAAAAGGTACGCGCTCCCTCCAGTACAGCTTCTTCTATTTCATGATCAGTGATGCCCAGACATTCACAAATGATCTTCGCCTCTTCTTCAACGACCCTGTCATCCATTCCGTTTTTAAAATAGTAATTGTTGATCGCCTGACGAAGAGCTTTGTCCCCCAACACCGAACAATGCACTTTATTATCCGGCAATCCGTCCAACTGGCCGGCTATATCCTTTGGAGTCAGATTAAATGCCTGATCCAGTGTCATGCCCTTTACCATTTCTGAAAGCACCGATGTACTCGCAATGGCGCTGGCACATCCGTAGGTTTGCCATTTACAGTCGATAATTTCCAGTTTTTCCTTATTCACAGCGATATAAACGATCATCTGATCACCGCATTTAATATTACCGGTCATTCCCTTGGCATCGTAATCAAAATCATTTTCATTGGCCAAAACATTTCTCGGATTCATAAAATGATCTTTGACCTTATCGGAATAAATCCATCCACCTGCGCTCATTAATTTCTCCCTTGGTATACAGTTGACATCTGACGAACTCTATGAATCGTGGAGGTCAATTTTTCAATCATGTATTCAATTTCATCTGCTGTCGTTTGACGTCCCATACTGATGCGAATGGAACCGTGTGCCAGCTCAGCCGGAAGCCCCATGGCAAGGAGCACGTGGGACGGATCAAGTGACCCCGAAGCACACGCAGAGCCGGTTGATACGGCTATACCTTCCAGATCCAGGTATAGCAATATAGCTTCCCCTTCTGCCCCTTCAAAAGAAACGTTTAGAGTCGTTTGCACACAGTCTTCCTGATGCCCGATAAATTTTACATCCGGAATATTATCGGTAATTCCCTGTTTAAGCCTGTCCCTAAACTTTCGCATCTTTATTTCTTCGGATTCCATCTCCAAAGACCTCATTTCAATGGCTTTGCCCAATCCAATTATTCCCAGCGTGTTTTCCGTTCCGGCTCGACGACCCTTTTCCTGGTGACCGCCTCGAATTAAAGGACAATAGGTAACACCTTTTTTGATGTAAAGAACGCCGATTCCTTTGGGTCCATATATCTTATGAGCTGAAAGAGACAGGAAATCCACATCCAGGTCTTTAACATTGACCGGGATTTTTCCAACTGCCTGCACACCATCAGTATGAAACAGCGCGCCATTTTCATGGGCTATCTCAGCCAGTCTTTTGATGTCCTGAATGGTTCCTGTTTCGTTATTGGCCATCATTATGGAGACCAGGCCGGTATTTTCACCAATGGCAGCCCGAACATCATCTTCGTTTACTTTTCCATCTGATCCCACACCAACAAACGCAACCTGGCTACCTCTATCTCTAAGACATTTAGCGGCCTCCAAGATACAGGGATGTTCAATAGCCGTGGTAATGACGGCGGCCCCTTTACCCGGAGCTCCAATATTACAGGTGCTATATGGCGTACATGTCAATGTCTGTAACACGGTATTGTTTGCTTCCGAACCGCTGCCGACAAAAATAATCTCGTCATAACTGGCTCCAATAAACTCGGCAATTCGGTTACGAGCTTCCTCAACCATTGTCCTGGCTGATCGGCCAAAAGTATGAAGGCTGGAAGGATTTCCAAATTCTTCCATTACCTCACACATGGTTTTTTTTACTTCGGGATGAAGCGGTGTAGTTGCGTTATGATCAAGATACACCATTTTTTGTTCTTTCATTTGTCCTGTCCGCCTTGATGTGTTTTAAGGAAGGAATGTGCCTAAAGATAACCTTTTATAATTGAAATGTATTAAATCACCAATTTGTTGTCAATATTGTTTATGATGTTACTGAACATTCCTTTATTTGACTTTAATCCAGGTCAACAAACCGGTTTTGGATCTCCTTGGTTTAAACCTGGATTTTATATCCCATACACAAAAACGTATCACACCGCAGAACAATGTTTGCTGATGACCGTCATTTTTCAAAAAGATCTGTTGACAGATATCGTTCACCCGTATCGGGCAGGACAACCACAATTTGCTTGCCCGCGCTTTCGGGTCGCTGGGCTACCTGTAGTGCAGCCCAGGCTGCAGCACCCGATGAAATACCACAGAGTATTCCTTCCTGTTTCGAAAGCTTCTGGGCTGTCTCCATTGCATAGTCATTAGTCACGATTATTACTTCATCAATTATTTCTGTATTCAAAACCTTGGGGACAAAACCAGCGCCAATACCTTGAATTTTATGAGGTCCCGGGCTTCCTCCGGATAATACCGGAGAGTCGGCCGGTTCGACCGCAACGACTTTAACATTTGGTTTTTTTGATTTTATTACTTCGCCCACACCTGTAATCGTGCCGCCAGTTCCCACGCCGGCGACAAAGATATCAATTTTGCCATCCGTGTCCGTCCAGATTTCTTTCGCAGTGGTTTCCCGGTGTATTTCCGGGTTGGAATCATTTGCAAATTGATTCGGCATGTAGGAATTCTCATGCTCGTTCAGAATTTCTTCTGCTTTGGCCATAGCCGCTTTCATTCCTCCCGTGCCTGGTGTCAGCACCAATTCAGCTCCCAAATGCTTTAACAAACTGCGTCTTTCCAGACTCATAGTTTCCGGCATGGTCAAAATCAGCTTATAACCCTTTGATGCGCAAATCATGGCCAACGCCAAGCCTGTGTTCCCGCTTGTCGGTTCAACTATGGTGGCTCCCGGTCCGATTAAACCTTTTTTTTCCGCATCCCGAATCATTGACATCCCGATTCTGCACTTTACGCTACCCAAAGGGTTTCTCGACTCGGTTTTTGCTAAAACCTCAACTTTCTCTGTGTTCACAATATTGTTCAGCCTGATCAGGGGTGTTCCCCCTATTGAATCACCAATATAACTGTTAACGATTGCCATGATATCCTCCTGAATTTCACGTGCACAAAAATCAATCCGTTTAACCCTCGGATTGCTTGTTCAAGGTATCCCTTCTAGTTGTAAACAAGTCGGGGTGTTTCCATAATAACTTTTGTGTTTGCGGGTATTGATTCCGTCAACCAAACGTTTCCTCCAACAACACTACCTTCTCCAATTACCGTGTTTCCGCCCAGAATTGTCGCTCCTGAATAGATGATAACATTGTCTTCGATGGTAGGATGACGTTTCATGCCTTTCATTCGCTTGCCCGCATCCATGGGCAGTGAGTGTGCCCCAAGAGTCACTCCCTGGTATATTCTTACATTCTTTCCGATGGCGGTGGTTTCACCAATCACGACGCCTGTCCCGTGATCGATTACAAAGCTTTCTCCGATTGTGGCACCCGGGTGAATATCAATACCTGTGGTCGCATGAGCATATTCCGTCATGTTCCTGGGAAGTATCGGGATTTTCATCTCGTGCAACAGGTGGGCAATACGATAAATCATAATCGCCTTGATTCCCGGAAAACTGAATATGATTTCATCGTGGCTGAGGGCTGAGGGATCCCCAACAAAAGTTGCCTTGACGTCTTTAGCCAGAATTTTTCTGATATAAGGAATTGACTCCAACAACGCTATCGCCGTTTGCCGGCCCTGCTCTCGACATTCGGAGCATTCTTTCTGGTATCGATAGCAATCATGCCGGATCGCATTCGCAATCTGTTCTCCAAGTAAATTGTATACTTCAGATACGGACTGCCCCATATTGTATTTCAGATTATCGGGATTCAGCCTGGCGCTGTTAAAGTACCCGGGGAATATGATTTCCCGCAGCCGGTTTATTATTTCAATGACCGATTCCACTGAAGGAATGGGCTCATAATCCACATGCGTGAAACAGTCCGGATCAGCACAGCTGGTGATGATACTTTCGGTGACATCAGACAAATGCTCCCTTAATGCACCGCCGGATTCAGGTTTGATACGGCATTTTTTCAGCTTGATTTCCAGTTCTTCCGTTTTCATGGTAGGTTTCCGTTCTACTTGGGTGTTCAATGTCAGGCAGGTTATGATTTCAACATAACAAAATGATTCCGGTTTTGCTTTAGTTTATTGGCAAAAACGGGAAATTCTCGACCTCACCCCGAACACCTTCTCCAAGCTTTTGATTTTTAACGTGCTGAAAGATTTGTGCCAAAAGTCACTGAAAGCCCTTTCCTGCTTATCCCTTAGTATCATCAGAATTCAACGATGAAGGCAGGTAAAGACCCCGAGATTAACTATGGCGGCAGACCTGTGGTTTGACCGTAAAACCTTATGCCTGTTGCCTTTATTGGTTTGTTCCAATCCCGGTGTTTACCGCTCCGGGTAAAAACCAAACTCAATGTATAACAGACCTTGATCTGATCAAACAGAATTCGGCACAAATCCCCGTTTTAAGCAAACCGTTGACTTTCAAAGGGTGGTGTAATAGAATACAGGCAAAGCAATCCCGGGACTTTAGGGCTGGTCCGGGATATTAAAGGTATCTAGGTCCTGTTTTAAAATGCGTCATTCACATGTCTATGTTCGTGCCTTGTCTGAACAGAAAATCGATAAACGTTTGATCAACTTAAACCCGACTTCCTTCATTAGGTATGACCATGCCGGCTTTCAAAATTGTTTGGTCGCATGGGGGAAGGTTTTAGAAATATCCTTTTTTGATAATTCAATTCCTTTAGAGAGGAGGTAGTTTTATGGGGAAAAAATTGAAGTTGAAAGATGGAACCAGTGTTGTGATTCGTCCGTTGACTGCTGGAGACCTTGAGAAATCCTTAGCTTTTTTTAGAAAGCTTCCTCCCGAAGACCGGCTATATCTTAGGGTTGATGTTTTGGATGAAAAAGCCGTTCAAAATAGAATTAACAATGATGGAATCAGGAATTACAGAAGAATCGTAGCAGAAATAGATGGAGAAATCGTTGCAGACGGGGGTCTGGAAATGCGGCCCCACGGATGGGAGCGACATCTTGCCGATTTTCGTTTAATCGTGTCTCCGGAATTCAAACGTAAAGGCCTGGGGATGCTGATGGCTGAGGAACTTTACGAAATGGCCCTTAAAGAGAAAATTGAGGAAATGATTGTAGAGATCATGGCCCCTCAACAAGATGCCAAAAAGATCTTTGAGCGCCTGGGATTCAAGCAGGATGTAGTGATTAAAAACTACGTGAAGGATATTGACGGGCAGAAACAGGACCTGGTCCTTATGCGATGCAACCTGGAGGAAATTTGGGATAAAATTGAATCCTATTTTCAAGAGATCGAGCATCGAGAAATGCGTGAGGAAAATCACTAAAAATCTTTCTCCGGGGTATGACAACCCGGAGAAAAACACTTCGATTACCGGAAAACTTCTTTGCCTTTCAACATGTAAAGGGCCGTGCCTTCCTCAATGATTGGCTGTCGCCACGATTTGTTATTATCTGCTCTCTTTTTCCCAACCCGGGGAAATTATCCGATGGCTCAAGCGCCTGGCGAACAGGCTAGAGCGGTGGCAGGCGTTGATATTTCCGAACTTCCTCCTGATTTAATACATCCGGCAGAAACCAATTTTTTGACATTATTGTCCTCACACTTCGGGCACTTCTTTACCACTGAGGTCTCATTGGTTAATTTGAAGCATCATCTTATTATGGCATGTAAGTGTTCAGACGCGAAACTTGACATCCCTTTTTTGGTAACGTTACATTCAAACAAGGTAACGTTAGTTATCTCCAGTCGTTCCTTTTTGAAGTCCAACCTCATAAAAAGGTGATATGGCAACATTTAGCAACATTGATCTCGATGAAAACTTTATCAACCTGATCCTGGATTCAATGGCGGGAGGTGTGTTTGCACTAAATGAACAGGGAAAGATCAGTCTTTGGAACCATTCCATGGAAAAGATCTCCGGTTATAAAGCGGAAGAAGTCTTGGGAAAAGGCTGTGATCTGCTTAGTTTCAATCTGTGAGTAGGAAAACAATATCCCCATAGTTTTGGGGACTGCGGAATCTTTCAGCGGGGTTCAGTTGACGGGGTGGAATGTCATCTTAAGCATAAGGACGGTTATAGTGTGCCGGTACTTAAAAATGCACGCCTAATGAAAAACGCCGAGGGAAAGGCGGTGGGTGTTGTTGAAACAGTCACTGATCTCACAGAATTGGATAAAACCAAGAAGCAGGTCGAAGAGATCGGGCGAAAGCTGGGTGAAGTTCACCATATGGACAGAATCATCGGGAAAAGCCATATCATGCAGCAAGTCTTTCACTCGGTTAAAGCAGCTGCTGCCAGTGAAGCAACCATACTTATTCAAGGAGAAAGCGGCACCGGGAAAGAGCTGGTTGCCGGCGCCATCCATTATAACAGTAACAGGGTTACCAAACCACTGGTTACTGTGAACTGTAGTGCTCTTTCCGAAACACTTCTGGAAAGCGAATTATTCGGTCATGTCAAGGGGGCGTATACAGGCGCGATCAAAGACAGGAAAGGCCGGTTTGAAGAAGCAGATGGCGGAACCATTTTTTTAGATGAAATTGGTGAAATCAGTCCCTTTATCCAGGTGAAGTTGCTGCGTGTCTTGCAGGAAAAAGAGGTGGAACGAGTTGGTGAATCAAAACCCCGCAAGGTGGATATTCGTATTATCACGGCAACCAACAAGAATCTTTATGATTTGATTCGGAAAGGAACCTTCAGGGAAGACTTGTATTATCGCCTCAAAGTTTTCCCCATTTCGGTGCCTTCCCTCCGGGAAAGAAAGGAAGACATCCCCTTGTTGGCGGCACATTTCATTAAACAACAGAACGAAAAAACCGGTAAAACCATCAAGGGATTCACCAAGGCAGCCACTCAAATATTGATGGATTATGACTGGCGAGGTAATGTTCGGGAGCTTGAGAATGCCGTTGAACACGCCTTTGTTTTGTGCAATTCCGAAGAGATTGATACCTTTGACCTGCCGGTCGAGATCAGAAAAACCCATTTTACACCTCCCGCTTCATTGCAAATGGAGCCACAAAGAAGCTCTTCCCAACCCGGGCGCACACTTACCCAGGAAACCTTACTTGAACTGCTCCATGAAAGTGATTGGAACAAGGCAGAGGTTGGAAGGAGGCTTGGTGTTAGTCGAACAGCTGTGTGGAAGTATATGAAAAAATGGAATATTTCATTACAGAAACCGATCGATTAGTGGTTTGGTATGTCATCTGCACTATCAAAGGAAAACGCGAATTTTGGCGTTACCTTTATGCTTTAACTTATTCATATTAAAATCAAAATGCCTAATATACAAGTAACGGATAAAGCAAGCAAAGAATTGTCGACTGTTTTAAAGCAGCATGAGAAGAAAATGATTCGCCTTTATATTCAAGGCGTTGGTTGAGGAGGTCCAAGATTAGGACTAGCTCTGGATGAGCTGAATGAACAGGATGAAACCATAACAACAAACGGGATTGAGATCATATTTAACAGTAACGAAAAGGATTATTACGATCACAGCATTATCGATTTTGAAGATTCGTTTCTGGGAAGCGGATTTATCGTCCGTTCGATGTTGCCCGGTAGCTGTTGATTGAACAAGAGATTAAAAACTATTTAGTCCAACCGGATATGGAAATATTACAACTCATCCTCTTTATTATCGTTTGGTTCGTATTGCAGAAATGGTTGCTGCCAAAGGCGGGCATTCCTACTTGAATGTCACCTGGTACAAACCGCGTGTCGGATAAAGACAAAAATGCAAACCTTGGCGATAAAGAGATAGATCAAGGAAAATGAGAATGGACGCTGCACATAAAAAAATTATAATTCTCGGCTCCGGACCTGCCGGTTATACAGCAGCTATTTATGCAGCCAGAGCCAATTTAAAGCCGATGATTCTAACAGGTTTTCAGAAAGGTGGGCAGTTAACAACGACATCAGATATAGAGAACTTTCCCGGATTTCCCGAAGGTATTGATGGTAATTTGCTGATGAGTCAAATGGAACAGCAAGCCGCCCGATTTGAAACTGAAATAGAGTTTGGAGAAGTTTCCAAGGTTGATGTCTCGGAAAAGCCGTATAAAATCTATACCGCTGATAAACTGTTTACGACAGACGCCTTGATTATAGCAACGGGTGCATCGGCCCGCTATTTGGGCATTGAAAGTGAGACCAAGTATAAAGGCAGGGGTGTTTCAGCATGTGCTACCTGTGACGGCTTCTTTTATAAAGGGAAAAAA
>JANQLH010000143.1 GCA_028280735.1 SAR324 cluster bacterium | reverse complement strand
CGATTATTACAAGGAAGTAGACAAACCCTACCGAGACCAGATAGAACAGCTAAAGCAAGAAATCGAACTCCAAAACCAAATCAATCGGGGCAGAAACCGCATACGGATCGTTAAAAATTAACTTCACATATTTGTTTGCAAAAGTCTCAAAAGGAAAATGAATTTTTCTTTGTAAAAAACCGATAATAGCCCTACTGGTATAGTTTTGCATGTTTTGACAGATCAAGACGCATTTTGTAAGGTGCTGAAAACAAAAAGACCTGTCATATCGGTCTTTTTGTTTTTTTCACAACCGATCGATAAAGAAAATCAAAAGCAATCCATTACAATACTCATTTTAACTTTCAAAACTAATTTCCAACTTATTGTCAAAGCAAAACAAACTAATGTCGTAAATATCATAATCGGCAAAATATATTTCTATTGAACTAAATAGATTCTGCCTACCACCATGAAAACCAAATGTGTCTAGTTGATTGCAATATCCAAAATGGATAGTAGATGGAAAAAGCAATTATAGGATTAGCTGGAGTGGTATTAGGGGCTGTCCTTACCACCTTTAAAGACTTGTGGATCAGTCATATAGGTCGGAAAAAGAAGGCTGAATACTTGGCTATTCTAGTTTCTTGCATATGTGACAGATTTGTAGACGGATGTGTGTTAATTGTAGGAGATGTTGGAACCTTTCATGGTCAAACTAATGAGGAAGGTTACCATGAAATTCAAGTCCCATATCCTGACTTTAATATTCATAACTTAGAAGTTGACTGGCAATCTCTGCCCTCAGAACTAATGTATGAAATACTGAGTTTTCCTAATCTTATAGAAGAATCAAAACACAGAATTGACGGCGCATTCACTTATGAAGCTGGTCCTCCCGACTATGCGGAAGGATTTGAAGAAAGGCAATTACAGTATGCAATCTTGGGGATAAAAGCCGGTATCTTGGCAGACAAACTTCGTAAAAAGTATTGTCTACCTCTTCGAAAATACGATACTTGGAATCCAATTGAATTTATGAAAAAGGATCAAGAAAGAATCCTTAAACGACGCGACAAAAGAGAAAATAGATTAATTGTTGAGTAAAAATTAAGGAATAGAAAATAATGTTTGATTGCGTGAGGCATGAGCCGCGATCAAACATTATTTGCGTGTGTTGATATACACTTAGATTGTAACCAGGGGTCTAAAACGGAACCATTTTCAGGGATTTTAATGGAACCAGGTCGTTACGTAGACATACCGGTGCGTGCCGGTTTAATCATCAAACCGCAGTGGTCCGTAAAAATCCCTGCCTTTTTTTTAAAAAAAATTGACTACCCGTTGTTTTTCTTTTCCCTTTTCCGATAGCTTTCTCCTTCCAATACCAGTATCTCAGAGTTGTAGACAAGTCGGTCTGCTATCGCTGTAGCCGCTGTTGTGCTGTCAAAAATTTTTCCCCAGTCTGAAAAAGCCAGGTTGGTTGTAATCAGCGTTGAGCTATTCTGGTGCCTGGAACTGATGACCTGGAAAAAGAGATTGGAGCCATGGGAGCCCAGCGGTAGGTAACCGATTTCATCTATCAGCAATAAGGCCGGTGATTGATAATAGGTGAGTTTCTTGACCAGGGAGTGATCCGCCTCTGCAGCAATCAGCTGATTGATCATATCCATAGCGCTGGTAAAAAGGACCTTGATTCCTGCCAATGTGGCGGTATATCCGATACATTTTGCAAGGAAGGTCTTTCCTGTACCTGGGTGCCCAATCAGAATGATATCTTTCTTCTGCTCAATAAACTCGGTTTGTGTCAGCTGTAAGATGGTACTTTTCAGATTTTTTCGGGACTTGTGATAATCGAAGTTAAATTGATCAATGGTGATCTTCTCATTCAACCGGGACTGTTTAAATCTCAAGTCGATCCGGTTCTGCTGCCTTCTGGCCAGTTCCAGATCAGCCAGATGCAAAAGGAACTTCTGGGCAGACCAGTTTTTATCTGTCGCATAGCTTAAGGCTTCCGGCAGTTGGTCAACGAAGGCTTTCAGCTTTAACTGCTTGCATTTTTCGATCAGGGTTTCCATCATGATTTTTTTCTCCTTTTAAGGGCAAGGGCGTCATAATCGGTTAACATGGGTTCGCTCAAGCGGATTCTGTTCAAGGCCTCATTTTTCAATTTGACCGGGGCATGGCTGCTAACAGGAATCATCTCCTGGTTAAGGATGTTTTCGATATAATCCGCTCCATAGGCTTTGTACTTCAAAGCTTTCAAGACAGCCCAGGAAAGAGACTGAACACCGTACTGATCTTTGAGCGACAGCAAAGCTATAACCTGTTTCTTTAATGGGTGGTTGGACTTGGGCAATTGCTCCAGGTACTCCCTGAACTCCTCTCCAAGGGCTGCAAAGTGTGCGATCTCACTGCTTTCCCACTGTCTTCTCCTGAGCTTTTTGACCTGTTCCAGATGAGTAGGATTTTCAATCCGCTTTTTTCTCTCCCAGCACCGGGTATAAGAGCAGATCTGTTTTTCCTTGTGGAAGATACGAACCGTGTATTGATCTGCTTTCAGGATCAGTTTTTTACCGATCGTCCAAGGAGGTGTGGTATAGGAGTTGGTGTCGAATTTCACCGAAAAATCCTTGTAAACCTTCAGTAGGTGGCATTCATCAGAATCGGACACCAGAGTCGGTAGCTCGCGCAGATTTACTTTTTTGAAGCGTTCTGCCGGTTTTTCTTGGGTGGACTCATGGACCCGGGCATTGGCAACTTTTTCCAGCCAGTCCAACACCTGATTCCGGGCTTCCAGGCTGTGTCATAATACGATTTTAAAAACGAGTTTCATTATGTCCATTTCCCGAGGTTGAAATCAGCGAATGGATTTTAATCTGACAAGGTTAACTCATTTC
>JANQLH010000142.1 GCA_028280735.1 SAR324 cluster bacterium | reverse complement strand
GCCATTTCCGGTGAATGCATAGAAGGAATATAAACAACGAACCCATGTTTGCCCTCATGGTATTGTCCGTTTTTAACCTCATCAACACTGCCTTCAATATCGTAAGTATTGTAGTAGTATGTTGTGGCTGCCTTTTGATAAATACCCGGGTCGTACTTTACTCCAAGGTGCACCATAAATACGGACTCCATAAGGGGCAAACCGTCTGCGTGGTTTTGCAATGAATCGGGGAGATCGGCATCAGCCAATAGATCGATAAATTCCCTGGCACCTCCGCTCACAAATACCTGGTCTGCAAAAAACAGATCTCCGTTTGAAAGCTGCACACCAATAGTCCTGCCATTTTCCACCAAGATTTTTTGGACCTCTGCATCAGTAATAATTTTACCCTGTTTGCCTGTCACTTTTTTAGCCATATGTTCGATGATCGCACCGACACCACCCTTTACATAGGTATAGCCGGGTTGAAGGCCGTTCCTTGATACCTGCAGTGGGGTTCTTAAATCGAAAGCCGGTTCGGGATTGACGGCAAACATACCCAATCCTTGAAATTCGCTGGGTCGGACCACAAAATCTGCCAGAATCGACAGAAAAGCCGCTTGAAGTTTTTGAGATTTAAAATAACGATTGGAAAGTTTTTGTGCATCCCACTTTAAAACCGGTAAAAACGACAACAACTTTAGATACAGTTTCAATTTAAGTATCGCTGAAACTATCCCGGGGGAACGTTCTGACTGCCGGGCCAGGGTCATCAGTTCCATAAATCTCACGTAGTCCCGGTAGTAGCGGTTTATTCCTTTTGCATCCTCGGGAAAAAGCTTTTTCAAGTGTTGCATTCTCCACAAGGGGCCTTCGTAGGTTTCTTTTTTTTCAATTTTATAGTCCGGAAAGGAATACACCCTGTCTGAATGGATCAGATCGATCTTGTCAGTAAGGGAAACGTCTGCAAGCACATTACCTGCCTGTTCGCCTTTGGAAAATCCCTCAACAAGAAGCTGACCCTGGTTCCAGGTATAGCCATCCCGGTAAATACTCCCCGTCACCCCGCCTATTTCAGGGTGTTGTTCAAATACCGTCACTTCATATTTCCGGTCAACCAGATAAGAAGCCGCCGTTAAACCTGAAATTCCCGAACCCACAACAATCGCTTTCATTCTACTCTCCTGGGGAAATTTAGTTTTTTAGTTCTTATAATCGTTATCGGAAACAAAAGATAGGATCAAGTGGCAAATGGCGGATTTCGATTATCGAAGAGTTACAGACTAACTCCGTGAAATCGGCATTCAAATTCGCTTGGCAAGAAGTGAACCCGAAAATTCGGAACTGATTCTGCTACACTCCCGGTTTATAGGTTCTTTATGACGAGTTTGATAGGTGTCAGACGTGAAAATATTCAAAAGAAATGGTCAGATCAGCGCACAAACATGAAATTCATCCGCGCGGCAGGTGTGCAGGCGGCAAGTGAAGCATTGCAGTATGTGCCAACATGGGTCCGGCCACCATAAACCTGGGTAGTACCATCCTTACCCCTGAACCCCCATTGAACTTTAGGATTGGAATGTCCCTCTACACTGCCTGATGTTGCTACTCCGGAACTATATACCGCACCTTCCCTGTCCCCGTTGGTAAACATGGACCGACCCTCCCCACCGTTGATCGATTTATGGCTGTTTCTTGCGGAACCGCTCGTCTGACTGTTTACCATAATTGAGAAATCCTGTTCATACCAGAGGTTCAATTCGCTTTCGGACCAGGATACAGCACTTCCCTGCACTCCTTCACCAGCGTTGGAGTCCATGTCGGGATCAAAAATCGCATCCGGGAACATTCTTACATAAAGGTTGATATCATTGAAGTAGGTATAGGTATAGTTGATGTCATTGCTTGCGGTTGTGACATGCATGAAATGCGTTGCACCACTTTTGATAAACGGGCGGATATCCAGCGAAGCGGCAAGATTGGTTGTTGCCTCTATGGTTATCATATCTTCGGGATTGATTTTTGTTCTTCCGGTTCCGGAAGGTAGGGAAAAATCCGTTGGTGTTGCCAGATCCCGGTCGTATTTCACCACCAATGTCCATCCGCCGCCCTGGGTAGTCATATCGCAATAGGCATAATAGGGGGCTTCGCCTTCATCGCCGTCCGGATCAATTTCATAAATACCGTCGGTCAGCGTCGAATCTCCTAATTTCAAGGTCAGGCAGGTAACAGGATTTAGCGGAGGGGAGAAGCCGGATGTAGGATCATCCAGATTGGTGCCATAAAGCACTGTTTCATCGTGCCTCATTGAAGCTAAGTAGCCGCTTGGCTGATACCACCCTGCCATTGGAACGGTAGAGAATATTCTTGTACCGGCAGGAAGGTTTCCAAACCTGGTTTTATAAGGACTACCGGGCATACTGCCTGCTTTGTTTAATGTCCCAATGGCTATCACATCATTATTGGGATCAAGAACCCTGATAACGCCGGGTTTTGTGCTGGCAAACGCCAGGTATTCCGCATCGGCATTCAGAGCATAGGTTTTTTTCATTTTACTCACCGGTAGAAAAACCGAGGCAGAATAACCGTTGGAATCCGCGTAGCTGGCGCCACTGACTTTTTTATCGGCTGTTACAAGCAAACTATCGCTTTGATACAATGAAGTGATTGATCCTTCCGGATTGATTCGAATTGAATCTGCTTTATTCAAGGCGGAAGAAATGGATATGTCGTTTGAATGAACAGCGGTATAGTTGGTTCCATCAAAAAAAGACGTCAACCTCATCGACCGGGATGGGAAACCGATGATTTTTTTGGAGCTGGGAAGTAACGGTTTGGGATCTACAAAGGAACCGCTACCCGAGGAATAGTGGTAAAGCAAGACCATTCCGGTTGATGAAACCTGGTAACTGCCATAGGTACTCCATTCCAAAAAATCGCCTACACCTGCTGTCAATGTTGTTGTAGCTAACACCGTATTACCCGATTTTACGGTAATGATGCCGCTTTCAACAGGAAAAATCTCCAAGCGTTGGGAGTTATATCTTGTTGCATTAAAACTGAACGATCTGCTTGCCCAACTAGCCGGAATCCAAACCATGTTGGCACCTCTTCTTCCGGCATCATTGGGACCCAGTCTTCCGGAAGTGAAGATAGGCTTGTCCGCATCTATGATATCATACTGAGCTGAAGTAAAGACATGGGTTTCACCTTTATCCAAGGTAACAAGGTCTGAGCCATTTAAAGTTACCCTGGTATTATCCTCAAAAGCGACCACACTGGAAGAATCCGCCCCGCCAACATTCATTGCGGTATATTCACTGAATAACGGATTACTCGGTTTGGTTTCAACCCGGATCACGTTCGACCATGAGGAAAGCTTACTCGCGTCATAGATTAAGGCTACACGGAATTCATAAAACGTTGCCGGAATTAAACCTGTGACCCAGGCTGTTGCATTCGTAGACAAACCATCGTTATACAATAACCAGACATTGGTCCCTTTGATGCGATAGCTGATTAAATAATCGCTAACCGTATACCCACCCGGATCTTCCAGGGACCAGACGAGTTCGGCTTTGTCATCAAGAGCCTGTGCCAGGGAAAGTTCCGATACAGTTGGAGTTAAGGTTTCTTTTGAAACAAAACCAGCGGCAAAAGCACCTTCATCCCCCGATAGGTCTCCATGTCTGGCGCTAACCATAATATGATGCTCATCTTCCAAAAACGATACGTCGATGGAGTTTAACACCCAGCTTCCGGCCCGGCATGTTTCGACATGTTCTATACTCCCAATGTCAATATCCACGGTTTCATCTGTTTCGCTGCATGAACCGCTGATTGTATAAGAAAACTGGTTGGATATATTAATGTCGGGGGCTGAAGTAATGGAAACGGTTGACATGCTTAAATCCTTGACCACACTTGTTGAAGCGGATAACGCAAACTCACCCGGGGAGCTTTGATGATCGGCTGTAATACTCACTGATACACTATCGGGAATACCGGAAACATCAATATAGCCAGTTGACCAGTAACCCGATGTACAATTTGGAGTCAGGGTTAAGGAATCTATGCTGACAGTTACAATTTGATTATTCTCACTACAGGTACCTTCAATTAAATAATCTGTTACGTTAAGGCTGGTTATGGGACTGACAGGTGAAATGGTGACTATTGGCGTGGAAGTATTTTTAAGAACCGTGGTTTGATCCATTGCCGTCAAGGTGCCTGATGAATCCGAATGATCTGCCTTAATCAGGAGTTCTTCGTTGTCGGGTAAAGATGAAACATCCTTGTTTGCAGTAATCCAGGCATTGCCCGAACAAATTGCAGTGAATTCTATATTCCCGATTGAACCGTCAATCAATTGACCGTTTTCACTGCAAGTCCCAACCACAAAATAGGTTTCCTTATTTGCCGAGGTAATATCAAATGCACTGGCAATAGATACCTGGGCACTAGAACCATTATTTGGTGAACTTGGGGCTTCTCCTGAAGAGCCACCGGACGAACCACCACCGCCACAGCTTGCCATAGTGAAAGCTATAGCCAGAATTGTTACCAAAAAGATTGTGTTCAATCGTCGCATGGTGCTCTTAATTTCACATAAAACCGGGTAAACGAATCTTTAGTATTAGCTATTTATAAAGCCAGTCTCATGCCAAAGGATACTCTGAGATAAGATACTGTAATTAAAGACTTAAGATCCTCAATATTGATCAAAGGGGTGTGACAAATGTCACATCAAACCATTGAAAAACAGCGTCAGTATTTACCGTGAACGATCGTAGAGCTAATTGACATTCGTCAATTGTTGACTTTTGTCACTGAGATTTAATTGCCCACAAGGCAAATAATTGGGGATTTGTGGTATTTTTTGCAGTGGAACGGGAGCGGGTCGTTGCAGGTAAAGTGAAAAACGACAGATTGTAGGCAGTTCACAAAAAAATGCCAATAATGCAATACAATCGGCATTTTTGTAGTTGAGGTCAGAGGAGATCCTGGAACGACTTCCGTAATACGCTTGCTGAACCCAAGAATTGTTGTGTTTCTTGTTCATTCATCCGCAAGGGAATCAACCTGGATACACCCTGTCTGTTCAGAACCGCAGGGACGCTTAAACAAACATCTTCAATGCCATATTCTTTTCCCAATATGGCTGAAATGGTTAGAATTCTGTTTTCGTTCCGCAAAATACTGGTTAGAATTCTCACTACAGCCATGCCAACGGCAAAATTGGTTGCACCTTTGCGACTTATGATCTCGTAAGCTGCGGTTTTTACCTGCCTGGTAATATGATCTTTTAAAGCAGTCTGATCCTTTTGATTGAGTTGACAGTATTCAGCAAAGGATAATCCGGCGATTGTCACCTGGCTCCACAAAGCTACCTCGGAATCTCCATGTTCACCTACAATATAGCCATGAACGTTGCCCGGACTGACATCGCAATGGGTGCCGATCAAGTAGCGAAAACGGGCTGTGTCTAAAACCGTTCCGGAGCCAATCACCCTGCCAGATGGCAGGTTGGATAACCGCAGTGTCAAGTAAGTCAACACATCAACCGGATTGGTCACGACCAATACAAACCTGGGATTACAAGCCGAAATCTCCGGAATCATTTTCTTGAAAACCGCGGTATTTTTTTGCGCGAGATCAAGCCGGGTTTCTCCGGGCCTTTGATTTGCCCCCGCAGTAATGACAACGGCCGCTGCATTCCGGCAATCCTTTAAATCCCCGACGGAAATCCTGGTTGGATGGGTAAAAGGCATACCGTGATTTAAATCCAAAACCTGTCCTTCAGCCCTCTGCTTATCGATATCAACCAGTACAATGTCATCGGTTAATCCGCTCAACAGCAGGGCATATGCCGTTGTGGCCCCAACATTGCCGGCTCCTACGATTACGACCTTTCGATCTCCGTTTTGTTTTTGCTTACGGGGATTCAGGACATCATCAAAATCTAAAGCTTGTGACATGGTTTTCCTATTTTGTCTGGCAAGGTCTTTTACCCTGCTGTTCACGGCACATTGTCAAACCTGGCCCGATACAACATCCAAAGCCGGTTTGTCGGTAATGTTTGTATAAATAAAGGTTGGCAAGAAGGTATGTCTGAAGAAAAAAACATTAAAATTGTCAGTAAGATACGGGTTGACTAGAGTTTACCCCGCTGCATTTTTCGGGATAATTAATCGGGATTGTCAATGCTACTTTCAGTCTATTTTGTCCCTATTGTCGTGTCAATTAATTAGTGTCTGAACGGAAAATCTCTAAACCCTTATCTATCCTTGTACCAGATACCGGAGTTCAGTCTGAAGATTAAGGTGCTTTTAACCGTCAGCATTTAGCATAAAGCATTGAAAATTCGAACAAATACTGGCTGAGAGCCGATCCCTGAATGCTGAAAGCACTGAACTTCGCGGCATCTAGCTGCCCTTAAAGCTTTTATAGGTATGATTTAAACTGGTTTTCGCTCAGACACTGAAAACCCGGTCCCAAGATTCAAAGCTAATTTCCCACACCACTCGATTTGATAAAAGCAGTGGTAGGTTACTTGTCTTTGTTCTCTTGTCATTCTGAATCAGATCGACATTTCTATGGCTTAATGATATCGTGAGTCGGTACTGAAAAACCCGATCTATGCTAATGAACGAGGAAATTCAACGCATCAGGAACTATCAAGAACAACAAATAATTAACACTATTGATTTATCCATGTCCGATACAGAAAACACAGAAGAAAAGGTAAAGAAAAAGGAATCAAAGAAACTCACTCCTGAAAAGGCTACCAGTCCGCTTGAAGTTAAATTAATAGAAGACACGAAACTAGCCTCCGAATTGCCAATACCCGATAAAAATGAATACTGGGTCATAAATGTCGCTGGGAAAAACCAGAAGAAAAAACGCAAGCTGCTGCCCTTTCTCAAAGGAAAAGTGCTGACAGAGGAGGATATCAGCCATCTTCGAGACGGCGTAGACAAAGCACCGGGCAGGGCAAAGGCACAATTGCAGGAACTCATTAAAGATAATCCGGACAATGCCGACCTGATGATTCTATTTGCCTTGTGTTCCTATCGAAATGTGTTGAACTCATCCAATCGCAAAGGGGCTTTGGAAGGACTCAAAAAAGCTTCCAGGGATGCTGCGATTGCTTTGCAAACGGATGGAATCAGCCTTTATAATTGCGAAAAGTTTTTTGATATCTATTTTGAATATGTAAGCCGGCTAAAACGATTTCAGGTAGCCACTTACAACAAACTTGGTGAAACCGTTCGTCAACAGGATTTGAGAGAGCAACTGGAAGTCTCCATCAAGATGTGCGACAAATTGATCGATGAAAAGACCAGGGTTTCCAAAGTGTTCAATCAAGTTAAGGGTAGATTCAAATCCTCAAGTTATAATCTACCCTGGGAGTTCACCAATATTAAGCTTGCGGGAGCCAAAGTCGAACAGAACGATTTCCGGCACCAATGCGGACCTGCCGAAGCAAGACAACTCGTGGTATACATCCTGGCGATGCTCGATGTTTTCGCCCGTATTCCAATTTTGACCTCCCTTGTAGATACCCTTTTACAGCTGATTCCCGAAGGATCACCAGACCTCTATCTCAGGAAAGCTTCTGTACAGGCAACCCGCGCTTTCACTATTTTTGATCTCATGGTTAGGGAAGGTGACACAGATAAAGTCAGGGCTTATGGAAGGCAAATATATAAAACCAGCAATGAAAATCTGCAACAACTATCCAATCAGCATGTGAAACAGAGTTTTGAAGCAGATCCCTATTTTAATCTCAGCCGGGTTACAATCATGACATTTGGGTTATATAACGCGGAAGAGCAGAATGACATGCTTCGTTCGGCACTTAATGCGATTAAAAGACTGATCAAGCTGGACATGTCCAAGTCAAGGGTATTTGCCCAAACGGCATCAAAAATGGAGTTCAAACTGTCAAGTTTGATGGCAGAGACCGGAAAAGCCGTTACAAGCTAGTTTCAGGCCTTTTTGACGGGGTCAGATTTGCGTGTCATCAACCGATCCTGAATTTTTCACTCAATATTGAGCAAAGCATCACATGGCTATAGAAAAATACAAAAACAGAATATTAGTGGTTGACGACAACCAGGCCACATTGTTTCTATTTAGAAAAATCCTGGAAAAGAAATATACTCTGCTCAGTGCCTCAGGAGGCCAAGAAGCTTTACAGATATTACGGGATCACGAACCACCGGATTTGATATTATCTGACATTATGATGCCTGAAATGAGCGGATATGATTTATTTCATGAGATAAAAAAAGATTCCCGCATAGCCTCTATTCCGGTTATTTTTGTTACGGCCCTGGGGACGGAAGCTGATGAATTAAGAGGACTTGAAACAGGTGCTGTCGATTATATAATTAAGCCAATAGAGCACAATGTCTTGATAGCACGCATTAAAAACATCCTGGAACTGAGTCAGTACAACCGCAATAGCGGGGAACAGCTACCTGAAACACCCGTGGAGGTTTTCCCCGAGGAGTCTATTGAATTGCCGACTTCCGATACTCAGATAGTGAACTCGGAGCAAACACAACTTTTGGTAGTTGTGAATCCTGATTATAACAAGGAAAAGCACGACCTTTTAGAGCAGGAATTATCCGGCGACTACGAACTAGTGCAATTCACGTTGGAAACAGAAGCTTTTGAATACTGCATCGGGGGGAAAACTCCGGATCTCATTCTATTGGACGTGGATCGTTCCGAGAAAAATCGTTTCGAAATCATCAGGCTGTTTAAGAATGACAAGAATACCAGCTCAATACCTACAATTCTACTGACATCAATCGGCAGCATTGAGGATGAAACAGCTGCTTTTCAGGCAGGGTGTGCCGACTATATATCCAAACCCATCGTTCCTCCCATACTCAAAGCCCGGATTCGCATTCACACGGAGTTAAGGAAACACCGTCAGCTATTCAAAGATCAACTCGAAGCGTTTATGGATGAATAGGAACTCCCTGTACGGTGCAGGCCTTCTTGAGAAGGCCGTGGCATTGCTAAAAATCCCTCCATGCAACTTGTCAAAACACCGCTTTGCATTCAGAGTCTTCCGTCCTGTTTTCCGACAGTTATAACGATTTTGGTTTTTCTATTGCTACCCGGGTTCGTAATAATCAATCTTTATTAAGTGTACCTTTTTTTGCAATTTCCAAGCTTTTTCAGTGATTGCAGAAATAAAGGACATTTGGAGGACACATGCGATCCTATCTATTGCAGACAAGATCATCAAAAATTTAGGAGAGTCATCTAAAAAATTAGCGTTCTGGCTCTCTAACAGCCTTCATATAGAAATCAGACGGATTGTCCAAATCCTGATTTAATTCACCGGCCAAAAAATAACTTGCCTAATCGGCCTTTCAGAGAAAAACCATTACGATCCTTTTTGATGTTTGAGGAAATGACTTCTAAACTTGTATGGGTTTTGACAGCCGTGAAAAAAGAATAGAAAAGACTGGTTTCGTATATAAATAGGATATAAAATAGAAGTGTATGAGAGGTGTTAGGTAAATTCGTTCCTGAAACTAAATGGCGGAATCAATTTTGGTGACAGGATTGTTTAACCAAACATTTTGCAGAGGATACCAGGTATGAATGAGATAATTCCCGCAAGTTTAAGTGCCACTATTGCTAGCCAGCCGATGTTGATAAGGGTATGGATTATGGTGGTTGTTTCTGTAAACCTTGTTGCGATTCTGTTCATCCTTACCAGGCAAAGCGGCAAGTTAAAGATTCGACCGGAATCAATGGCCGTTGTTGTAAGCTTCTTCGTCGCCGGACTTTTCATGTCCTGGCTATATGGGAGAATTGGCTATGTGAGGTTACTTGGATTGCCGCACCTAATATTCTGGACACCGGTCTACATCTGGCTCCTTCTCAAATTCCGCAGGGGAGAGTTCAAAACCCCATTTAAACAATACGTCATGGTATATCTTGTTATTGCGGGAATCTCCCTGGTAATCGATGCCGTCGATGTGGTACGTTACGCAATGGGGACCTAAGCTCCAGATAGATCACCTCTGGTATTCTATCCCTCAAACAACTCTGTTTTGGTATTCAGTGTTGTATCGTATTGGTTTGTTTTGACATCACCGCAATATCTACATCCCTCCAATTGATTTTACCTATCCCATGCTTTTCATATTGCCAGACCTGTGTTACGGTGAATTAAAATTATGAGTCAAGGAGGTATTATTATGAGTCAAATTACCATAAGAAAGCTGCCGGAAAATCTGGAAAATCAAATTAGAAGGTTAGCTCAGAAGAACCGCTCAAGTCTGAATAAGACGATCATTGAACTACTTGCATATGCCCTAGGTTCAGAAGACAAGAAGAGAGACTTGTCCGGTCTGGCTGCTAGCTGGAGTGAAGATGAGATTAAAGAATTCGAATCCAATACGAGGCATCTTGAGCAAATTGATGAGGATATTTGGAAGTCATGAAACTTTGTATAGATACAAATATTTACACTGCCTTGAAACGAGGTAATCAAGAAGTAATCGATCTCCTTGAAAAAGCAGATGAAGTCATTATTCCGGCAATTGTTTTAGGGGAGTTGTATGCCGGATTCAATCTAGGGAACCATAAGAAAAAGAATCTTTTGGAGCTTTACAACTTCCTTAAAATACCTGGAATTTACGTTGCGGAAATCGATGATGGCGTTGCGGAGCGCTATGGAAATATTATCCAGATTTTAAAAAGCCAGGGGACGCCAATTCCAACCAATGATATTTGGATTGCAGCTACATCTATGGAAAACAACACAAAGCTTTTAAGCTGTGATAAGCATTTCAACAACATACCTGGAAGTATGTTGTTAACACTGACCATTTGACTCAAATCACCTCAGCAAAACATCAGGCTGATCTTTGTACCTTTGCCTTCTGCACTCTTTATGGTTAGTTGCCAGCCGAATTTAGTGCATAATCGGTTCACAATATCCAGACCGAAGCCAAATCCTTTGCTCTCAAAACTTGATAGTCCGGTTTGGTGACATCTTTCAATTCCTCTTCTGACATACCGATACCGCTGTCCTCAAGGTCTATCTGCTTTGCAGAAAGAACGTGAATAATTCGTGTTAAGTGAGAAAGGGCATGTGAAATATGCCCTAGAAGTTTACTATTTTCTGCTTAATTGTCAGCGAACATAGTAATTAGCCAATATTACAGATCCAAAATACATAGAGGCAGTAACAACATAAATATTGTCGTTTGTCGATTTTTTCCAGCAGATGGTCAGTTTTAAATACCATTTCAAAGGCAATGGGATGAAATTCCATTGAATGTTTTTCTTTAGACGTATTTAACAAAAAAATAGCAGCTTTATTCAATATGCTGTCGATAAATTTGTTGGTACTGAAGACCTTTGAGTTCAATCCCAATCAAAAAGCGTATTTTTTAGTCAAGTTTTTTAAAAATATGATTCAGGTTTTTGTTTTGGATATTTTTTACACAAACCTGTTGAAGATCCTAATTGGTTTTTGGAATATTCTTTCAACTCAAATCAATCAACCAATCGATATATGAAAAAAAGGGGACAATCAATGATGAAAAAGGAAACTAGTTTTGTATTGGTAAGGCTTTTATTTGTTTCTATCTTTTTATTTTCAGCAGCTATTACTGCTTATGCCAAAGAAGGATTTTACCTTAGCTTGGGTGTTGCAAATCAATCGGCATCAGGTGATTTGGATGGCAAAAAAAGCTACGCCAATGATTCAACGTCACCAACAGAGGTTATTCTTGTAGGGAAACTGTCAGCGGGAAACGGATATACGATCGGAGCCGGTTATGGACTAAATCCTCATGTGGCACTAGATGTCTTATATAGTTCGACTTCACACGAGTCGGACCACGATTTCATTATATCCGGTGATAACACAAGTGCGGCTGAGCTTTCAACCTTACTTATGGGAGTAAAACTTTTCGTTCCAATTAGCGAATCCCAGCTGCTTTCATTCCGACTTGGAATCAGTTCCTGTACTCTTGAGTATGAGGATTTTAGCCTGATTGGCTACAAATCAGGAAGCGAATTTGTTTTTACCGATCAGAAGAGTGTTGAGTACTTAGGCTCAGGTTATGGTGCAGGACTCGGTTATGAGTACATCTTTGATAAAATCGGGTTAGAAATCAACTATATCATGCATAGTGTGGATTTTAACGAAGCAAAAGCATCCAAAACAAGTGGGTCCCTCCCTGAAGATATAAAGGCCACAATTTCAACTATCAATGCAATGCTTGTATACCACTTTTAATATAGTTTTATGGACGAAAGAATTAATGGAGTTACCTAATGAAATTATTAAAAAACCATGTTCTTAATTTAAGGCTTTTATTTTTATTAATTGTTGCGTTCACGTTTAATGGATGCGTCAGCTTAACTCCCATGCCCTTTACAGACAAAAGTAACAAAAAAGAGTTTGATAAGAGTACAATTGGGATTCTAGGCATTAAAGTCTCCAATGAGTTCAAACCCCATTTCCAGCCGTTTGTCAAATCTTTTAGAATTCGATCTATGGATAAACCGGATGGAAAAACAGTAGCTTTTGAAGTTGAAGTTCCAGAAAATAGTATTGAAAAAAATTATAACGAATATCTGGTTAGTTTTGAATTAGCTCCCGGGAAATATCGATTCGAAGGTTTTTTCGGGTCTGCTCGTAGTTTTCCAATTGTCGGTCATTTTCAGGTTCCTGTTTATTCAGAATTTCAATTAGCTCAGAATCAAATTCAATATTTTGGACACATTACGGCAAAAGTTGTTGAAAGAAAAAATGATAAAGAACCGAGAGCCGGATCCATTGTTCCTTTAATAGACCAAGCAGTTGCAGGCTTTTCTAATGGTACTTTTATCGTTGAGCTTTCAGATAAGTATGAAAAGGATATAGCCTTGCTTCATAATAAATATCCATATCTCAAAAAATATAAAATCGTAAAAAACCCTATTGTACTTTCCACAATTGCGCCAAATTAGAATCGAATGAGTATGCTCACTGATTTGTCGTAATTGTTTCTTGTTGACTGCATTAAATACAACATCGGGATGTGAGACACCTGCCACATCCTGATGCCGGTTCAAATAAAAAGCGATCAATCTAAACCTTTTGGATGTCTCGCTGTCTAAAAACCCATTCTGAGCTTTGTTTCTTCGTTTTCGGTCTTTCAATGTTGAACTGACAACAGGGAGAATAGCTGCTTGATTGATGAATATGAAAAAATTGTGAGGAAGTCGACTGCTGGGGAGTCTAATTCTTTGACGAAAAAGATCCGGAAGAAAGAGAATAGCGGTAATTACCACAATTTATTGATAAGGAATAATGACCCGGCAACGTCTGGAAAAAATCAAGCAGGTGATGAATCGCCGTCAGAAAGATCTTACCGTGATTATGGAGAACGTCCATAAACCCCAGAACATGGCCGCGATTGCCAGGACTTGTGATGCCGTGGGAATTCCCGAATTGCATGTTGTGCAAAATACCAGGAGAAGAAGCTTTATGAACGCCAAATCTGCCGGTGGTTGTAAAAGGTGGATTAAAATAACCTCTCATAAAAGCATTGATGCCGCATACCACTCATTGCGGAAGAAAGGATTCCAGATTTTAGCAGCCCATTTCTCGGAAGATGCCGCTCAGTTCAGGGAGATTGATTACACGATTCCAACTGCCGTTGTGGTAGGATCGGAACTGAATGGTATGTCGGAATATGCAGCTGCCCGGGCTGACAAATGCATTGTTATTCCGATGATGGGAATGTCGCAGTCACTCAATGTCTCCGTGGCGACAGCTTTGATCCTGTTTGAGGCCCAGAGACAACGTGAAGAGAAAGGACTCTACAGCCAAAGCGGTGATACCATGAAACGATTTCCGTTAGAGTGGGCATACCCAAGTGTGGTGAAGCATTACAGATCCCGTAACTTGCCTCTTCCGGAAATCGATGAGGCAGGGAATATTATTCATGAAGAAGATCCTGCCAGGAATTAGCCGGATTTAGATTTTTCTGCTTTGGATCTCCACTCGTTCAGTTTATTTTTCCTGATAAATTTTTCCATGGGTGAATCGGCAGGGTATTGCTCATCATACTCTGCAAAGCGCTTTTCCAGTTTCTCCATAATAAAATCAGCCACATCTCCATGCAAGGGTCCAGGGTGACATAAAAACCATTCAGAATCGTCAAATTCCTTATATGCCTCTTCAAAGCTTAGTTCAAACTCCGATTTTCGGTATTCTCTTTGCTCACCTAACGAAGTTGCGTCTTCATAAGCCGGAATATCGGTTATAGTAACTTCGTTTTTTTCAACAGCACATTTCCATGTACCACCGGATTGTTTCACTCCATGAATTGCAATGCTGAAGCCTTGTGCCGTAGCTTTCACCAATATAACCGAGCTTTCGTTTTGATTGTTCATTAGCCTCTTCGATTAAAATGTTAATAACGGGTATGTTTCCTATTGTTACGCAAGATTGCAGCAAAGGCCACTATCTTGTTACGCTTGCATGTTATGACGGAAAAGATAACGATTATGTTCAGTCAGTTTTTTCAAATGATCCGGAGTTAAGGAAATGAACAACCTGCCTTATGACATCATCAAAGCGCATGATTAGCGGGTGTGAGTGTTCCACGACCAAAAACTCTTTCATACCTTCTACTTTTGCTCGTTCCACCGAAACCTTGCCGTCGTCCTCTCCCGGTATTAATTGCGATAGAATTAGGTTGATACTGCTATTTCCGGTAATGATTCCCAATTCAAAATCGACCCTGCCTAATTTCAGGGGTAGGCTGTTCTCATCGGTTCCCAGTTGCATTCCTGCAGGACCATTTAAAGCAAAAAAACCAGGTAGGTTTTTCAGTTTGTCGACCACTTCGCTTCCTTGATTAGGCGGACTCAGCATAACGACCCTTCCCAAATCATAGATGGATATCTCAGACAGAAAGTAACGGATCAATATACCGCCCATGGAATGAGTTACAAAGTGAACTTTTTTAACACCCTGTTTTCTGCAGGTTTCCAATGCCTGTGGAATGTATGTTAACGCCAACTCCTCAATCCGAAGTTTTCTGGAAGGGTAATCCACATTGTTGACTTTGTAACCGACGCTGTTCAGCTCCCTTTCCATGGTTTCCATAGAGCTTGCAGATCTCGCAAGACCGTGAAGCAATATAACACATTCATCTTCCGGGCCGCTTTTATCAGTAGCAAAACCCGATGGGGTATCAACCAGAAGAAAAACTGACAGAAAAAAGATGTATTTCAGAATATCCATCCAATATGTTTCACCTTTATCGTAATGCTGACTTGCCTTCTCATATACCTCCCGGGCTTTCTGAAGCAGTTTCTTTAGTATTTCAACTCTCTTTTCTCAGGCGATTCTCACCCCGACTCTTTGAAACATATCAGTATGTTTCGTATTATCCGATAGGTCAGACTCGGCTAAAACCTGTGAGAAGTATTCTTCGCCCATTTGAACTCCGTTGGTAACCGATGCCGGAAGAATAAAAAAACTGTGGTTTGAAAGTGACGTTCTTGTGTAGGATGCTGTTACAACCACGCATATTATTCGATCACTTTACCACCTTCGAAACCTATCGGAGCAATCACAACCATGGTTTCTCTTGTTTTGGTTTGGTCAGTTGGATGATAAATAATCCCAAAATATGCGTCAAGACAGCTCCTACCCCATCCAATTGATAATTGACAGCAGATGAACAATATCTTCTTCCAGCGTAAACGGCATCTTGCAACATTACCATTCCTAACCTCAACAATCCAAGGTAAAGGATTATTTAGGGTCTGAACGGGTAATCACCAATAGTGCGGAACTGAATGGCGATATCAAGCATTAAGTAGCTTATATTTCAAAACTTTGCCGCTGCTGTTGTAAGGAAGTTCCGGAACAATGTTAATTAAATCGGGAATCCAATCTTGCGGACAATTTAGTTCGCAGAACATGCGGACCTCTTGTTCCGTTAAATGACTCGCTTTTAACGGTGACACCCAGAGTTTCAATTTGTCATTTGAAACATGAGCTGCCACGTCTTTGATTCCCGGACACGTGTGAATTATTTCCTCCAGGTCCCGGGCAATGATTACCTTTCCCCTTTTGCGAAGAATATTGGATATCCTGTCATGAATAAAAAAGTGACCTTTGGCATCGAAGGAACCAAGATCTGTCGTTGAAAACCATCCATTTTCGATGGAGGAATCATCTATTTTTCCATGGTTCCAATATCCTTTATAGCAAGTCTTACTGCGAACGATAATTTTATTTAATCCCGAACCATCCAGAGGCTGCAGCTTAATGCTTTTTGATTTGAATGGTTTGCCCACGGTACTGTAATCATTTATTTCCAGCTTTGCAGGTTCATACCTGTACCCGCAAAGTGGTGCCAAAACTTCAGCCATCCCGTAACCTTGCTGGAAGATCGCTCCAAAGGTTTCAATCAGAACTTTTAGTTTTGATCGAGCCATGGGTGCCGACCCCAGACTCACAAGCCGAAGAGAACTGAAGTCATAATGATTTCCGCTGTTCTGGTAAAAATCCCAAAGCTCAACCATGAACGAGGGAGTGATCACAAGGTTTGTTACCTTGTAACGCTCAATAGCCTCTGCCGCCTTTTTGACGTCAAATTCCCCGAGGAGAACGTTTAAACCACCTGTTGCCAATCCCGGTAAGATGCTTAGACTGCCAACCGTGGAAAAAGGCATGGCATGGAGGAACACCGGTTTTTTTGAAGCGCCTTTGGGAGAGATCAAGAGAAAATTGTAGAAACTTGAAATCCAGGCCTGATGCGACCAGACAACGGCCTTCCTGTGCCCGGTAGTGCCTGAGGTGAAACCAATGGCAGAAATATCATGATTGTCGATTTTACTGCCGGATGTTTTCGCATGCACCTGTTTAAGAAAAGAGTGGTATGGGCTTTCATGCTCGGACCCGGCTGTCAGCAGCATGGTAAACATCCCGGGAATAGACTGTTTCAGCTTTTTGATATCTTCTGAAGATACCCTTGGATCATGAATAAACAAGCTGCATTTTAAACTTGTTAGTTGCTTGGTAATCTCCTCATTGGAAAAATCATCTGTTAGCGCACAAAATATCAAGCCTGCCTTGTAGCAAGCCAGGCGTATTTCGATAAACTCAAAACAGTTTTTTATCAATATCGCCACACAATCCCCCTTGGATAAACCAAGGAGCATCGCTGTGTTGCACAGGCGATTCACATTCTCGTTAATTTGAGTAAACGTCCTGTAGTTGCCTTCCTGGACCAGCAGCTCATGCGATTGATATCTTCTGTTCAAAAATCCTATCAAGTCTTTCGGGGTTTTGACCCTCAAAAGATAGCGAAGGACAAAATACTTGATCAGGTTTGGGAAGCGAACGTTTAGCGAGCCCATAAAGCGATTGGTTTGAACGTTATCTAGTTCATAATTGAAAGGTTTTGCATGGCAAGAGAGTTACTGTGCTCATTTACCTTGCGACAGATTTGCTGCAGATAAGCTCCATCAGCAGATACAATTGACAATAATGATTCCTTTTTAAAACGTTTGACTTCTTCTTTCGTTTGAATCCCGGCAGCCCGCATCATCATAAAGTGTTCATCACACAGATTGCAGGGGATTCCCAATTCTTTTTCAACTATTGTTTGAAATCGATTGGATTCCGCTAAAACTTCCTTGAAACCTTTTCCGTTCAAAAAAATCCCTATCTCGGGCCACATGGTAAGTGGTTTGTACAGGACATATTCATATTCCATAAAGGTTTGAATGATGGAATCCGACAGTTCAAAACCAAACCTCTCTTTCTCTTCGTACCACTTGGATTTTTTAAAAGGACCGGGAGGAGAAATCACTGCCGAATCCGGCAATGTTGCTTTCAGTAATGACAAATTATCAGCAAGGACCTCATCGTTCGTAACTCCATCCAAAAGGGGTGTCGGATAAATTAACGCCAATGAGATGGCAATCGACGTTTGAGCAAGACTTGAAGCTTCCCTTATTGCCTTTATCGTTGAAATCAAATCCTCGCTTCTCACCCCTTTGTTCATTATGTCATGATTAACGGCGTCATTACCACATTCTCCCCCGATAAATACAGCTCGCAAACCTGCTTTGATCATCATCGTGTAAGCTTCAACAACCGATTTGTAGCTGTTCTCGGCGCTGCAATTCCTCACTGCCCTGGCACCCATGGAGTACTCAATCTTGTAACCCCTGCTAATTATCCCTTCTGCCAACGCTTTCCCATGAGTGTAGGTTGTATCTGATCCGGTAAACCGGAACAAGGCTATACCTTGTTTCATGATAAGCTTAATTTCATTCAAAATTGCCTCAATTTCGAATGCCTGATAACTGGGTGTGAATTGATTGTGAACACAAAAATTGCACTTTCCCCAGGGACAGCCCAACGAATCCAACAAAATATGGACCTTGGTTTTGCCGTTGTTTTTGTCATATTGAGGTATTGCCGCTTGTGAACTCTCAATTTCAAGATTCAGATTACCTTTTGCCTTTTCAATAATATGACCATTACGATACAACACTCCCGGCAAATTAGAGCTCAACGCTTCCGTTTGAATTCGCCGTAGGAGCTCATTTTTACTAGGCTTAACTCCATGCTGCATCATTTCTTGTGCCAGATTCAGAATCGAGAGCAAAACCTCCTTTCCCCTGCTGATGACCGCCAGATCAAAATTACTGTAGTTTAGGATATCTTCTTCGTATAAACTGGCATGATATCCACCTCCTATTACAATGCATTCGGGGTTCACTCGTTTAATTTGCCCGGTCAGGTATTTGGACCAATAAAAAGCTTCACCATACCATACTTTAATACCGAAAAAACGAAGCTGTTTTTTGCTTGTTTCAACAGCCAGCCGTCTGAGTTTTATCGCCATTCCGAGCCATTGTATTCCGCTGAGTATCCCCTGGATAATTGTACATGTAGCTGCAAGAAGACCTTTCGTGAATCTTGAAACAGTCTGATCCATCATTTTTTCAATGATAAACCGGTTCAGTTTTCTTAACATCCCCGGCGAAAGAGACTGAAATCCTTCATCCGTTGCCCAGTCAACAACCCTCACCTCATGTTTATGATTAGACAGGTAGCTTTTAATTATCTGTATGCCATTTTCTTCAAAAGTATCGCTGGCTGAACGTCTTCGCCTTGCCATGGAATTCCAGATCCAGATTTCTGCCATTACGCTTATTTTAAAGGGTTTCCCGGAGTAGGAGCCGGATTGTCTATCTGTTGGTTGGAAAAGGATGCTGAGAGGTCCTTGGTAAATGTCTCTCTGTTCTCGTAGTAATTCTGCAAATTCAATAACATGTTTTCATCGAGCTTTTGAAAAAGCTTGGTTCTCTCATACAAGAAATAATAAAAAAGATCGGCATTCCAGGAACCGTAGGTGTTGCTTTTCTCCGGGAACTGCAGATAACGGCATTCGGCGTGATAGATGTTTTTATAAAAAGGTCTACTCATCGAGCTTGAGGCATCTTCATCATAAACGCTGGTGTGCAAATCCCTGAGTCGGATCATTAGAGGTACAGCAGGTTTGTTGTTGACAGCTGGATAGTTTTTAACAGGTCCAAACTGTTTAAAATCAAAGACGGCTTTATAAAACATGGTCCTTTTTGGATGCACGCTAATAACAATAGCATCAGCCTCCATATACTCTTCGCTGTACAAAAGTAAAAACTTATATAACTGAAAAACAAGCATCTGATTTGGGATAATGGAAGCAAGACTGCCGATTTCAATAATTCTTTCGCCTCCTTGCCGGTAAGGCTGCAGTTCATCTACAAAAACCCTATCCATCGGCAATCCCAAATCACTGTCCGGATAAAGAGTAGCCGTGCCCAGCACCTTGCTGTTGTTAGTGCTGATGACTGTTGTGCAGCCAGGTACAGCATTCCAAATGGACACCCGAATGCCGGAAGCTTGAGCGTTGCTATATCCTCTTTTCACAAACGATTCATGAACCAGGTTATAGGCAGCCTCAAGTTCCCCTTTTTTATCCGCAACCCGATGAATACAACCCGAAGCAGTATTAAAGTCCTGATTTATTCTGATACGCCGCCGGTAGTTTTCTATCAGTTGTTTTTGATTCTTTTCCTCGAAATCGACCTTCATAGTACCTGCTCTCTTTGCATAAATCGAATTGAACAACAACTACGGCAATTACAAAAACAAAGTTGTCACACCTCGCTATGATCCTTTTATAACAGTTTCCAGCGAAAACAACGCCATGTTTGATGCGGAGAATTAGCCTGTTTAAAATAACCGCAAAAATAACACAAGAGCGCCCTGGTATCTCCAAAGCAGGCTGTTTACTGAACTTGATTGTCTAAAGAAAGTTTGAATGGAGACCTATCACAACACATATCGTAGACGACCGATCATAGGTATTTTGGATGCTACAAACGAGTGGACCTTACAAACTGGTTTAAAGTTTGTCAAACATAGAAATAGCCAGGTGTCAAAATGATCTTTTTCGTTTGTTACCGATGATTGAGGCGGGATGGTACAATCGTTTTGATTAAGTTGATGTGCGTTACCAGAGAGGGATATACCCGGGATACTTATGGGGCATGTCATATCCCGGAAAATACAGCTGCCTTGCCGAATGTTTCCTAAGCGGCATTCATACAGATTTGCAGATATTTTTTTACAACAGATTCGATCCCGATTTCTAGACATTCCACTGTCAAGGCATGCCCGATTGAGACTTCCAGAATATCCGGAATGGTTAGAAATTTCCCAAGGTTGTTTAAATCAAGATCATGACCTGCATTTACTCCTATCCCCAGTTTGTTGGCTTCCAGAACTGCCTGCCTGTATTGATCGAGAATGACATCATTTCCGGGAGATCCGTAAGATTCGGCATACGCCTCCGTATAGAGTTCAATTCTGTCGGTACCGGTTTCTTTGGCAAGCTTTACATCCTTAGGATCGGGGTCCAAAAAAATTGAAGTTCTGATTCCTGATGCTGAAAGTCTGGCACAGACTTCCTTAACAAAGTTTCCATATTCCTTTAAATCCCAACCATGATCCGAAGTCAGTTGATCCGGACTGTCCGGCACCAGAGTACACTGATTCGGCTTGGTTTTTTCAACCAGCTTTAACAAATCTTCAGACGGATAACCTTCAACATTAAATTCCACTTCTTTATTGCCGATGAGCAGGTTCCCCAAATCCACGGTGTCTTGAACTGTTATGTGACGTTCATCC
>JANQLH010000120.1 GCA_028280735.1 SAR324 cluster bacterium | reverse complement strand
TTTAATATTTGAGCCCGTTAAGACAAAACGACTGCTTTCTTCGACAACCTGAGCCAGGGAAGCGGCTTTTTTTACTGGAGTTCCTCCTTTGGCAAAGGTCAATAATTGTTGAGTAAGGTCCTGTGAACGAAGAGAGGCTTTTTCCGCTTCGCTCGTCAGGTAAGCGCTTGGATTGCCCCCAGTCGAGGATTTTCTTATCCACCTTTTCCGCATACTTGGATTCCAATTTTTCAATTTCTTTTTTGAGAAAGTTGATGGTCTCCAGGTTTTCCGAGTCTTCTTTGTCCGGAGCTGTTGTAAGCGGTTGAGAACCTTTTGATCCATCCCTGTAGATCGCGATTGCTTTTAATCCAAGACGCCAGGATTCCATATAAATGTTGTAGATGTCCTCGGCTGTACATTCGTGAGGTATGTTCACAGTTTTGCTGATTGCACCGCTAATGAACGGTTGGATTGCTGCCATCATTTTAACATGGCCCATTGGATCAATTGATCTTTTTCCGTTTCCACCGGGCATAGCACAGTCAAATATGGCGAGGTGTTCTTTTTTGATTTCCCGGGCACCCTCGATAGTAGATGTAGATTTAATATGTTCCGTTATCGAATCGATTTGAGAATTGGTATAACTCAGTTGGGATAGAACATGAGGAACGCTTTGGTTAACCATGGGAATCACGCCGCCGCCGGCAAGTTTTTTCCACATAACCAGGGAAAAGGCAGGCTCCACCCCGGTGGTGGCACAATCCATTAAAAGTCCAATGGTACCCGTTGGTGCCAGAACCGTTACTTGCGAGTTTCGAAATCCGTGTTTCTTGCCGTTCTCAAGCACTCCTTTCCAGCAATCTCGGGCTTCATTTAACAATGTTGTTGAAACGGGATTGTTCTTAATGTCATAGGTATCTCTTTCAACGGAATCCGCATGCATTTTCATTACTCGCAGCATCACATCTTCATTTTTTTTGTAGCCTTTGAATTCGCCTACCAACGAAGCCATTTCCGCGCTTACCTCATATGCATGTCCGGTCATGATAGAAGTAACCAAACCTGCAATTGCTCGCCCGTCAGCGCTGTCGTAGGGATGACCAAACATCATGATCAAGGTACCGAGGTTGGCATATCCAAGCCCTAACGGTCTGTATTCATGACTGTTGACAGCAATTTTTTTGGTGGGATAGCTGGCAAAATCAACCAAGATATCCTGGGCTACGAGCATAACGCGACATGCTTTTTTAAAGCTTTCTACATCAAATTGGTTATCTTTAAAAAACTTTATGAGGTTTAAACTGGATAGATTACAGGCGGAATCATCCAAAAACATATACTCTGAACAAGGATTTGAAGAACGTATCGGTGCCGTGTTGGCACAAGTATGCCAGTCGTTGATGACGCTGTCATACTGTATTCCCGGATCGGCACAAGACCACGCAGCCTTGCTTATCTTCTGGAATAACCACCGGGCCTTGTAGGTTTTATCAACTTTTCCATTCGTTCTGTTAATGGTTTCCCAGTCTTTATCGTCTTCGACAGCTTTCATAAATTCATCGGAAAGCCTGACGGAATTATTGCTGTTTTGACCGCTGATTGTCGCATATGCCTCTCCGTTAAAGTCGGAATCATAGCCTTGTGCGACCAGCGATAACGCCTTTTTTTCTTCTCTTACTTTCCAATCAATGAAATCCACAATTTCAGGGTGGTCCGCATCAAGGCATCGCATTACGGCAGCCCTTCGAGTTGTCCCGCCACTCTTTATAGCTCCCGCGGCACTATCGAGAACTTTCAGGAAACTTAATAATCCGGAACTCTTACCGCCGCCACTAAGCCTTTCGTTATTTCCTCTCAGGTTACTCATGTTTGAACCTGTGCCACTACCATATTTAAATAAATTTGCCTCGTTTTTTGCCAACTCGAAAATACTGTTCAAATCATCTTCCACGCTCTGAATAAAGCATGCGCTGGCTTGTGGTCGTTGGTATTGGTTTTTGATTTTTACATAGCTTTCCTTTCCATCCCAAGCATAGTTCTCACCGTTTCCCTTAATTTTGTATTTGTGGTGAAGACCGATGTTGAACCAAACAGGGCTGTTAAATGCAGAGTACTGATGGAGTAAGAGCCACTGGAGATCGTTTTTGAAATTACATGCATCGTCATCTGAGGAGAAGTAGCCGTGGTTTTTTCCATAATCAGCAATGGTATCAGCGACTCGGAAGATCAATTGCTTGACGCTATGCTCGTGACCTCTGTCAGTCGGTACACCGGCTTTACGGAAATACTTTGAAGCGGCAATATTCGTTGCCAATTGACTCCATGGTTTTGGAACCTCAATATCGTCCATTTCGAAAATGACACTTCCATCCGCTGAAGTAATGGAGCTTTCCCTGCTTTCCCATTCGATGGTATCCCAAACAGTCGGGGTTTCATCTGATTTTTCAAAAAATGACGCTTCGAACGTTAATCCTTTTTTTCGGCTTGACATTGTATATCCCACTCAGTAATGACGTTTTCCTTTCCGGTCCGGGCAATAAATTGCTTGCGGCTTGACTAATAAAACCCTGAATCGCGAGCTTTCAAGCAGGGGGCGCTTTTACAAAAGCTCTTACCCTTAAAAAAGCCAAATACCGTACATTAGGTAACGGTATTTACAATTTTGAGAGCAGTCTTGGAGAAATAAATTATTTTAAAGCTAAGTGCAATTGGATATTTTTTTTTTTTTAACCTTTTAGTGTAACTAGCTGAAACTATAAACTTTAGAAGTTACCAAACAAAAATAACGATCTATAATTTAACTCTTTGAAATAATGGAGGATAAAGCTGAGATAATAAATTTGTTAATAAATCTTTTGTGTTGGCTCCAACTAAAATTGTGATTAGACTAATGGGTCCTTGTGTTGAAGGGACAGCGTTAATAATCGAAAAAGTACAATCGAATTTTTTTTCCAACAAAAGACAATAATCGAGAAAAGAAGGAAGATTCGGGAATTGGGCGCTTTTCAGGAAAAAATTGCCAAAGAAACCGAATCGGCGGGAGTTAAGCATGCGGTTCCATTCATAAGCAATTCTGCCCATTGTGAGGCGAGCATTGATTTCAATAAGTTTTAACTCACCATCTCTCGTTTTCAGCAGATCCAAGCCTACCGGCCCGTAATATCCGATCTTTGCAAGAAATGAAAAAAGAGGCTTGAGCGATTCTTTAAGGTCAACCAAAGCATCTTTCTCAGTTAGGTCAAGCAGGTTGCCCAGGTAGCTTCCATTGCTGTTGGAAAACATACGTGTCATGGTCAAAATTTCGGTTCTTCCTTGTTTGTCCAATTCCGCCTGAATACTGTATTCAGAATCTATGTCAAGTACCTGCTCCAGAAGAATTCCACCGGATTGCCGTATCCAGGAAAGCCATCGTGATAACCTTTTAGGATTTACTTTTTTTTCAATGATCGAATCAGTGAGTTTTCCCGATGCTCCAAAGTAATGTTTAATTTTAACCTTTGAAAACTCGGAAATAAACCTGTTTATTTCACTTATCAAGCTATTGGAAGTTATGCTTTGATTTTTTATTTGTAACGATGGAATGAGAAAAGATTTTGGAATAAGGCTGGCCCGGATGAAATCAGATGTTTCTTTGGAATTGGCACGAATGACAGTATCCTTGAAATTTGCGGGAAAAGTGTTTGCGCATTGATGCTTTGCTAAGGCAATTGCCGATGGGCTCCACCCCCAGGGGCAAAGCCTGAATTCATCGAGTTTATCTGGTTGATGGATTGTTGCCTGATAGTCTCTTAATATGCTATTGCTTTCGTTGTCCGCTGGTTGGATCTTTATGAAATCAGGCAGGTATTGAAAATAGTCATGGTATTTCTCAATAAGAGTTTTCGAAGGATACTGGTAGACTAAAATGGCGTCATCTTTGTCTGTAAGCGGTGTCAATAAAACCGAACTGCGATTTAAATACCACCAGGGAGCTTTTTTTGATTGATGGAGCTTAACAGGAGGCAGATTCGCAAGCTCAAATTCAAAATCATAGTTGTACAACCATAATTTCCGGGGCACTATCTAACTCCGTATTCGCTTCTTAGGATTTAATAATAGACACAACCTTCTCCAAAACATTGTTTGCCTTAATTGTATCCATACAATAATAAAACCGACATTTTTCATCCTTACAACGAAACTTCTGGTTACACGCAACGTCCGGGGAGTAGATTTTACCTTTGGACAGGTAAGGTTGCCATCTAGTGGCAGATTGTACCTTGATTGGCGGATAGAATGAAACCAGGGGTGTACCCACGGCATTGGCAATATGCGTCGGGCCGGTGCTGGGTCCGATATAAGCACTGCAAAGGGAAAACAAAATCGCCAGTTCCCTAAGGTCAAACAATCCGGATGAATTGACAACTCTAGGCTCGTCCGAGATTGATGAACCTTTTATTAAGTTCTCGTTATCCTGATACTCCGTTTTGCCGCCACCAGTGAGCCAGACAAATAAATCCTGATTTAACAGCCCGCTTAATAAATCCGAATAAAAATCTGATTCCATGTTCAGTGCCGAATCATTCATTCCTGGATGAAGCGCAACCCACTTGATTTCTTTTCCGATTCCGGCGAAATGTGACTTGTATTTTGATAGAAATGCTTGTGTTTCCTTTTCCGAAAGGTATAGACGTGGTCTAATGCTGTAATTTACAGGTATTTGTAAAACCTTGAGCAGTTCAAGATTATATTCCGCTTCGTTTTTTACTGATTTTGATCGCTTTTGAATTACGGGATGAGAATAGTGGAACACAACTGAAGGTTTGCTTAAAGGACCGATGCGGATTGGAATGTGTTTCAAGTCCGGTAATAATTCGAGAATGAAGGAATCATTGACCAGAACCAGGAGTGCATCGAAGGAACCCGCTTTAATCTTATCCAATAAAGATTCCTGATCCATGTCCTTATGGGCCGGTATGACGGCATCGATAAAGGGATTGTTCTTGAGGAGCGGTATCACAATATTGTTGCATAAAACCGTAATATGGCAATTGTGTTCTCTCTTCAAGGCTTCAAAGACAGGAAGGGAAAGCACAAAATCACCAATTCTGTCGGTCCTGGATATCAAAAACCGTTTAGGTAAGGAATTTTTTAACTTTTTAATGAAGTATGCCATCGTATGAAAGTAAAACGTATTCTAGTTATTCGTTTTTCCTCACTGGGAGATATAATTCTTCTGAGCTCTATTTTCCACAATATTAAAAGCCAGTTTAGAGATTCACAAATTGATTTTTTAACTTCCAGCACTTTTGAATCTGTTTGTTGCAACAACCCTCACATTTCTTCGGTCATAGCTTTTGAAAGAAATAAAGGAGCATCAGAATACAAGAGAATCGTTTCATTGCTTCAAGCAAACAAGTATGACTTAATCATCGATGCCCATAATTCCATACGAAGCCGAATCCTTCTTTTCAAATCGTTTGGCTTGTTTTACCGAATGCGTTCAAACATCAGGTCCATTGATAAAAGAAGCTGGAAAAGAAATTTGCTTCTGTCCTTTAAAATCAATTTCCTGAAAAACGCCGTAACCCAAAGAGAAGCTTACTGTCAGTTAGTTCCTGTCATCAACGGCACTATACCTTGCAACAGTTCAACCGAACTCTTTCCAAGTGAAGATGATCAAAACCGTGTAAAAGCCATTCTGCATGATTTTAACAGCGAAGGAAAGCTGTTAGTCGGGTTGGGGCCGGGAGCATCCTTTGCCGGAAAATGCTGGCCCAAAGAGAACTATCTTGAGTTAATCAAAAAACTGCAGGGACTTAATGTAGCAGTTGTATTGCTTGGGGGAAAAGATGACCATGAGGTATCCTGGATAGAGTCCAATTGTGACTTTCAAGTTTTAAATGTTGCCGGAAGGCTTTCCTTTCTTGAAACGGCAGCAATGCTTAAGGAATGCCTGTTTTCAATCAGCAATGATTCAGCAATTGTTCATTTTTCAGAAGCCATGAAAACACCTTCAATCGCGATTTTTGGTCCGACCACCAAAGAGTTTGGTTATACTCCCTTTTTACCAAAAAGCATGCTCTTGGAGGTGCCTCTGGCTTGCAGACCCTGCAGCAGAAACGGCAAAGGTGCTTGCCAGAATCCATTGATTCGGCAGTGTTTAGCTGATATTTCGGTAGATTTGGTGTTTGAAGCAGTCGGTAACTTGATGGAAAATTAATTCTTCATCGCAAATTGACTTTTTGTTCTTTCCGCTTAAAAATCGAAATAAAGGTAACACGCGATATTCACATTTCTTATTGGAAAAAAACGAAATGAAATACCTGGTTATCGTCAATTCGAACTTAAGCAGGAAAACAGAGTGGTTTTGGACAAAGAGTAAAAAGAAGATCAACGAGTATTTTCCCCAGCATGAACTTTGGCTTCCAACTACCCGCTTTTTTAAGATTCCTCTTGATATTAACCAGTTCGATGTCGTTTTATTGATTGGTGATGATACATTCTTCAGCTGTTTCATTAATTCAGTATTTTATGAACTGACCACAGCCAAAAAACAAACTGAAATTGCCTTTATCCCTGACAACAAAAACTCGGCAATCACCAAGGCACTCGGAATATCTTCCAAGCTTTCCAAACAACTCGATCTCATCACCACGAAACAATCTCTTCTGCTTGACTTGGTCAGGTGTCATTATCTGGACAAAAGAGGTATTCCCAGGAGCCATTTTGTATTGAATGATGCCGTAATTGGTATGTCTCCTATCAGAATCCCATTCTTGATTAAAACTGCCGCGTCGATAGCAAAAAACTCAGGATTTTTGCCCTTTGGAAAAAAAAGCAAACAGATCAAACTTTACACTGAAGGAAACAAGGTTTTTGATGGCCATTATGCTTTTTCGGCAGTTATTCTCGGTCGAAAGCTGGTCAACGGCCCGGCCATTCCCGGACAAAAAAAGATTCGTTGCAATCTCACCAATTTTGACTATATCCAGGTCAACGGAGCGCCTAATCAGAAGTTCGAAGACCAGGTAACACATTCCGGCGGCAATCTTGTGGAGTTAAAGACAAAGTATTTAATTTCCAGAAGTTTTGAAGAACTAACCGTTAAAGCCGAGGGGCAAGAAAACACCGTTATCATTGATGGAATGCACCTGGGTAAACTCCCCGCCACTTTTTCATTTCTCCCCAAAGCAGTTCGAGTAATAGCTCCAATGTTAATGGTACGCGTGAGGGAGCCTTGGCATAAGAAGGTTGCAGCCACAGCCTTTCCAAATCCGATTGGGAGCAGAAACAGTCTCTAAGGAAAATAAAAAAGAATCGAGTTTTTCAGGTATATCCTAATTCACGATTATATTTGGAAAGGATTGACAGGGTGGAAAGCAGGAACCGGGGAGTTATTGAGAATGGGTGACTGAACTTGGTCAGCCACCCTGAATCAGACTATTCTTTTGCTTCTTCTTCAGATTTATCAGCTTCTTCGGAGGCTTCAGGAGCTTCTTCTACTGCAGGTTCTTCTTTCGATTCTTCCACTGCTGCTTCAGCCTGTTCCTCTGGTTGTGGAGCTTCATCTGCCGCTTCGGCTTTGGGCTCTTCCTGTGTTTCATCTTCCGCAGGAACCACAATGTCACCTCGTTCTTGAAGCATTTTGTAATTGGACTCGGATAGTCCGATTACACTCAGACCTAATCTTCGCTCACTGGCTTTCAGATTGATTATCTTAGCCTGAATTTCACTTCCGATAGGGTAAAACTGTGTTAAGCTCTTTTTATTGACTTCCTTATCAATTTCGCTGATGTGAATCAGACCCTCAATACCAGGTTTGATTTCCAGGAACACTCCAAAATCCGCCAGATGAACGATTTTACCATTAACAACATCACCTTCTTTCAGTTCGTCATCAAGAGTCTGCCACGGATCTTCAGTCAACTGCTTAATGCCCAGGGATAGTCTCTGGTTATCAACATCGATGTTAAGAATCTTAACTTCGATTTCGTCACCTTTCTTGTAAACATCGTTAGGATTTCTCTGTCTCTGACTCCAAGACATGTCAGACACATGTACCAGACCGTCAATACCTTCATCCAATCCAACAAAGAGACCGAAATCCGTAATATTTCGGATTTTGCCTTTGACGATAGTACCGGCCGGATTCCGCTCCGCAATTTCTCGCCATGGATTCGGTGTCGCTTCTTTCATGGAGAGAGATATTCTCTTTTGTTCTGTATCCAGTTCTTTAATTATAGCTGTTACGGAATCACCCATGGCAACAACGGTGGATGGTTGTCTGATCTTCTTTGTCCAGGACATTTCGCTAACATGAATCAGACCTTCAACACCTTCTTCAATCTCGATAAAGGCACCATAGTTGGTCAGACTGACAACCTTTCCTGAAACTTCCGTTCCAATTGGATATTTCTCGGCAACGCTATCCCAAGGATTAGCAGATTTCTGCTTGAGACCCAATGAAACCTTTTCTTCATCTTCGTCGTACTTGAGAACGACAACTTCAATTTCGTCACCGATGGAGTACATTTCAGACGGGTGTACAATTCGTCCCCAGGTCATGTCTGTAATATGAAGCAGTCCGTCAACCCCACCAAGATCTACAAAGATACCGTAGTCAGTGATATTCTTGACGTGTCCGACAATGAGCGCGCCTTCTTGCAGTAACTCAAGGGTCTTCTCTCTCTGCTCTTCACGATCCAGTTCAAGAATAGCTCTTCGGGAAAGTACGATGTTTCCGCGCTTTGGGTTGTATTTGAGTACTTTGAAATCAAATCGTTCGCCCAGCAGTTTGTCTAAATTTCGCACAGGTCTAAGGTCAACCTGTGAACCGGGAAGAAAAGCTTTGATACCGATATCAACGGATAAACCACCTTTGATTCTTGCAGTAACAACACCGGAAACAATTCCGTCTTCTTCGTAGATTTTTCCTACTTCTTCCCAAACTCTTAATCGTTGAGCCTTTTCTTTGGAAACTACCACCTGGCCATTTTCGTCCTCTTTACGCTCCAGGTAAATTTCAGTAGTATCTCCTTCCTGAACTGTTAATTCGCCGTCAGTATTAAAGAATTCCGGAGTTGGTATCTGTCCTTCCGATTTATAACCAAAATCTACGGTTACAAAATCTTTGGTGATTTTGGTAACAGTGCCTTTGACAATCTCTGATTCATTTATACTCTCAAGGCTTTCTGATAACTTGCTGTCAAAATCGAACTCTTCATTGATAAATTCGATCTTTGTGTCTTCTGATGAGTTGTTTTGTAGTTCAGTCATGGAGTAATTGGTTAATTAAAAGGTTGATTAAATACATGAAAAAAATGCTAAAATTCGGCAGTTTTGATTCCATGGACCATAAAAAGATTAATATATATTTATGACCGGATCATCGAATTTAGTCAATGCATATTTTCCACCTGAAGTCTTAAAAATACGGTTTTTGCGATTATTTTTATGACTCGTTTTTATATGAGTTAATTTTATCAATGATAGTTTTGAGCTTCAATCAGAAAAATGACATAAAAATAACGTGTCAAGCCCAGGAGCTGCAAATCGTGATTTAGATTGCTCCTTCGCATAGAATCATTTATAATGGGGCCAGTATCAACAAACAGGATCAGTGAAATGAATAGTTTAAACAGCTCAATGTTCGTTTGCAAAGTATTACAGTTAACTACATTGAAAAACGTCTTGAAATTGGTTTGGTTATTGCCTTTCCTTTCGTGTCTGGTTGCCGGTTGTGGGTCAAATGGGGACAAGATTCAAATCAGTGCTTTGGATCATTTTCGCCGTGGTAACATTTTTTTCAAGGAAAACAGGCTGCAGAAAGCGGCCGAGGAATATAAACTGGCTATTGCCCTGGATCCGGAACAGGAACGATTTCATTATAACCTGGGATTGGTTTACTATTCGCTGGTTCTTTATGACAATGCCATCAAACAATATTGGCGGGCAATCGAGATAAATCCCGAGTTTTCGGAAGTGTGGTATAACCTGGCGTTGGCACTGGAAAAAACAGATGATACCGAAAAAGCTGTGATGGCTTATCAGAAGTACCAACAGCTTAATCAAAAGTCGACCAGTGAAAAGTCAGTTAAACCGGAGCCTAAGGTCATCTCAAAACCTGGAGATGGCTAAGGCGGGATACTGGTGTCCGGTCAACAAAGCAAAGTCGCATTGAGCTGAAGTGCGAGGCTTGCAGCAAGGACCTGATTTCAGGGAATTTAAAGCAACAGTTTTATTATTTACACGACACTTGGTGTTGAAGACAGCAGGAGTAAAGCTCTTTTTAATATTACAGAATGCGATTTCCGAGGTTTTTCAGAAAATCATCAATTGAATTTTAAGCTACAGTGGGTTAGGTTGATTTTTGATTTTCAAAGGTGCGATCAGAGTTTACGACTGGTTATAAAGACATTTTTGGGGATTGCGAAAAGGTAAAAGCATTACACAACTAGCATGGAATCGACGGTAAATGAACAAAGAGATTAAACCATTAAGTTACGAAGAAATCTTGAAACCCATCAAGTCGGATTTAAAACGGGTCGAAGCTATTCTGGTCAAAAACCTTGAAACAGATATTCCTCTTTTAAATGCTGTCAGCCAGTATATCTTAAAGGCTGGCGGAAAGAGATTCAGACCGGCTTTATTGTTACTTGCCTCTGCATTGATAGGAAAAATCGATGAAAAGGCTTGTATCACCGCAGCCGTCATTGAATATATCCATACGGCCACACTTTTGCACGACGATGTTGTGGATAATGCAGACCTGCGTAGAAATAAAAAAGCAGCCCGCTCCATTTGGGGAAATGAAGCGTCCGTTTTGGTTGGGGATTACCTTTTTACTGTATCTTTTCAGTATCTTGCAGACTTTGAAGATCCGGAGCTAATTAAAATACTATCCTTGGCCACTACGGCGATGGCGAGAGGAGAAATCATCCAACTCGAACGAAACAACGCAGAAGCAACTGAAGAGGATTACCTTAAGATTATCCATTATAAAACGGCAACGTTGATAGGGACGGCCATGTCGTTGGGAGCAAAGATCGCAGGAGGAGATGAAGCGGCTTGCGAAAAGCTCTACCAATGCGGACTGAATTTGGGAATGGCATTCCAGATGATAGATGATGCCTTGGATTACAACATAACCGAGGCAGAAACTGGCAAAGATATTGGAACGGATTTAAAGGAACGAAAAATCACACTTCCCTTGAGTCACCTGATTGACAAGGCTGAAAGCAAGGACAAAAAAGAGGTTTTGGATATTTTAGAAAAAGACATTATCACGGATGAGGACGTGATTCGGGTATTTAACCTGATGAAAAAATATGGCTCTATAGACTACACTTTAGAAAGGGCGAAGGGTTATTCGGAAGCGACAAAGTCATCTATTTCAGATCTACCTGACAATGACTATCGAAGAAGTATCACGCATCTTGCGGATTTTATAATTTCCCGAAAAGTATAGCTTCAAGAAATGCGGGTACGATCAATTGACCGCACCTCCATTTTTGGGTTTTTCAGATAAAACTAAACCAGATGAAAAAGATCTCATTAATTGATGACCATAAACTGCTGACAAATACTATCGGATTTGTAGGTAAAACCCCTTATTTCAGAACAGTTGACACAGCTTTACTAAAAGAGGTTTTACAGAAAGGTGAGATATTTGAACTGGATCTCGGCGAATATTTAATTCGGGAAACAAATGAAAGTGATCAGACAGTTTATATCCTGTTATCCGGTGAGTTTGAAGTCTATGCCAGTGGGCGTTTTATCCTGAAAATTGATCAACCCGGCCAGACTATCGGTGAGATGGCCGTTGTAACGCCCGATGCCCCGCGTTCTGCGGATGTCGTCTCCACATCGAAAAGCCAGGTGATTGCTATCGATTCCGGTTTTATAGACAAAAATGAAGCTCAGACAGCAAAGCTTGCCAACTCTTTCCTAAAAATGTTCAGCAATATTCTGGCTGAGAAACTCAGGATTACGACCGAAAGAGCAAAGCTTTACGAAAATGCTGTGTTGGAAAAGCAGGAAATAGATAAATACAACAAGGAAATTACCGACATTTCGAAGGATCTGAAAAACGAACTTCAGCAGAAATTGGGTCAAATTAAATTGTTCTCCCAGGTGGTTGAATCCAACCAGGATGCGATTATCACTTCTGAAGCGGATGGTGCAATACTTACAGGAAACCAGGCTTTCCAGTCTCTTTTTGGTTATTCCGGTAGTGAGCTTTCAAAACAGAATTTGAAAGATCTTTTCTGCGAATTGGTGATTGATGGTTTTCAAGGTGATAGAATTGTCAAAGAAGGCTGGAACGGGCAAACCCTGGCAAAAAGAAAAGATAAATCCGATTTCCCTTCAATGATCTCTATTTCGCCGGTTAAAACAAAAACGGAACAAGGTGACGAACGTACAGTCCTGGCCACAGTGGTCAAAGATATTTCCCTTCAGAAGCAATATGAGGAGAACATTCTAAAAGCCAACAAGGATCTGAAACAAACCTACAAGGAGCTCGAAAACACGCTGAAGGAACTCGAAAAGAGCAATCATATCAAAGACAGGTTTCTCTCCAATATATCTACTCAATTAAAAACACCGTTAGACAGCCTTTTGAATTATGCGGAGCTAATGAAAAGAGGGCTGGGAAGTCAGAGTAAAGACAGGTCGCCTGAGACGTCATTGTCGCAGATTGTTGAGGAGGGGAAAAAGCTCGAAAAACTTGTGGGTAACCTGATCACCATGGCTGAACTGACATCGGAGCTGAACCTGTCCATGGAAGTGGTCAATTTTGAAACTCTGATTGAGGAATTTAAAAAGCAATCCAAGGATGTCCAGAACCTGGTACTTGATGTTGATCCCGAAATTACATTGATTACGGCAGATCGTCTGAAACTGGTAAAGGCGTTGATGGAGATTGTCGAATATTGCCAAAGCAAACGAAAAAACCAGGAAAGTATTTTCTACAAATTTCATAGAAATCAAGAAAAGAGTCTGTTGGAAATCACGATTTCCTTGGGTGAACTTCCAATTGTTCTGGATGAAGACGACGAAGATTACAACCGGCTGGCTGATGGTATCGAGTTATCGATCCAAAAAGGAGAATTGGAACTACCGTTGGCAAAACGGATAATCGAGTTACACAACGGGGAGATGCAGATTTCAATCAAGGAAGATGAAGACCAG
>JANQLH010000059.1 GCA_028280735.1 SAR324 cluster bacterium | reverse complement strand
ATCGTAATATCAGGACTGTTTTTGACTACTTGAAAATGACAAGTAACTCTCAGCCAAGGCTTGCTAGGACAGAGTAAACGGTAGAACAAATTTGCCCTGAGTCCGGGGACGCGAGCATTGCAATAGGGGTAGTAATTGATTATCTCTATGACAATCTGGCTGAACTACGCAATGAGCAGATATTTGGAAATGGGGTGTTTCTTAGCACCATGCACGGTGCCAAAGGAATGGAATTCAACCATGTGTTTATCGCAGACGGAGGCTGGAATTCAAATTCAACTTCCACAGGTATCGAAGACGAGCGAAGGTTGTTTTATGTGGCGATGACCAGGGCCATGGAAACATTAACCGTTATGTCCGTGAACGGGGTTGCAAACCCGCACATCGGATTGCTTAAATCCGGTAATTGCCTGATTTCAGAATTTCAATCGCCAAAAACCAGCCGCCGGGACTATACAAAAAAGCAGTTTCAAATACTGGGATTGAAAAACCTTTATTTGGGATTCCCCGGTACATTTGATCAGCACTCAAGAATTCATAGTGATTTAGAAGCGCTAAATCCCGGTGATTCGGTTACATTGTCTTCCGAAGGCGAAGGGATTGTTATTCTGAACGGTGATAATAAAGTAATATCAAAATTATCTAAAACTGCCGTACCAACCTGGAAGCCTATATTACCCAAAATAGAGCAAGCCAAAGTCTTGGCCGTAGTTAAACGCTTGAAATCAGACGAAGCACCTGACTTCCAAGCAACTGCAAAAACAGATGAATGGGAGTTGCCGCTTATTGAAGTTTTGTACTGCCTATAAATCTGCCTACTGTTTTGTTACTTCTAAACCGGTTTGAAATGGAGTTGACGTTACCTGGTTTTAAATTTTGGAGTTTTTTCATTGAGGAGATAAAGACATGCTTTCCGGATGGATGGAGCATATGATCAAGACCATCTCTGAATTAGGGAGATCATATCTTGAAAAGCCGATCAAAAAACATTCACTGAAAACGATCAAGCAGATTTGCCAAACCCTGTTAAGCAGAAAAGGAGAGGCATCGGGAACCGCTTTGGCCAAAGAAATAGTAGACGCGTTTAACCGGATGTCGGCAAAAGAACAGTGGGGGTTTCTTAACATTCTTACCAAGGATTTCGGGCCGGATACCAAAGCCATATCAGAAGCTGCCAACAAGTTTTTAAAAACCCGGGACTTTGAATCCATGCGGGTTTTGGCAAGTTCTCTCGATTCTCCCAGGGCTGATTTGATACGAATGATTAATTTTGCTCCCGGGGGCATAGCAGCAATCATCAAAATGCGAGAACTGGTGCTGGCAGATCTGAAAAAGGATAAATCCTTTCTACCTTTGGAAGCGGATCTGTTTCACCTATTGTCATCCTGGTTCAACAGGGGGTTTCTGGAATTTCAACAAATCAACTGGAATACACCGGCTGCCATTTTGGAAAAGATAATCGCTTATGAAGCTGTTCATGAAATTAAAGACTGGAGAGCCTTAAGAAGGCGACTGGCGGAAGATCGCAGCTGTTTTGCGTTTTTTCATCCTGCCTTACATCATGAACCGTTGATTTTTGTACAGGTGGCGTTTACCAAGGGAATTGCCCGAAAAATACAACCTCTGTTGAACGAAGCCGAGATTGAAGCTTACGGTTCACAAGCCGACACAGCTATTTTCTATTCTATTTCCAATGCTCAAACAGGTTTAAAAGGGATCAGTTTTGGCAGCTTTCTTATCAAACAGGTCGTGGATCACATCTCCAAAGAGATGCCCGAGATCAAGACCTATTCGACGCTTTCTCCAATCCCTAAATTCAGAAAGTGGTTAGAAAAGAATTACATGAATCGCAAAGATTCAGTGTTTACCGAAGAGGAAAAAGCATTGCTTGGCAAGCCGGACTGGTTTGGTGATAAAGACACTCGAAAACAGTTAAAGAAACCGTTAACCAAGGTGTGCGCCAATTACCTGGTGCTCGAAAAAAAGGGGCAACTGCCTTATGATCCGGTGACGCGTTTTCATTTAGGCAATGGAGCAGAGATAGAGAATATCAATTGGGAGGCCGATATCTCTGATCATGGCATTGAGCAGTCCTTTGGATTGATGGTCAATTATAAATACACCCCGGCACATATTGTCTCAAATCACGAATCCTATGTGAATGAAGGAAAGATATGTTATTCATCGAAGGTAAAAAAGTTGATTGAGTAGTAATTTTGAGAATCTAAAGCGAATTCAACCTAACCAATCCAAGAAGCATTTTTTAATACAATCTATAATTATTTTATCAGTTACCAGCATATGGTGTCGCTCCTATGGAGTTCAATTTCAAGGACTCATATTCAAGGACTCATAATCACCTGGGGTTAAAAACCCCAGGCTACTACTATATCGCTCCTACGGAGCTAGAATCGTTGGAAAGATATATAAGGCCTACTTACAAACATTTAATTCCAAGTCATCCCGGCTACTCTGAAATGTTGGGATCATGTTCTTCTGCTGTCGGGCGGTGGATTTTGATCGTGGCTTTGGCGGATTTGGTTTCGTCAAACACTGTAAAGCCCATCAATGCCTGCAGGAAGATTAATGGAAACAGGTAGTTTTCCACAACGCGGTTGGTGATCAAAAAGAATAAGGAGTAGGTGCTGGCATAAACAAAACTGGTTGAAAGAGACATGTCGCTTTTCAGGTATTGAACAATTAGGACCAGAAAGAAAAAGGTCTGAAGAAAGTATAGACCGTAGCCTCCTATAATCGGAACCAGCCAGTAGGAGATATTGAATCCATTCCAAAAAAAAGTGTCCAGCCAATAGTTAACGGTGCAGTAAAGGAAGGTATCTTGAAATCTCATGCCGAAAGGAAGTAATTGCATGGTTCCAAACAGAACGCCAAGAGCGAGATAGACAGCCCAGTATTTAAATGGTTGTTTTTTGAATAAAAAACCCAGGGCAAAGGGAACCAGCAGCCAGGAGTACAACGAAAGGCTGACACTCCAACCCAACGCTGCTACGCCTAACAAGTAGTATCCCCTGCAGAACAGGAAGAAAATCAAACTGACAACCAATGGTAAAATTCCAGTATAACTGGCTTCGACAGAAATCTGGTAAGGAGAAAGTAAATACAGTGACAGCAAATACGCTGTTAAATGCTTTCGTTTTTTAGGAATGGCTGTGTAGATTAAACAAACAGAAATTAACTGGGCCAGACAACCCAGCCACCGGGGGTCCAGGTCTAAAAACCTGAAAAGAACATAGCTGAGCCAGTGTCCCGGCAAAACGGTAAACGGTCTGCTTCCCGCCGAATCATATACCTGGTAGGGGTCCAATCCGACAAAAAACCGATCGATTGCTTCGTAGTATAATGAGAAAGGCTGCCTTGTATCCGACTCAAGGGAGATGGCATTGATGTGAAAATAGTTCAGAACAAGAAACCCGGTTAAGGATACAATAAGAATGGTTGAAGGGTAACCGGGCCGGTGAATCATTATCTGTACTACAAAAAGGAAAATAAAGAAAATTGTGGCCAGCCAGAGTGTTGTGCTATCCAGGTTAACCTGGTCCGGTTCAAGTTTGTTTAACCTGAGCATTAGTAGAGTAGCTGAGACAAGAAACGAGATAAAACAGCAGAGGATGGCTATTCGATGAGTTGTAAAATTCACGGGCAGGGGAATAAAGTATGTAAGGCGCTCCGAAGAGATGAAGAGTAAATGAAGCCCGATTAACAGCATGGCTACGATGGATCTTACCATACCGATATAAAAACTGGTGTCCTCAAAGGTAGGATTGTGGGTAGCTGCCGATCCAAGGCTTATGGCCAGACAGATGCAAAAGGCCAGAAAAATGGATGCCTGGTTTGGTTGCTCTCTTCTCTCGTTAATAATCATTGCAATCTATGGTTAGTGCTTGAACGAACAATCCTTGGAGCTTAGTCCGGTTTTGTCGTAGTAAGTGTCTGAACGAAAAATCGCTAACCCTTTGTTCAGCCTTCTGCTAAATACCGAAATTCAGCTTGAAGATTATTGTGTTATCAGCCGTCAGTATTGAGTATAAAACATTGAAATTTCAAACAAAAACTGGCTGAGAGCTGATCTCTGAATGCGCTGAACTTTGAAACATCAAGCTGCCCTTAAAGCTTTTATAGTTATGGTTTAAACTGGTTTTAATAATTGTTGTTTAATAATTGATCTGCCATCAGTCTTCAATGATCAGCTAAAAGTATTGGAACTTCTGAAAACTAGCGTCTAATCATTGAAAACAGTTTATTTCACAGCAAATATACATCCCTCAAGCTTAATGTGCATGGATTTCAAAGGTTTTTGTTCAGGCACCTGTTATCTTTTCTATCTTGTCAATAACGATTAGTGTTGAATAAACCGGTTTTGTTTTCAACGACTAATTTTGCATCGGGCGCTATCAAGCGAAAAGTATCAGGTGATTGTTCCACAAGTATCCGGTTCAAATAATAGCAGTTTTTCCAAGTGCTTCCAAAAAACTCAAATTAGGTTTTTGTGTCGTGCATACGGGACTTGAATACCTTTATAATGCCACCCCTTCGGGGTCTAATTGAATAGTCAACCATACTTAAAAACTACTAGATGATGATGACCAAGTTGACCTTGGAAGCAGTTTGTTCACCATTGATAAAGTAGAGATTTTGCCATAAAAGAGCATTTACCAAAGCTCCGCAGGAGCGGTATATAGTAGCCACCAGAGGGACGACATGGAAATTCAAATGATTAAGTTTTAGTGTCCGACATAGTGTTGAGTAAAAAAAGCGTCCCCGAAAGTTTTTTTGGAGTACCCCTGTTTTTCATGCTACTGGACCAATTGCGCAGAAATCAATAAGCTGAACCAGAGTTTATCCATAATCTAACCCTTGGAGAGTGAATTGTCAGGTAAGAAACTGAATGTAAATGCAATTGTTGAGACCATTATTGAGGATTTTGTTGCTCGATATGCCTCAGAAAAAATGGAACGATCCATCTGGCAAAAGCCGATAGTAGGATATACCCGGGCAAATGATCCTCTATTCTGGGATTTGAAACAATTGGTCAGCAAAACCCATGCAACACCTAAAGAATTGCTTCCCGGGGCAAAATCCGTCGTGGTGTATTATCTTCCTTTTATTAAGGAAATTCCCTTAAGCAACAAAACTGATAAAGCAGCTTCAGAGGAATGGGCAGTGGCTTATGTGGAAACAAACGGGCTAATCATCGCGTTAAACAATCATCTGGCAAAGAAGTTGGGTGAGTACGGGTTTTTGTCCAAGGTTCTTCCACCTACCCACAATTTTGATACAAAAAGTTTGGTGAGTGACTGGTCACACAAGCATGTGGCTTACATAGCCGGCTTAGGTAATTTTGGGTATCATCATCAGTTGATAACCGAAAAGGGCTGCTGCGGACGATTGGGCAGCTTAATTACCGAAGCACCGTTGGCACCCACCTTGGCTGTGAGCACTGAGTACTGCCTGCAAAAATACAATGGCTCCTGCAGGATATGCAGTCAGCGCTGTCCGGTTGACGCGATCAGTGATGCTGATTTTGTCCGACAGGATTGCTACCGGGTGTTAATTGAAAACATGGATAGATACAAGCATCTTGGGTTGACAGATGTTTGTGGAAAATGTGTTTCGATGGTTCCCTGCTCTTTTCTTAGCCCGGCCAAAAAGCAGATGAGGAAAGAGTTGAACAAAGATCTGGAAATAGTTGAAGTCGAAGAACAAGATCTGTCGACAATTCTTGACCTTCAGAAAGCCGCTTATCAATTCGAGGCGGATCGGTATGCTGATCCCGGGTTGCCGCCAATGTTGCAGACACTCGAAAGCATTAAAAATGAGTTCAAGGAACAATTGTTTTTGAAGGTTGTCTTCAAGAACAAAATTATCGCCTCTGTTAGAGCAAAATTTGAGGATGATACCTGTTCTATTAACAAGTTATTTGTCGATCCCAAATATTTTGGACTTGGCGTAGGAAGAGTTCTGATGGAAACGCTTGAGTCAATGCCAACAAAAACCAAACGGTTTGAATTGTTTACAGGTCATAAAAGCACTCCAGCCTTGAATCTATACCGATCCATGGGATACGTGGAATTTCAAAGAAAAGAGATGGCTACCCACACACTTGTATACTTGCGAAAAAAAACAGGTATTTGATAACTTGATATCTTATGACACCGGCAATCAACCTAGTAAAAAAGCAGAAGATCGATTTCACCCTGCATAGCTATAAACCGGGGATATCATCTACTGAATCGTATGGAGAGGAAGCGGCCGAAGCACTGGGGTTGGATAAAAACAGGGTGTTTAAGACCCTGGTGACTGCGTTGAACGGGAATAAGAGAACACTTGGTATTGCCGTGGTGCCCGTATCAACGATGTTGGATTTAAAGCAATTTGCCAAAGCGGCAGGTACAAAAAATGCGGAAATGGCTCAAGCTAAGGATGCACAAAGAACAACCGGCTACGTTCTTGGCGGTATTAGTCCTTTAGGGCAGAAACAAAAGCTCCTTACCGTTGTTGATGCATCCCTTGCGGATTTTGAAACTGTTTTTATCAGTGCCGGTAAACGGGGAATGCAAATGGAACTGGCGCCGAGTGATCTTATCAAGCTCACCAATGCCAGGGTTAGTATTATTACCAAATAATCGACATTCCAAATAGTGATTATGTCTGACGTCATTCACCTGAATCAATACAAGCGTAAGCAGCAAGCAAAACAGTGTTTCAAGTTTTGGAATGCCCAGTTTCGTGATTCGTTTGATGAATCAACAAAAATTGAGGATTTACCGGATAAAGTTTTATTATTTGTAGCTTCGCCGGGTGAAAAAAGCGCAGGTGCCGTCTATCAGCTGATCGAACAGATCAAGTATCCAAAAACGGGGCTGGAGGAAGAAGAAGCCAAAAAGCTGGAAATGGACCTGATGGATATCCACCTGCATGTGGCAGACATGTTCAGATATGAAATGATGTATCGTCTGGGTTGGATAGAGTCTTATCCTAAAATGGATTGTCCGATTCTGGATTTGATTGAAGCCATGGAACCCGGGGCTAAGGATATGTTTGGTAATCCTCCCAAACTGAAACCTGACCATCCCCAGTATTCAGAATTCGAAACACTGATTCCCAGGGAGCGCGAACTCTTAATTCGGAAATTGTTTGTCAATGCCCTAATAGAGTTCAACAAAATGGTCAATGATTAGCTTAGTATGACCAAAACCACCTTCTCCATTATCCAAGCTGGCGGAGTTGAATGAAAATTCGGGGAAGCCATCATCTGCCGCGTGATAATGTCAGACAGATTTCAGTGCCCTGTTCGTCTGCTGATGGAGGATTAACATTGGATGTTATGGAAATGGAACCTCCGTAAGCACTGATAAATCTCTTGACCAGCGGCATACCATATCCGGTTCCTTTTTCTCCGTTGGTACCTTTGCGGCTGGTAGCCTTGTCCAGATCGTAGATGTTATCGATGATTGAGTCCGGAATTCCAATCCCATAATCCCTGATCATGACGAGGACCTTTGTATCGGAATAGTTGGAGCGGATGTCGATTTTTGATCCTGCGAAAGAAAACTTGATGGCATTGGAAAGAATATTGTTGAGTACTGAGTTTACAAAAGATGTTTCCTCAACTTCTACTTTGATGTTGGGATCAACGGAAACCTGAAGTGATAGTTGTTTTTGATTTAGTTTTTGTGTCAAAATTTCTTCCGACTCTTTAATCATTTCCTGTAAGGAATGGGATTTCATTTCCTTGCTGATCTTATCCTCTTCCAAGTCCCTCATTTTTTTTACCATCTCGATAATCGCAATCCCGTTTTTTATTGAAGTATTAATATAACCACTCAGGTCATTAAAATGGCCAGGATCGGTCTTTAGTATTTCCATAATACTGTTCAAACTGGAAAAAGGATTAAGCAGGTCATGACATAAAAGATGCAAAAACTGTTTCATCTGATCATTCTTGACTGAAAGCTCACGAGTTCGCTCTGATACCCTTTTTTCCAGGGATTGGTTCATGACTTCGAGATTGAGATTCAGGCGTATCAGCTCCTGGGCATATTTTTGCAGTTTTAGTTGATTTTCTATACGGCTGAGCAACTCCTCCCCGGCAAATGGTTTGGCAATGTAATCATTGGCCCCGCAATTCAATCCTTTAATCAAATCACCCACCTGGTTTTTCGCCGTGAGGATAATGATTGGCAACTCCGTCGGAGAGTATGATTCACGAACCTTCAAACAGAGTTCATAGCCGCTCATTCGCGGCATCATCAAATCGACAATAAGGAGATCCGGATTTCCTTTTTCCAGTTTTTCGAGAGCCTGAAAGCCGTCCATGGCGGACATGACACCATAGTTGTTCATGGAGAGCTGATTATGAAGTACCTGTATGTTAACGAGGTCATCATCAACAACGAGGATAGTAGATCGATTGGAAACATCCATCGACTTTTCCAGAATGTCTTCATTGACCAGTTCTCTAACCCTGGAAATAGTTTGCGGTAACTTATCAGCAAATACGACGGTGGGAGGTGTTTGTCCGTCATTCGGTTCTTTTGCAATCGGCAGGTCAAAAGAAAAGGTGGAACCGCAACCCTCTTTACTGGCAACAGTTATCTTACCACCGTGAAGCTCTACGAGCTTTTTTGTCAAAGCCAATCCTAAACCTGATCCACCATATTCTCTGGCAACGGAGCCGTCCACTTGCTCAAAGGATTCAAATATGGCTGCTTGCCTGTCTTCGGGAATACCGATACCTGTATCCGAAATTGAAATGGTGATTCGATCAAGATCTTTGCTTGCAGTGATAACAATCTCACCTGTTTTAGTGAATTTAACGGCATTACCCACCAGGTTCATCAGTATTTGCTGAAGTCGGTCTTCATCAGCGAAAACCGGGGGTAACTCTTCCGGTATATCGTTTTTTAAGGTTACCTCTTTTGCCCCGATTAAAACCGATGAGAAAGAGATGATCATATCGGTGACCGGTTTCAGACTGATGTCCTTTTGGGATAAAGTGATATCTGAATGTTTCAGTTTCGAGAAATCCAAAATATCGTTGACCAAGTGTGTCAGCCGCCTTCCGCTGGTAATTATCAGGGAAAGGTTTCGCTCTACTTCGGAGGAAAGCTTTCCTGCGACTCCTTCCAGGAGAGATTCGGCAATACCGATAATACCGGTCAAGGGAGTTCTTAATTCGTGGGAGGTATTTGTAATGAATTCGTCTTTTAACCTGTCCAGTTCCAGTAATCGTTGGTTGCGCTTATCAAGTTGGTCGGAAAGGATTTCAACCTCGTTAAATGCCCTGGAAAATAATATGGACAGCACAAAAGACTGGGCAAAGATAAAAATGAACAAACCGAAAGGAAACAGCATGGAGGTGTAAATAATCCTTTGATTATAAAGGATATCATTTAACATGGTTAAAAACAGTACGCACATCCCGATTAAAAAGGCCAGACTACCCTCCCTTTTAAACCAGGCAGCCCTGATCAGCACAATAGCCATGGAAATAGACGCCATGAGCAGGAAAGCCTGGTATGGTGTTGATACCCGGGTAAAAAACCAAGCGGGGCCAATTATTGAAATCGCCAGCAACAAAGTTATACCGACTATGGTTTTTAATAACCAATTGGGAAAATCCTCGGGAAAAACGGATTTGATAAATAACGCCATTACCGGCAGAGGCATGAAAAAGGAAAGATATTCAATTCTAAGAAGCATCTCCCAGGGAATTCCCGGGAATATCTTGAAGATGAAGTACTGACCGACCGTGGCGCTTCGGATACCTATCAGAATGCAAAACAAACTGAAGTATAACGGGGCCTTGTTCTTCCGTCTGAGTAGAAAAAGTCCGAAATGGTAGATGGCCATTATCAGAATGGCACCGAGAAGAAACAGGTCAAAATTTCGTCTGTTTTCCCACTGGTTCAACACCTGATGGGTTTTACCCAACACAATGGCTGATTCCAGACCTCCTTTGCGATGATCAAAATTGGAAACCTGAACGACAATATCCAGGGTGGATTGACAAGATACGAATTGTGCCACATGGGGGCGATACTCAGGGCGTGAAGTTTTTTTAGAAGATCCGACCGTACCCGCAGATGTAATCAGGTTTCCGTTGATATAGAGATTGAATGCCGTTTGTTGAAATCGAAATTTTAAGCCCAGTGCCTGGCAGTTTCTATTAGCTAAAATAGTATGTATGTGGTCGGAGAAAACTGCGGATGTGTTTTTGGAAAGTATCGGTGGTTTGTTTAATTGATTCTCGGCCAGCAATACCTTCAATTGATATGTTCCATAGCCGAAACCCGGCAGTTTCTTGTTTCCGACGTTATAGTTATTCCATATCCCGGGGACATTAATGAGCAAATCGGGATTAGAATCTTCGGGGACTGAGGAAAACAACCGGTTTAAAAAAAAATTCCATTCACCTCGCAGTTTCACAGTTCCGTCTTTCTCAAACTGCCAGTCTCTTAAATCAAGCACACCATTTTGAGCATTCGGTTGCATTTTGCCGGGTAAACTGGAATCGCAGGAGGATAAACCGTAGAGTAGAATCGAACTGATTAAGATTACGAAGATGGGTTTTTTCATGTGCAGTGCCGGCAACAATCATTTGGATTGATAAGGTAAAAAATAAGCAGACTTGGTTATAGATTTCAAAATTTACCTGGTTGCAAACCCTATTGTTTCCTCCCGAACGGCATTCGATGAGGGATAAATGATTAATTTAGAATTCGTAATTGAAAATGTCCATTATTTATAAATTTGGAAACTTGTTTTGAATCAAGCCTGTTGACGGCACTTTCCCATGTATTGCTTTGCAATAGCAACTTTCAGGGGTATTCAATAGGATAACTCGTGTAAAAAGTAGTGCCGGTCGGCTCATCAGAAACAAATCTTACTGATCCCTTGAGGTAGGTTTCTGTGAACAACTTAATACTATAGGTACCCAAACCCCGGCCCTTGCCTTTTGTGGAAAATGATCTCTGGAAAACCTGGTATTTTACAGCATCGGGCATAACAGATTGGTTGTGAACATAAAACTCGATAGTTTGATGGATTTGTCTGCAACCAATAGTGACTTCTTCACCTTTTTGTGAAGCTTCCAGGGCATTTTTGGTTAGATTTCCAAGGACCCGGGAGAGCAGGTTTATGTCGGTCTTGAATTGTACATCATCCGATTCGGGGGCCAGCTTGATTAGTTTTCCTTTTGCAACCTGCATCTGTTGACATAGTTGAAGCGTTGAATTCAGAGCATCGACACTGGAAACCTCTACCCTGGAAATGCTCAAGGTGCCGTTTTCGGCAGCAACCAGTTGTTGCTGGCTGATGATCTCATCGGTAAGTTTTTGCGACAGATCGTAGATGATAGATTTAAACTCCTCTGCATCTTCATCTTCAGTCATCAACAGCAGTTCACTATATCCGCTCAATCCTCCGACAGTATTCAATATATCATGAAAAAAGACACGCTGGAGTACTTCACGTCTTTTTTCGTCCGAGACATCTAATATGGAAACAATGGTATACATTTCACCGTTAATTTCGAAAGGGGCGGCTTTGACCCTTAGATCCACTGCGATTCCGGTGTGTCGTTGCGTGATTCTGCATTCTTTAATATCAGTTTTTTCCAGTAAGCTGGAAACAATCGCCATATTTGCACCGCAATAATCACAATGTTTCGATGTACCACATCCACCGGGTGCTTCGGTTGCATGATTGCAACTGAAAACATCACCGGGTCTTAAACCACAAGCCATTTCTCTCTCTTCAAAACCAAATGTATTGAGGCTGACCTGATTAATGAATACAACCTGCCTGTTTTGATTGACAATTATTACTGCTTCGGGCAAAGCGTCCAAAACATTTGCCAATGATTGGTCATTCGATATTTCCTGATAACATTTCTTCAGAGTTCCACTCGAATCAGTTGCTACCGGTTTAATTTGTTTTTCAATACTCGGAGCCATAGGGAATCCCCTTAAAGCTAAATGGTTCAGAATAGTTAACGTCTGTACATTTCAAAATTAATAAGCTAGAAAATACAATATAATTTGCCTTAATTGTAACATCTCATCCGGTTACTCTCAAGATTATTACAAAGGATTGAAGGCTCGGGTTTTTAAGAAAAACTAACGGTCATCTATACAAGATGTTAGGGAATCTCTGGATTCAAGATGGTGTCTGATGAAAAATTGATGGTAAAAAAGATAATTCAGGTCATTCACCTTTTATCTAATTTGTTTATACTTTAAGTCATGACTGAAATCTGTTACACTTAACGAAAAGCACATAAAAAATAAAAGAATTGCCTTTCTAACTTGCTTTACTCCGGAGTTATGAAATGAAAACACTGATTGTAGATGACAATATTGTTAATCGATCCAGCATACAAAAAATAATAGAAGATATGGGGGTGAACGAAAGTGCTGTTAACGGGCAGGATGCGATTGAGATGTTTAAACTACATTTGGTTCATAGCAGACCGTTCGATCTTGTCTTGCTGGACATAGTCATGCCGGGGATGGATGGTATCAAAGTATTAAAAGCCTTACGAGATATTGAGAATGAGCATAATGTAGAACCTGATAAGCGTTCACGGATATTAATGGTAACTTCCCACTCCCATAAAGATGTTGTACTGGCGGCTTTGAAAAGCGGATGTGACGGTTATATTGTTAAACCTTTTCGCAGGGATGTATTGATCAAAAAACTGAAAGAACTGAACATGGCAATTCCCGTAGCCCGATAAATCATGCTAAATCCCTCTTTCGGGCTCAACTTCTCTTAGGTCGACCGGCAAAATCACCCGGAACGTCACCCCTGCCTGTCGATTATTTTCAGCGACTATTCTGCCCCCGTGATCCCTGATAATACCATAACTGATTGAAAGACCTAACCCGGTACCTTTTCCCGCTTCTTTCGTTGTGAAAAAAGGATCAAAAAGTTTCTGTTGATCCTCTTCCGAAATCCCGGCACCGTTATCTTCAAAAGCGATGGTGACCTCACCCTTGAATTCCGAGAGTTGAAGAAAGCCGGTCTTGATCCTCAGCCGGGCATTGGGTTGCTCTTCCATGGCATCTCTGGCATTGGTCAGAATATTGATAAAGACTTGTTCCAATTGTTGAAAGTTTCCCAAAACGTTTGGAATCTCGTTTCCATATTGTTTTTCCAGTTCAATGCTGCGAATTCTCAATTGTTCGGATATCAATATCAAGCTATCGTCCAGGACATCGTGTACGTCTATTGGAATCAGGCTAAGTTCATGATGCCTGGCAAAGTCGCGTAAATGATTGATAACACCCATCATGCTGCTGGTGCTTTTCTCAATATCCTGTAGTAATTCTGTGACAGAGCCCTTTTCCAGGTTCTCGGTCCCTTCCATCAAGGAAAGCTGGGCACTATTGCGTATATACATTAACGGCTGATTTAGTTCGTGGGCCATACCGGTGGCCAGTTCTCCAATTGATGCCAGTTTGGCGGATTGAATTAACTGGGATTGTGTTTCAAGCAATTCTTGATTGGAACGTTCAAGTTCTTCGTTAATATAAAGCAGCTCATCCTCAATTTCCCGCCTTTCGTTGATCTCCTTTTGCAATTGTTCGTTTGCCGTTCTCTGTTCCGCATAAAGCCAGGCATTTTCAAGGGATATGGCTGCCTGGGCAGTAAATAGCTCAAGAATTTCAAGTCGTTCCGGAGTAAACACACCGGCTTGTTGATTGTTTTCCAGGTAAAATATCCCAATAAGTTTTCCCTGGTGAATAATGGGAGAGCAAAGCACAGATTTGGGTTTATGGGTAAGGATATAAGAGTCCTTCATGAAGGTTTTTTCACCGGTCGCATTTTTGATAACCAGACTTTGGCGGGTTTGCTCAACATACCGGATGACAGATAGAGGCAAAGTCGGCTCCTTACCTTTATTAAAATCCAGTTGGTAAGACTTGAGAAAGGTTTTCCTTTCATTATCAAGATTCGCTTCAGCTTCCACCATCCAATCCCTATCTTTTTTTAGAACCAAAATTCCTTTTCTGGCCCCGGAATTTTCAATCATTGTATGCATTAACCTTCCCAACAGTTTATCCAACACAATTTCACTTCCGATTACCTGGGAAGCTTTAATAATCGTTGATAAATCATGATTGCCAACATAAGATGCCCGATCGTGATTTGTATTTTGATTCCGGTTTTCCAGCTCCGACAGTTTCTGAGATAAAAGTGTCACTTTTGTTGACGCCCCCCAGTTAAAATATGCATTCCGGGCTTTCTCTATAAAAAATGTCGCCAAAGTCTGCTGATTTGAGCTTAAGCAAAATTCTGCCATTCGTTCGCAGGCAATCCCTGCATGCATCATAAATCCGTGATCAAATGCCGATTGAATTGCTTCCATAAAAGCAGTTCCGGCTGCCTGGGGTTTGTTTTTGATTCTTAGATATTCGGCTCTCATCAACAGATATTTATGTCGGCAGTTTTCCGGACAAGCCTGACTCCAGGCTTTCAATTTATTCAAGCAATCTCTAATAATCCTGGCCTGCTTTCGGGGCGGTTTTTGTTTCTCACGATCAACCCGTGAGATTAGCAATAAAAAATAGAGGTAATAATAATCCGGCAGGAAAGATAATCCCGTGGAATACGGAATGGACTTGTAAGCTGATTGGATGGTTTGCAGGGCTGAATCACACTTCTCAAACAGGAAACAAAGCTGGCCTTTTTTTAAGGCGTACCACAGAAAGGAAACTGGTTGATCGCTTTGACTGATTCTTTCCTGAAGCTCTTTTTCTTCAGTTTCGGAATTGGTTAAATTGTCAGGGCTTGTAGTTTTTCCCTGCAGGGCTTCGGTAAACTGCCTGGAAACAATAAGGGCCGACTCTACATCGATGTCTCCTGTTTTTCTTGCGAAGAGTAAATAATCATCGACCTTGGAACGCAAAGAATGAAGTGGTTCCGTTTGGGATAAATTGAATATCAGACAGATGGCGGAGTATCCGGCATAAACCAATGATCCACATTCATTCAATTTCTTGAACGCCATCTCCAGGTAACCATTCGCCATGGACACCGGCTGTGTCCAGTTGCTGATCAGGCTGCCAAAAATAAAAAAATTCAAACCAATCAATTTGGAATGGTTTTGTTTTTCTGCAATATCAATCCCTGTTTTTGCAAGGTCGTATCCCTTCCGATACCTTCCGAGTCCAAAACCGATCAAGAATCCAACACCCTGGTAAGTCAATGAGATTGAGTGAGATCTGCTGCCGAATCTCAACGACAAGGCGAACAACCTTAAGATCAATAAAACCAAAAGGCGTTTATTTGAGAAATAAGCGGAAGGATGAAGGTTCATGATCAGTTTAAAAATCGTATTGTGTTTGGCGACTTCCGATTGATTAAACTTAAACTGCCTGTCGGGGTTCTTTCCGCGTTGCTTCCATAATGCAAGCAGGAGACCGGCTAATAGTCGAATTTTTGAAGGCTTCTTTGGTATACGGATTCCCAGCAGCTCCAATCCCTTTAGTCCGGTCCCAATCGCTTCTTTATTCCTGCTTGAAGCCATATGGACTTCCGTTAAAAAAGAATATGTTGTCGCTTTCTCAATGGGCGAACGCACATGAACAAGGAGGTAATTGAATGTCCTTAAAGCCTCTTCCAACTGACCGGTTAAATAATCACTTTCAGCTTTTTCCTTCACTAAAACCGATAAAAGATCGTAAAGCGTATCCCAAAGCTCTTCGGGTAAATCTTCATAGCGTTTAACCTGCGGATAAGCGGATATTAAACTATCAAGTCCCAGGGTGAAGTAATGGGCTGATATATCGTAGGATGCCAGAGCTTTGGCTTTTAAACCTGCGTTTAAATTTAATTCCGCAGTCTTAACGCGCTCATCGAACTCAGAAACCAAATCCCTGCCTAAATTGTAATGATTGGCAAGGATAAACGCATTAGATTCAATAGCCATGTTTTCGATGTTATGCAAAATAGTGCGACCCGTCTCCAAATGAAGCATTGCCCGTTGTCCGTTGCCCATATAGGACCGGGCAATCTTTTGCACCATTGTGTCCTTGAAAACAAACTTATAATTGTCTCCCCATTCTCCTTCAGTATCCGTTTTTGTCTGTGTAGGCTGAAACTGACTGCAAATGACGAAGTTATATTCAGGAACTATCAATCCCTTTTTTATCAATACATCCAGCAATGAATTCAGTTCAGGTTGTTTGTACCCGGCTTGGACTAATGATCGTATGTCAAATTCGTTGCCCATGCAGGCGGCAACCCAGGCAAGCCTCTGAGAGCCGGAATCCAAGTTTAGTATTTTTTGGTTAATAAGACTATGGGCCGACAAAAGCTTGTTCTGGTCGTTCAGTCGTTGAGACTTCCAGGTCCACTGGGATTTTTCCGGGAGAAACTGAATGATGCCGTTATCGTGAAAACAAGCGAGAATATGATGCAGATGGTGGGGATTGCCCTTGCTTTGATTGAAAACCGTATCAGATAATGCCTTGATATGATCCGGAGAGCAGCACAAGGTGTCAGCACAAATCCTGTCAATGTCACTGCGTGTTAATGCATTCAGCCGGATTTCGCTGCAGGTCAAATCCGACTCCCGAATATGCTTCATGAACTTCGCCAGATAGAGATTCTGTCCCCCTTCTTCGGCTCGTAAAGCACTGATCATTGTAAGATATTTAATATTGGGACTGGTTGACAACAGTTCAATCAGTTTTAAAGAAGAGGGGTCAGCCCATTGCAGATTATCCAAGACCAGAACCAGCGGACTCTCTGAGTTTGACAAGGTCTGAATGAACTGGATTAAAACAAGGTTAATCCGGTTTCGTAACTCATGCGCTGTCAATTGCTGCGCCTGCCCCTGTTCTACCAGTACATCTTGTAATTCCGGTATAAAGCCGGATAACAAAGTTCCATTGGAGCCTAAGTCGGAGCGCAGCGCACGCTGCCAAAAGGCGGTCTGACGGTCATTGTTTTCCAGAATCCTTTGAGTCAGATTTCTCAGTGATTTAATCAGGCTCGAATAAGGAATGTTTTGTGAGTTCTCGTCAAATTGACAATCGATAATCTTAGGACCTTTGCCGGATAACGATTGCATTACGGTGTTTAAGAATGCGGTTTTGCCGATTCCCTGGTTGCCGGAAAGAAATACAACTTCATTTATCCCGGTATCAGCCACTCGTTGTATGACTGTCATAGCGGAATCCAGCTCTCTTTCTCGACCACTAAGCTTGTTGGGGATGTAAAACTGCTCCCTGGTATTGTTCCTACCGGCAAAAAAGAATTCTATTTTTTCATGATTAACTATTCTCTTTTGGCCCTCTTCAAGATCGTTTAACAAAGCCTGTGCGCTTTGATACCTTTCTTCAGGATCAGTGGACAGACACTTCATTATGACATCGGAAAGTGCCTCGGGAATTTCGGGATTGTATTTTATCGGAGACAAATAAGAATGATCAATTGAGGATCGGTTTGAATACGGAGAATCGTTACACGGTGTGATGCCTGTAATCATCCTGTATAGCGTCAATCCCAATGAATAGATATCTATTCTCCAGTCAGGCAAGCGTCCCGGCAGTCCCCGGCATTCAGGGGCTTGAAACAATCCCAGGTTTTTGGCATACAAAGGTTTGTTACCGATAAAAAAACACTGGGACGATGTAGAGGCCGATGTGAAGTCAATCAGTAAGATTTGCTCCGAAGCGGAATGGATTAGAATGTTCTCCGCTCGGAGATCAAGACAAAACAGCTGCAAGCGGTGGAAGGATAAGAGGATTGAGGCGATTTTACAGGCAATCTTCAAGAACAGGGAAGACTCCATGCCGTGCTCTGGAATAAGTGAGTTGAGCCCGCATCCTTCTGCACTTTCATAAACAGCTGCAATATTGTTGTCGAATATATCCAGGCAAACTGGGGTTAAACTAAATTCGGAATCGATTCTTTTGAGAAGGCTAAACTCATGTTGCAGGATCTTTTGAGGATGGTTGTGGCGGGACGGGAGATTGATTGTTTTCAGGATAATATTTTCACCGTCGGATAGGCGAATGGCTCGATGGCAACTGTAGAATTCAGTTTCAAGGAGCAGCATCTCAATTTCATAACCGGCGGTTAAAACCATCAAATCCTCCCGTTTTGTTTTGAAGCTTCCGTGCCTGATTTAACCGATTGTCTGAGCCGCTGGAGGTTTTCCTTAGTGGCCTATACACTTCTATACCAGCTTACTGCTATTGTACTTTAACAATAAGGAATTTTCTAGAATACCTCTATTATCTTACCTCTATCAGCCGGGCAAAATCATCCAATGCTTCAATAGTCTTGTAGTTCACTGATGACAAGCTTTAAGCCGGTTAGTAATACTTCTATTGTTTTATACCCTTTCATTTTGTATAAGTGAAAACAATTGCCAGAAAAAACCAATAATAACAAGTAAAAATCAATCGTTTCCAATCTCTGAAATTGCGCTTCAGGGACTATTCAAAGAAGAAGATAACTGGTGAAAACGATAGAGCAAGGTATACCGATAAGAGCAGCAGCATTGGCTCTATGGCTTTAAAGATTTATTTACATTACTTTGATTAGTTGCTAACATTATTCCAAGATCTTAAATTGAAGTAAAGGAGTTTCAGGAAAGATCAAATCTGACGATTAACCTGAATGGCCCTTTGTTTGCTGGAACAGTTCAATATCAAGATTTACAAAACAGATTGAATTAAAAACGCTCGGGAAATTTAATGGATCCGGATAAGGATTATCAATCAGGTCACCGCTTGTTGATAGTTGATGACGAGCCGAATATCCGCAAAATCCTGAATAAGATTTTGTCGAAAAACTCTCCTCATATCATTGAGTCGGCTTTTGATGGTATCAACGCCCTGGAAAAGCTTTCTGAGCAGGCTTACGACCTGATGATTATCGATCTCAAAATGCCTCGCATGGATGGGGAAACTCTCGTTCATGAAGTCCGAAAACAGTACCACGAATTGCCCCTTATCATCCTTACCGGTCACGGTGAACTGACCGGTGCGTATAAACTTCTCAAGGAATACAGAATTTCCGATTTTCTGACCAAACCTTTGCAAAGCCCCATGCAACTGTTATTTTCCGTGCAAAATGCACTGGAAAAATCTCGTTTACGCAGGGAGCTTCAGGAAGAAGTCCGGGCGCGAAAACAGGTTGATGATGCATTGCAGGAAAACCGTCGGGTACTGGTCAACCTGATGAGCAACCTGCCCGGAATGGTTTATAGACGTCAAAACGATTCGGAATGGAGCATGGAATTCGTTAGTGAAGGATGTTATGAGTTAACGGGCTGTCAACCGGAGGAGATGTTGAGCGGAGATCCCCGGTTTACCTATACCAATTTGATTCATTCCGATGATTTACCGGGAGTAAAAGCCTGCTGGCAGGAGGCTCTGGCAGCAAAAACAACCTGTCGCAAAGTGTACAGAATTATAACACCGAAAGATCGCCAAAAATGGGTCTGGGAGCAAGGGCAGGGAGTATATGGTGAAAACGGTGAACTATTGGCGGTCGAGGGATTTATCACTGATATTTCGAAGCAGAAAGAGGCGGAGCAAAAGCTGGAAAAAGCCAAGGAAGAGGCAGAATCCGCAGACAAGGCTAAAACCGAATTTATTGCCAAAATGTCCCATGAAATGCGGACTCCACTGAATGCAATCATCGGGTTCAGTGAGTTAAGTCTTACACCCGAATTGTTGAATACCGATCATCCTTACACCAGTTATATTCTGGTTGAATCGAAAATCTTGCTGGAGCTGATTAACAGCCTGCTTGATCACGCAAAAATTGCTACCGGCAAATTCCAGCTTGAAATCCGGCCGTTTAATCTGCATTACCTGATGATGGATTTGTCAGCCATTATGCAAGCCAGGGCAGGCAAAAGAAACCTGGACTTTTTCTGCGAAGTGAACTGCAGCGAGTCAATGGTGGTGGAAGGTGATCCTGCCCGACTTAGGCAGATACTGCATAACCTGCTTAACAATGCCATTAAATTCACCGAGTCCGGTTACATAAAAATTCAGTTGGATATTGTCGATGAGACCGATGAGACTACATATGTAAAATTTTCCGTGGAAGACTCCGGGATTGGTATTGCGCTTGAGAGGCAACCTTATATTTTTGAAAGCTTTAACCAGGCGAATCCTTTGATGACCCAGGAGTTTGGAGGAACCGGATTGGGAACAACCATATCCAAGGAACTCACTGAACTGATGAACGGAGAGATCGATTTTGACAGTGTGGAAAGGGAAGGAAGCACGTTTTGGATTAAAGTTCCCCTGAAAAAAGTAACGGATAAATCCATCATCAATCAAGTCCTCAAAGAACAGGAGCTGGAAGACTCCAGGGATCTGACGAAAAAATGGAATGCCAGGGTATTACTGGCTGAAGACTATAAAACCAACCAAATGGTGGCAATTAAAAACCTGGAAATTGCCGGCTGTACCGTTGAACTGGCTGAAAACGGACAACAAGCGATCGACTTGTTTGAACAATCGGAGTTTGATCTGGTTCTGATGGATCTGAATATGCCGGTAATGGATGGCTTTGCTGCAAGTCTCTTGATTCGTGAAAAAGAAAAACAAAAAGGCACTCGTGTCCCTATTATCGCTTATACAGCTAATGTTTACGAAGAAGACCAGGCAAAATGCGTCAGTTCCGGAATGGATGATTTTCTTGGTAAACCGATTAAACAGAAGAAACTGTACGCAGTTCTCGAAAAATGGCTGGATGACAGTTTGATGACTATCTCAAGTTCGAAGACACATTATATCAAAAATAAGGCAGAAACAAGAGCTCAAACCAATGAGTATCCCATGGACAAGGAGCGCGCCTTGGTTTCTTTTGCAGGGGATGCCAAAACTCTTGATTATGTAATTGGTGAATACTTCAAAGCCATGGAAGAACAATTTGTTCTTATTCGCCAGGCGATTGAACAACAAGACTTCGAAACCGTCAGTGCGGAGGCCCATTCCATTAAAGGTGGTGCCATGAGTCTGGCCGCCGATGATTTGGCACAAGCAGCCCTAAAGCTTGAAAAGACTGGCAGTGGCGTTGACACGGAAACCATTGCAAGTCTCCTCAAGGAAGTTGAAAATCAAAAACATAGATTGAAGACCTTTTATGAGACCATCCGATCCGTTTAGCTGGAAACGGATCTGTCTCCCAACCGACCCATAGAGCTGGAACATAGGAAAAAGCGTATCGATTCATCGGTATAATGTACCAGCCTCTCACTGCAGCAATCAAAAACAAACAACTCAGGATATTAAGGTGTTTACCGTGTATCGGTTGCAACGCACTGAAAAAGAGACGGAAGATCTTTGCTAAGTTTCAGGCAGACACAACTCACTACAATGGGTTTGATACTCTTGCCAGATGTCTTTGACAATCTCTCCTGCCGGCTTGATGCTGGTGATAGCGGCGGATACTTGTCCGATTTCCAGTTCTCCCTGTTCCAAATCTCCCTCGAACATGCCTTTTTTGGATCGTCTTTGCCCCAGCAGCTCTCTCAGTTCATCGGCACTCGCTCCACGTATTTCTGAGCGGTGGACGTCTTCATAAAAACTGTTTTTGATAATTCGAACAGGAGTTAGTTGTTTCAGGGTCAAAACAGTCTCTCCTTCGGCAACGTTGACTATCTTTTCTTTAAATTCCCGATGAGCAGAGCTTTCGAGACTTGCGGCAAATCGGCTTCCGATTTGAACACCATCAGCGCCTAATGCAAGTGCCCCCAGCAATCCTCTTCCGTTTCCAATTCCTCCTGCAGCCAGCAATGGCAGTGAAACGGCTTCACGAACCATTGGAACCAGGCAAAACGTAGTTGTTTCTTCCCTGCCGTTATGACCTCCCGCCTCGAATCCTTCAGCAACAACAGCATCAACGCCGGCTTCCTGGCATTTTCTGGCAAATTTAACGCTGGAAACAACATGAACAACTTTTATTCCATGATCTTTCAAGGTCTTGGTCCATGTTTTGGGGTTCCCGGCTGAAGTAAACACGATTGGAACCTGTTCATCCAGGATGATATCAATCAATTTTTGAATGTCGGGGTAGAGCAAAGGTATGTTGACTCCAAAAGGATTTGATGTGGCTGATTTGCATTTTTGAATATGTTCACGGAGAAGGTCAGGATACATGGATCCCGCACCTATCAGACCAAGACCACCAGCATTACTGACAGCCGCAGCAAGCTTCCAGCCGCTACACCAAATCATACCGCCTTGCACTATGGGATAGTCTATACCAAACAATTCGGTAATTCTGTTCTTCATGATTTATAGTCTCCGTTTCATTGGGTTGATGGAAAGCTTAGGGGATATGCGGATCGATTTTGACTTACCAAAAAGTCGAGTGTTATAGTAGGTCAACTTTTCAACTGCTAACTGTTTCATATTATCAATTAATTGCGATTGTTTTTCAATAGCACTTGTATAGGAGACGTATCGTGAAACACATGGGAGATATGCTACTAACACAGCCGGCTTTTTCTGAAATTGTGATGGGAAACACTTCCCTGGTAAGAGCTATGGTTGAGGCAGGAACACGTGTGGTTTCGGCATATCCGGGTTCACCAACACCTGAGATAGCCACAGCTATCCGGTCTATTCCCGGGGAACAACGACCGTTTTATTTTGAGTTTTCCACCAACGAGAAAGTAGCGATGGAGGTGGCTTACGGGGCATCTATTAATGGACACCTTTCAACGGTATTCTTCAAAAGCGTGGGATTGAATGTGGCATCAGACACATTTGTGCAGCTCAATCTGCTCAATTTGATAGGAGGGATGATCATTGTCCTTGGAGATGATCCCGGGGCGAACTCATCACAAAATGAGCAGGACAACCGGCATTTTTCTTACCTCAGTTACACGCCAATGCTTGAACCGGCAGATCCCACCGAAGTGTACGGTTATTACCTGAAAGCTGCTGAGATGTCAGTTACCATGCAAAAACCTGTTATCCTTCGTTTAACTACCCATGTTTGTCACATGAAAGAGAAGGTGTCATTTCAAGGGTGGACACCGCAAAAACATGACGACACACCAAGGTTCAACCCGGACAACGGTGATTATATTCCTTTGGTGTCCCGAATTTTACCGCTTAAGCAAAAGGCTTTATCCAACCTTCCGCTCTACGAAAAATGGTCGGATGAGGCAGGGTTAAATAAAATCGATGATCATGGAAATAAGGAGCAAGGCATCATCGTATCAGGATTACCCTATTTGTCTTTGATGGAGGTATTGGACTCGGCATCGGTCAAACCTGATGTGTTAAAACTGGGGTTGATTTATCCGCCACCCAGGGATGCTATCCGGAGTTTTTTGAAATCCCATCAGGAAGTAAAAATTTTGGAAGAGCTGGACAACGAGCTGGAAAAAGAAATCAAGATGATGGCTTTTGATGAGAAAATTAACACCGTTATTATCGGTAAAACCGGTGTTGAGGATTGGATTGGAGAATATACCCCCGATAAGGTCAGAGCTATTCTGCATCAAACCTGGCCAAAAATGATTGCCGCCAAAACACTCTCTGAAGACAATAAACCTTATGTTGCCAAAAGACCTGCACAAATGTGTCCTGGTTGCGGACATCGCAGTGCTTTTCATGCAGTGAAAAAAGCGTTGAAAGATACCGATATTACGGTGGCAGACATAGGCTGCCATACACTGGGTTTTCAAGAGCCCTATTACATGGGACAGATCTTACTCTGTATGGGAGCTTCAACAGCGATTGCTTCGGGATTGACTCTTTTTAACAAGACAAGAAAAGTTGTTGCTTTTCTGGGTGACTCTACATTCTTCCATGCCGGTATTCCGGGAATTGTCAATGCCTTGTTTAACAATCACAATCTTACCCTTGTGCTGATGGAAAATGGCACGACTGCAATGACGGGTCACCAGGATCATGCAGCAACCGGAAGTAATTTTAACGGTTCCACGGACAAAATTCCCGTACGTCAGGTGTTGGAAGGGCTGGGAGTAAAAAACATCCATGACGTGGGCGCTTACAAACAGGCTGAGCTGATCGATTTGATTCAAAAAGCCACAGAAGAAGATCAGTTCAGTGTGGTTATCGCGCGTCATCCATGTATGCTGCAGTTTGTTCGTAAACAAAGGAAAAAAGCGTCATATAAACAAAAATCAGTAACAATCGATCAAAATACCTGCGATCGCGCAAATGAATGTATTGAGGTATTCGCGTGTCCCACATTTACACGAAAAGAAGATGGTGTCATCGAAGTTAATTCCGATCTTTGTATCGGGGACGGATCATGTATCCAGACTTGTCCGGTTAATGCAATTGTTCGTTAAAACCGGTCAAGCCTGATCTTATTACAAATTTTAGTTGGAGTGGTGAATGGAATCATTTGATGTTTTTCTGACAGGAGTAGGCGGACAGGGAATCGGGTTGATCAGTGAAGTTGTTTTAAGGGCCGCGGATCATGCAGGGTTGCCGGTGAAAGGCGTGGATACGCATGGACTGGCTCAAAGAGGAGGAATTGTGATTTCCCGTGTCAGAATAGGTAAAAAAGCCAGAACCCCTTTAATTCCCAAAGGAGAAGCAGACCTGGTGGTTGCACTGGAGCGGCATGAGGCCTTAAGGGGTATGAATGACGCTCTTAAAAATAACGGGACGCTGGTTTACTACAATACCGTGCAACAACCGCTGGAAACCAGGTTGAACCAGGCTTCGGAAGTAGATGAGTTGCTGGTTTCCGAAACCTGTGCAGCACGAGGTATTAAAGAATTCAAGGTATCCGCAGGGGAGCTGGCAGATGCGAGAATGCAAAATATCGCCGTCCTGGCAACTATCAGCAAAAATAATCTAATCCCCGGCATCAAAACCGAGCATTACAAACAAGCAATGAATGATCTGTTGCAGGGGAGTGTTTTGGAGAAAAATCTGCAGCTTTTTGAAAGCCTTTGATGCAACGCCTGTCTTGAAGATCAAGGCCGGACAATCTTGCCCAATCCATATCGAAAACCTGCTCGCGGGGGATTCAGGGTATCATTTGTTGGAAATTGAGCGGTACACATTGCCTATTGGATAGTTGTGTTCTTAACGTGGATGTGTTTTTTTTGTCCATTTCGATCGTCAAAAGAACAAGAAGCCATAATGTAATTAGTGAGTATTCATTCAGGATATGATACGATTTGTAAATGGTACTATAGATAATCGCTATATCATTTGTTAGAATTTGCCATCAAATCGTATGAATAATTTCCGGACTTCCTGAACTGCTTAGAACAATCCCTAATCCTAATCTTTATCCTCAATATGAACTCAAGAAAATTACTTATCATTCATGATTCAAGAGTTATTCGAAACCTAATTAAGGGTTTTGTGTTGGCCGAGTTAGACGATATAACTCCATTGGAAGCTTCATCAGGCAAGCAGGCAATACAACTGGTTGAAGCGGAAAAGATTGATATCATTTTAAGTGCCTATATATTAAGGGATTGTGAAGGGCACGAACTGTTTCAACAGTTTAAAGAATCGGAAAAGGGAAAGAATATTCCGTTCATCATTTTTACTTCGACCTCTTCCGACCTGCATATTACAGAGATACGAAGACACGGAATTCAACACTATCTTGTGGCGCCTTTTTCATCCGTAAAACTTCGAAACAAGATCGATGAAGTGTTTGATCCCCGGCAAATGAGGGAACAACAGCGATACAGTATTCCGGGTACCCGTGCCGTCATTCATACGGAATCTCAAAATATCAATGCAGATGTTATCAATCTGAGTATGGGTAGTGCATTTTGCGAATTTGCCCTGCCTTCCGGAGTGAATGACCTTTTAGACAGCATGTATATTTCTGTAAAATTTCCGCCAGAATATGATGAGGTATTGATAGGAGACATCTATTGCAAACTGCTTTCACTTAAAACCGTTTCCTGGCTCCCTAACGATGTGCCTGATAAAGTTCGAGTTGTCTGGTTGTTTAAAAGCTTGTCCCAGAGGAATGAGTCAATGTTTTCAGACGTTTTAGACAGAGTGGAGAAAAAAATCAAAAGTTTGCAGAATATCTAGCATTTTTAAATATTATAGTGTACGGTGTAGTCGACACCTGAATCAAACGTTCCGGTGCTTTGCCGTGAAATCAACGTGTTCGAATTGTTAATTGCGCAAAGTAAGGTCTAAATACTTTGAAGAACACTAAGCTGATTTACTTAACCCTTCACCAAATTCCATCCAGCCTGTGTCAGACAGCGCCTCGGTTTTGCGGTCCTTTGTTGTCTTTTTCCACTTGTTTTTTTCCATCTTGTTTTAGAATTCTCACAGTCTTTTTTTTCGGTCGTGTTTTTTTAATAAACGTTTTTCAACGGAACGATTATGCCAAGAAAGAAGAACCTGATGGTATTGGATACCAATGTAATACTTCACGATAGTAAGTGTATCCATCAGTTCAAGACATCTGACATTTCATTGCCGATCCCGGTTTTGGAAGAACTGGATCAGTTTAAAAAGGGAAATGAGTCAATTAATTTTCATGCCAGGGAGTTTACCCGTTCACTTGATTCGCTCAGTGGAGATAACATTTTCAATGGTGGAATAAAGATAGGTAAGGGGCTTGGAAAAATCACTATTTCCTTGGATAGGGAAATTCATGAAGATTTGGTCCAAAGCTTTTCTCCAAACAAAAACGATCACAGAATATTAAACATCGCGTATCACCTTTCCAAGGAGCACACCTCAAAAAACGTTATTTTGATCTCAAAAGATGTAAATTTAAGAATGAAGGCCAAATCAGTCGGATTAAAGGCAGAAAACTATCGCAACGATCAGGTTCGCGATATTGCAACCTTGTACAACGGCCATCGCACTTTTGAAAACATTGATAGCGGATTATTTGAACAGCTCTTCAATTGTGTTGCTTATTTTGATGCGGATGCACTCAAGAACGGTACCAAGCTGAACCCGAATGAATACTTGATTTTACGCAACGGCACCCAATCGGCCCTGGGAATGTTTGATGGAGAGAGCAACCAGGTCAGAAGAGTGGAAAAGCCGACGGCATATAAAATCAAGCCACGTAATGTGGAACAGACTTTTGCCCTGGATGCCCTTTTAAATAAGAACATCCAGCTTGTGACAGTTTCAGGGAAGGCGGGTACGGGAAAAACGTTGTTGGCCCTTGCAGCAGCCTTGCAAGAGAGACGGCATTATCGACAGATTTTCATGGCAAGACCTGTGGTGCCGTTAAGCAACAAGGATATTGGTTTCCTTCCAGGGGATATTCAATCAAAACTTGACCCTTACATGAACCCCCTCTATGACAACCTGGGCGTGATGCAAATGATGGAAGAAAAGGAAAGCAAAGCAAAAAATATCACACAATTGCTGGAAGAGGAAAAACTGGTGATTTCCGCGTTGTCCTATATCCGGGGAAGATCGCTGGTGAAGGTTTTCTTTATTGTGGATGAAGCCCAGAACCTAACTCCCCATGAGGTTAAAACCATCATAACAAGGGCCGGTGAAGGGACAAAAATTGTTTTCACCGGTGATGTCTTTCAAATCGATCACCCATATCTGGATAGCCATACCAACGGATTAAGCTATTTGATTGAAAAGATGAAAGGACAAAAACTATATGCCCACATCAACCTGGAAAAAGGGGAACGCTCCGAGTTGGCCGAAATAGCCAGCGACCTGTTATAGCTGTGCGATTAGTTTGATCCTTCCAAATAACGTTTTGATATTTCCGACATCCGCTTCCGGTTAACTCCCATATCCGAGTAGCCGGTTCTGGATGCGGATCGAAAATGAACTGCCTTCGACTGCTCATCAAAAAAAAACTCCACATCGTCCACAAAACGAAATAGTGCCGAACGGAATTCCACATGCACATAGTCGGCGGTCTCAGATATAATCCTGCTTCTACTCATTGCATTGACTATTACCAGGATTTTCTGTTTTGAAGATTCCCTATCCCCAAAAAACGGAAGGGAAGACATCTTTTTGTCCGCTTGCTGCGATTGAGTGGAAACGCAATTTGGTGAGGACGGACATTCCGGTAATTGTCCATCCTTGATACCAGTCAACGCATCATTGACAGAGCAGCCCGCACTTAAAAAAGTAATCAGAAGAGTTGCCATAAACCATGTTGATCTTGATTTCATAAAAAAGAGTCAAAATTGTGAAATTTAATGAATTATGGGCCTACATGAATCATTTCCCATTCCATGGTATCGTGCTCATTTTGCCTGGCGTGTTCGGCCTCGGTCTCTAAAATTCTGGCATGACCGGTTTCCATGGTTGCCAGGTACAACAGACTATCGCGCACTTTAGCCAGCCTTTGTTGGGTTTCAGGTGATTGTTGTTCGCTGTCGGAAAATATAGAAATCATCGAAGCATAAAACGAGGCGGCTACATTTTCATTGTCTTTGGCTTGATCCAGCAGATCACTCATGGCGATAGACTCGTTGTCAATGTCAATTTCCGGCAAAGGTATCACCCCACTTTCCGGAACCTTGGCTTGTTCCCCGGGAAATTCGGCCTTGAACAGATCTCTCAAAAAAATAGCGTGATTTTTCTCTTCCTGGGCAAGGAATTTCAGGCGGTCAGCCAACATAATGTTTTTTACCCGCTTTGCCAGTTCCAGGTAAGTTTTTTCCGAATCTATTTCACTTTTTAGTGCAGAGAGAATGATGTCTTTTTTTGAATATTGTTTTAGATCCATAATCTGCCTTTGGATATAGATTTAGTAAATGATTGATTATGCCATGAAAACCAAAAAATTGATAGTTTGTATAACAATGACAGTGTTCTTCGACCTGCCAGTGTGAAACAGACTTTCAGACTGTGTCACAGCTATACAATGTGCATATCATGCGATGATTTTAAAGCTCTGTCATTTCGGGCTCGACCCGGAATCTATCGTGTAACATTCTGAAATCGTGGGCAGAATGTAGGATGGGTAACTTGTTACCCTTCAACTCTTTATATATATGGCTTTTGATCACAACCCACCCGATGGGTAACTACGTTACCCATCCTACGGTTCATGGAAAAATCATAGATTTTTTCATTACGATACAGTCTGTTGATCCGGGGTCCATTAATTATTTCAATTAGTTGCAAGTGGAATCCGAGTCATGAGATGCGAAGCTTGCAGCATCGATCGGAATGACGCAGAATCAAAATCTGCCCATAATCACCTAAATTCTTATTATGACACAGTCTGTTAATCAGATCTGACAAAGCTTTGTAGCGGTGATTCCCCTGGATTTCATTCTTCAAAAATTATTCCAACCAGTCGCTAACACGGATCTTGCCAAGTTTGCTGCGAGGCTCAGATTGAAGCTATTCTACAGAATTGCAGATTGGACTTCAAGCTTTGAAACCAAATGAAGGTTCAGTTTTGATTTGATGATTGACGGTTCTTGGATCTTATTTTGTTTTGTTTATAAGGCAGGGTAAAGGTAAACGTTGCTCCTCCGTCTGCATTGTTCTCAGCGTAAATAACACCGCCATGTGCTTCTACAATCTCTTTGCTGATTGATAGCCCCAGCCCGGTTCCTCCGGCTCCTGTCCGGGTTTTACTGCTTTGAACAAACTTGTCGAAAACGGTTTCCAGTTCTCTCTCCGGAATACCGATACCCTGGTCGCCGAAAAATATGGATACAGCGGAAACCACCTCGGATGTGTTTTGCAATGTGGCAATTGAGAGTACCGAGGGCTCAAAGCGAATGGATATTTTCTTTCCCTCCGGTGTGAACTTAATAGCATTGGACATGAGGTTTTGAATTACCTGGCCAATTTTATTGGGATCACATTCCAACCTGGTATTGACTTTGGATTCTTTGAGATCAACTTTTAAGTCTTTTTTATCGAGCAGGGTTTGGAGTTCTGAGACACGCTCGCTGACCAGGACATAAAGATCGATCTCATCAATGGCAAAGTTGATGTTGCCTGTTTCCATCTTTGAAAGGTCCAAAAGGTCGTTCAGCAGCAACATTAGCCGATCGCCTGTTTTTCGAATCTGTGTGAAGTAGTGGAGCAATTTATCCTGGGTTGTTTTATGAAACTTGGTCATGCCATATTTTGAATAGTTTAAAATATGATGCATAGGTGTCCTGAGTTCATGAGACACATTGGCCAGAAACTCCGTTTTGGCGCGATTTGCCTGTTCGGCATGTCTTTTGGCAAAGATCAGCTTTTCTTCCATTTCCTGCCTGCTTCTGATTTCCTCTCTCAACATTTTATTGCTGTCATTCAATTCGGCAGTCCGTTGTTGTACTCTTTGTTCCAGGTCGAAATATGCAAGCTGGAGTGCTTCCTTGGTCCGTTTACTTTCGGAAATGTCTTTGATGGCTCCGTAAATTCTTTTTGCATCACTATAAAATGCCAATTTTGCTTGATCCCGCAGCCAGACGATCGATCCATCCTTTTTAATAATCCTGTACTCAACGACTCCCGAGTGTATTGTCATCAAGTCATTCAATTGCTGATCTATGAGTTGCAAGTCTTCCGGATGAATGAGTGAATTCCAACGGCCTTTTAAACTGCTGATTTCATTTTGCGTGTAGCCGGTGATTTCAAATATGGCGTCAGTCACCCATTGGAACTTTAGTTCGCCTTCCTCCAATACTTCATAAGCATAAGCAAAGTCTGAAGTGATTTCCGAAACAGCCCTATATCTTTCTTCGCTCTCCCTAAGATTATCCTCAGCCCGTTTTATTTCGGTAATATCCTGGGAGATAAGCTGGGCGGCATATACCTTATCATGAATGTTTCTTAAAGGTTGTACGTTTGTGATCAACCATTTGGAACCGAATGCAAATTTGACGATGTCTTCGTAAATCCGGCTTTCTTCGGAATCGATCACCTCCCGAATTCTAGCCATGTAGACATCGGCTTCATCTTCCATATGCAGATCGTGGAACCTTCTGTTTTCCAAAGCTTCTTTGCTGTCACCATGGTATTCAGCCATTTTGTTGTTCACCAACAAAATGTTACCGTCACGATCAACAATCGTGACCAGGAGTTCCGCGTTGTCAATCAGCAATCTGAATTTTGCTTCACTTTCCCTGTAAGCGGTTTCGGAGAGCTTCCTATCCTTTATCTCCCTTTGTAATCGTTTATTGAAAACATACAATGTCACAGCGACAAATCCGACTGCCAACAATATCAGGAACATGATTCTGGAAAGCCATTTCCACCGTCGTGACTCTTTCGAAGCAACAGGCTGATAAATAAAACCTTCCATATCATAATCATAAGGAATCATATCGAACTGCATAAACACATCGGCAATGGATGCCCACCGACCCTTGTTCATATGCCCGATTTCAACAAGATCCGGCAGGATGAGTTTTTTGATCGCTTTTGCTTCGTAACGAAGGTGTTCGACACTTTTGCCGGAATTATACTTGGTTCTGATGATATGGATTAATTCATCAGGATGATGAAGGGCATAATGCCACCCTTTAATGCTGGCAGCCTTGAACGCCTCAACACGATCGGGATTATCATCGCTTTCCTTCTCGGATGTAAAAAGACAATCCCCGTAAAAATCGATACCATAACTGGCTGGTTTAATGACGGAATAAGGCTTGTTTTCAAGCATCAGAAAAAATGGTTCGTTTGTTATGTAAGCACTGATAGCATCCAAGTTGGTGTCTAAATAATCATGGTATTTGATCGGCTGGTCCACAATATTCAGTTGATTTAATGAGACGCCCTCGCTGCGAAACATGGCGTGTAATTCTATGTCCCTGCTTTGCAGGGACATCATCACTGTCCGGTTGACAAGGTCCTGGGGATTGGTGATCTCACCTACCCTGGATGTGAGTAAAACAAGAGGGGAGTGTTGGAGAATGGCGGCCAGCACGACCAAGGGTTTTCCATTCAGACGATGCAGCAAAATTTCGCTGTTGGTGACTCCATATTGGGCACGGTTTTCAACAACCTCCTCGACAGTATCAATATCTAAACCTCCTTCTTTAATGTCCACCTCAAGCCCGGCTTCTTCATAAAAACCTTTTTCTTTGGCTGCGTAATAACCGGCGAACTGAAATTGGTGATACCATCTCAGTTGCAATGTGATGTTGTCGGCATTTAACCCGGGTGACTGAGCTACCTCCGCAAAACTGGCCTTAACGAAGCAACTGGTGGTTAGTGCCAGTAACACGATAATTTGAAATATTTTTTTTAAATTCGGAGGCATTTTCATGTCACTGTCACAATTGATTGAAATCCAGCCTGTGAAGTCAAAGATAATAAGACATGAAACAAGATTGTCCCAGGAGTGTTTCAAAAGGATAAAGCTTATAAACGAGTGATAAAATCTATCGAGTCACCCGCCATTACGTCAAGGGAACAAGCAAGATTCAAATAATTGACAAAACAGTAAGTTCACTCTTACTAATGGAAAAGCAATTCAAATCCTGGTTAAAGATTTTGTAGAGATTGTCTTTCATTTTTGACCATTCCAAAAAAGGAGGATTGGTATGGTCATCATAGGTAAAATTTAACGGTGTAAAAAATAATAAAGGGTAGGGTTATGACTGTCATTCCTGTTTTGGTCGGGTGTTTGATTCTTTCCGTGGCACTCCTTTTAAAGGCAGAGTTTTTTAAGCAAAAGAAACAGATCTACTTTTTCAAACCTCTATCGACGTCACTGATTATCATCGTGATTGTTTTGTCATTTTTTACAAATAGTCTCGACTATACTTACAAAACAATAATTCTTTTAGGGATGATCCTGAGTCTCGGTGGGGATATCGCGTTAATGTTCGATTCAGCCAAGGCGTTTTTAATAGGTCTGGTACTGTTCTTACTTGGGCATGTCGCTTATACTATCGCGATTCTTGATTTTGGAGGCTATGTGTTATTTGGTTTGCTGGAAACGTCTGTAATCGGCTTGATCAGTTTGGGAATCTATATTCTGGTTTATCCCGGATTGGGAACGATGAAAATTCCAACATTATTCTACATGCTGATAATCGCCTTCATGGTGAATTGCGCCCTGCTGACTTTTGCAACGGATGCTTTTAACCCGACACAGGCAGGTTACTTGGCAGTTGGTGCGCTGTTGTTTTATGTCTCGGATGTGATACTGGCTATTAACAAGTTTAGATTTCCTTTTAAGCTGAATAGAATCAGCCTGGCATTTTACTTCTCGGGTCAGTTGCTAATTGCTTTAAGTACACATTATACAGCTGCAGTATAAACCCATTTACAGGGACAGTTGTCGAGCCGTTCAGTCTGTCCCTTGTTCCTCAATACTGATCTTCCATTTTAATATCTACGATCATTCTTTAAAATTCCCTCTACGAATCAAAAAAGGCAGGATTTTTGAAGAAAGCATAGCGTTAAATTATTGCTTTCAAGGCTGGATATGGCAATTAACAAGAGCTTCTCAGCTCTGGATTCGGGCCATATGCAAGCCGACAGGTTAAGTTCGACCAATAGGAAAATGGATACGGTCTTTATCTATAAACGGTTTCAATTCGCAGGAGTAATTCATGGATTCGTTAAAAGTAAATCATTTGACAGGTCTGATCGGCAATACACCAATTGTTAGGATCAATTCTCTAAGCCGGCTTACAGGATGTGAGATCTTGGGAAAATGCGAAACCATGAATCCGGGAGGATCGGTTAAAGACCGGGCAGCCCTGCAAATGATAACGGACGCCGTAGATTCGGGAAAGCTAAAGCCCGGTATGACGATCGTCGAGGGCACAGCCGGAAACACCGGAATTGGCCTTGCCCTTGTCGGCAGATCTCTCGGATATGAGGTGCTTGTGGTCATGCCAAAAGGACAGGCTTTCGAAAAAGAAAGACTTGTGACTTTATATGGTGCAGAATTGAAACTGGTGGATCCGTGCCCGTTTTCCAACCCAAATCATTTTTATCACACCGCAAGACAAATCGCTGAAAATGAGCCGGATAAATACTGGTGGGCTAATCAATTTGAAAATTTAAGTAATTTTAGAGCCCATTACAGCAAAACAGGCCCCGAAATCTATAATCAAACCGGTGGTTTTTTGGATTTTTTTGTTTCTGTCTCAGGTACGGGTGGGACAATAGCGGGTGTATCAAATTATCTGAAAGAGAAAATTCCCGGGATCAAGATTCTTTTGGCAGATCCTGAAGGTTCCGGTTCGTGCTCCTATGTGCACACCGGAAAATTTGAAAATGAAGGGTCGTCCATAACCGAAGGTATCGGAATCATGAGGCTGGTTGAGAATTTTGGACAGGCAAAAATCGATGATGCCTTTACCCTGCCTGATCAGGATATTGTTACCGTTGCCAACTACGTCAGAAAAAATGACAACATTGTGGTAGGCAGCAGCTCAGCGTTAAATCTGGCGGGGGCATTAAAAACGGCTGTTGAGTGTGGACCTGGAAAAAGAATATTGACTATGATTTGTGATAGCGGGGAGAGAGCATATTCAAAGCTTTATAACCCGGAGTTTCTGGAGTCGAAGGAGTTGGACCCCGGTAATCTGAACATTGAAGCATTGATTGAAAAATACAATCACGGAAAATCAGTCGGCAATCGGAATAACCTGGCCGCTGCAACCACCTGATTACGAGAACGATACCACGCTATCCGGTTCCGATCACAGGCTCTCACGGTCGTGTCCTTTCACAAGGTGAGGATTAACCGTTTTGCCTGCCTCCTGCTAAATGGTCTGTCTTTTTAAAACAGACCTTAGTCTTATGGGCCGTGACAATTTTGTAATTTCCAGGGTTCGATTTTGTCTTTCAACGTGGAAATCCGCTTGTAAAATTATATTGGCTTCTTGATTAAATATCTGATATGAAAGATGTATAAGAAAGTAATTTATATTTGGCTCACAAATTGAAATATGTAGAAAAACCCCGTCAGCAAGCTTGACATCAGTTTAATTTTCCATCAGTCGGAATACCTAACACTCGAACACGTAGAAGGAAGATCGATGGAAATTAATGTTTCAACATCGACCCCTTCCCCAACGGTGTTGGAACAACTGCCGCCGACATGAATCGAGCGGTGAATTTTGAAGTAACAAGCATTAACTCCTTCCCGTTTAATTCCTGCCCCGGAAGTCAGGCACCGGGCCAGGAATTGCGGTAACTCCCCTTTTGGCCTTTCGCTGGATACTTCTCAATAATTTACTATAGCCAAGCAACGCCTGCCTTTTGCTGTTGAAGAATTTTCAAGAATAGCTGTCCAAACCTATAAAAGCCACAAAAACGGTATTTGACAGCACTTTTGTGATTTGGCAACCTCAAATGCAGGTTATTTCAATTCGGTTTCTGTGTCTGCAAATCAATCCAGCTGTTGATTTGATCCTTTTTCTTTGGTGCTGATGAAGGAAAAGCGTTTTCAAGGATTATTGCCCGATTATTGCTATAGAACACACAGCAGGCCACAATTCGGCTTCAAGTCATTAAAATTTCTGCATTCCCCATCTTTCCCGGAAGTCAGAAATTGATTCCTGTGCATCACAAGAATTAAACTTAACAGTTAAATCAAAAAAAGGTTATGGATCTAATTGCGCTGCAATCAATTACTATTGCAATGGTTATCGGAGTATCTTCTTATATTCTGTCCAGAAAACTCAGGATTCCGGCAATATTGTTTTATCTGTTTTTCGGTCTTGTCGTCGGAAATATCGGATTACAATGGATAAAGCCAGATTCGCTAGGAGGAGGACTCCATATTCTGCTGGAAATCGTAGTAGCAATTATCTTGTTTGAAGGGGGACTATCACTCTCTTCACATAGTTTCAAAGCGGAATCCTCGGCTATTCGCAGAATACTGATAGTGGCTCTTCCGCTGACGGGCATTGGCGCCGCATTACTGGCACATTACATACTGGAGTTATCCTGGAATATTGCGATTTTTTTCGGGGCGCTAATTGTGGTAACCGGTCCCACAGTTATTGGCTCGATATTGAAAAGCGTTTATTTAAACAGACGTTTGGAGACATTGCTTAATTGGGAATCGATCTGGGGTGATGTCATAGGAGTGTTGCTAAGTGCTGTTGCACTGGAAATGGTTGATTTGAATTTTTCCGATTCGTTTGTCGATGTATCGCTGGTATTTTTACTGAGAATCTTCGGAGGAATTATTATCGGGATTGCCTGCGGATTTTTGCTCACTTATGTTTTGGAATGGACGGCAAAGCTGAAGGATTCGACCTTACTTGGTATTGCAAGCGTTACCGGAGCCATAGCCACATTTACCGTTGCCAATGCAGTGCTGCATTCTTCGGGGCCCTTAGCGGCGGCAGTGGCCGGATTTTATCTTTCAAATACCCGTAAGACGTTTTTGCCGGAAGTACGTCATTTTAAGGAACAGGTCTCCAGCCTCTTTATCAGCAGTACCTTTGTCCTGTTATCTGCCTATGTAAACCCCCTGCCTTTAATGGACAAGTGGTGGGCCATGGCGTTCGTAGCCGTGGTGTTGGGTGCCTTGGTTAGACCACTTTCAATCTTGATTGCGTTTGTAAAAACCAATGTTACTTTTCGTGAACAGCTGTTTATTGGAATAATCGGTCCCCGGGGAATTGTGGCGGTAGCCACCGCTTCCTATGCTACCCTTGTAGTGTCAGGGTATGAATATGAAATGTCGGTTGTCTTAAATCTGACTTTCGCGATTATTTTCTTTTCCGGGGTACTGGCAACCGTAGCCTGCAGGCCGCTGGCCAGTGCGCTGGATGTGCGTATCCCCGCATCCAGAACCGGACTGTTAATAGTTGGCATTAATCCTTTCAGTTCGGCATTGGCGGAACAGGCAAGCAAGTTTGTTCCGGTGTCTTTTCTTGAAACGGATCGAACCAAGTGTCTGCTAGCCGACCATCTGGGTCTGGAAACTATTTGCACGGATTTACTCGATGCGGAGTTATATGAAGAAGCTCTTGAAGACGGTTACGCACGATTGTTGGCTACTACCAGGAATGATGCCTTGAATGAGCTGATTGCCAGTAAGGCGTCCGTATATCTGGATTCCAGGAATGTGTTCCAGGTTCCCTCCAATTCAGACGAAGAAACAATTCGCATGGTTGTCGGATCATCCCATAATTTTGCCTTTGATGGAGCATTCTCAATTGTCGATGCCGAAGAGGCAATCAAATCAAATAAGGCTTGTATAAAAATCCTTGAACATGAGGATATTGCAAAGAACAAAGCGATTCCGTTAATAGAAATCGTTGATGAGGGCAAGGGATTAAGAATTATATCACCCGACGATCAACCAAAGAACAAGGCCATGTGTCTTGTTAGGGTTTAGGTGATGGTTTGAGCAGGTACTTCGGAAGTGCGGTGATGCAAACCTTTTAAGCTTTCTTCCCTTTGCTGGGAAAAAATATCGCCGTTGTTATAAGCCCGAATAAAAGCATTCAGGATTTTCACGTCGAATTGTTTGTTTTTATTTTTTTTCAATTCTTCATAAGCAATTTTGTCCGATAAACCCTTACGGTAGGGCCGGTTGGATGTCATGGCATCCCAGGTATCTGCTACACAAATAATTCGGGCCAACAGCGGGATCTCCTCTCCTTTCAGACCCTCCGGGTATCCTTTGCCGTCTACTCGTTCGTGATGATGTTTCATTCCCGGAATTGCGGGAGTTAACTGTTTCACATTCTCAAGAATATCGTAACCGTAAATGGTGTGCTTTTTCATTTTTGCGAATTCTTCATCGGTGAGTTTTCCGGGTTTACGAAGTATGGCGTCGTCTACTCCAATCTTGCCTATGTCATGCAATATTGCCGTAATTTCCAGCAATTCCATGGTATCATCATCGAGTTCAAGCTGCTTAGCTATGGCCAGACTGAAGTCCCTAACTCTTTTGGTATGCCCTCCGGTGTATGGATCTCTTTTTTCGATGGCTGCCGCCAACGCTTCGGCTGTTTCGAAAAACATATCCTTCTGCTCTTCGTACAATCGGGCGTTTTCCAACGCTATCGCTACCTGGTCAGACAGGCTTTCCATTAATTTCAAATCCGCAATATCCGGTTTTTTACCTTTTTGCTTATTCAGGGCTTGTAAGACACCAATTACCTTATCCTTTATTTTGACCGGAACAGTGATCATGTTTCTTGTGATGAAATCCGATTTTTCATCCACATGTTTCGCCCACCGCGGATCTTCACTGGTATCAGGAACCAAATCACTCTTCCCTTTTTCCGCCACCCAACCGGCTACTCCCTCACCCATTTTCAAACGAACCTCTTTGACAGCTTTTCCCTTTTCACCCAAAGCTACTTCAAAATAAAGCTCGTTGCTCTCTTTGTCGATCAGGTAAAGAGAACCGGTTTCACATTCCAATAATTCAACAACGGATTCCAATGCCCTTCTACGCACCAGTTTTTGATCCAGGCTGGAGTTAAGAATGGCGGAAAGAGTTGTCAGTTTTTCAAAATTCTGAGCCCGGAATCTGGCCGAATCCAGTAACCTTGCATTTTCCAGGGCTACGGCCACCTCGGAGCCAAGGCTTTGCAAAAGAACTACGTCTTCATCAAAAAACAAGTCACCATCCTTTTTATTGATAATCTCAATTACTCCCTTTGCCTGACCTTTAATTTGTAACGGGACAGCCAGAAGATTGAAGGTTTGGTATTGGATAGACTCAGCAATTCTGGAATTCCAGGTTGAATCGTCTTTGACGTTCTGGGCAATATAAGGCTGGTTGGTGGCCAGCGTTTTACCTGCAATGCCTTCACCCTGTGATATGGTTAAGCCCTTTAATTTTTCCGAACTGGGACCCTTGGCAATTACGAACTCAAGGTTTTCTTCCTCTTCATCCAGCAGAAGCAGGGCTGCCGATTCAGTGTTGGTAGACGACATCACCCGTTCAATTAACTGATCGAGAAAGACCTGTAGTTCAAAGTGCTTGCTATTGATGAACTCAACGGCCTTTATCAGGTTTAAATGGCGTGATTGTTCTTCGTAGCGGCGCCTTAGATCTTCATATTTCCGGGAAAGAGTTTCCAATTCTTTTGCAATTTCACCGGTATTCAGGGTTTTAGCCGGTTTTTGTGAATTTTCTTTTTCCATGTTTCCAACCTTTCGCGATGCTTAAAACAGGCATAATTGAAGGCTTTAGGTGAAAGGAAGATAAAATTTTGTCCTGAAAATGCAAGTTATCTGCCGCTACTGGTTTGGAATCGACTGATTGGTAAGGTTTTAGGAGTAATTAACAAAAAAACTAATCCTCTTTCGCAATGAAACGCTTCCTTTTCATATGTTGCGAATTCCAACACACAGACTACCGACTCATCCAGGAGAAATGCTTTTAGAAGAATTCCTGGTACCTTTGGATCTAACCCAAAGAGATTTGGCAAAGGCTATTCATGTGCCTTTCCAAAGGATAAATGAAATAATCAGCCAAAAACGCGGTATAACTCCTAGCACGGCATTGAGACTCGCTAGGTTTTTTGGCAATTCTGAAGATTTCTGGATGAATCTACAACAACGATGGGATTTATACAAAGCTTCAAGCACAGAAAAAGAAATCCTTAAAACAATTACTCCATTGCAACAGACTGAAAATCCAACAAATGTTTCAACCTGACGGCTTCCTCTGCAGCACTCCGAAAGCCGCAGGTTAAAAGGGTGTAGGCAAAGAGGATTTCAAATTGTATATATTAATCCAGCATTCAATGGCAATTTACGGATGAGGGTTGAGTTTATATGAGAGCAAAGAGAGGGGCATTCCAACTATTACCTGTAATCGCGATAATTGGGTTTAGTGTGTTTTTGGTCGTTACAATTGCTTTACACTTTATTCAACCTGATTATGACCCATCAAGAAGATTTGTCAGTGAACTCGTTTTAGGTAAATATGGCTGGTTGCTAAATGTCGCCATAATTGGAAATTTGATCGGCTGTTTCGCCTTTACCTTAGGTTTTTACTATATATTTCATAAAATCCAAAAATCCCGGATCTGCCTTTTTTGTTTAATCATCGCCACGTTGTCTGTGCTGACAAATTTTTTTCCAACTGACATCCATGGCAAAGCAATTACATTTTCTGGTCACATCCACAATATTGGAGCGTTCATAGGAACACTCGCAATTTTTCCTGTAATGACCATTTTTTCTCTTAATTTAAAAAAAGTGGGAGTTCCTCAAAGTATTTTTATGTCTTTGGTAATGCTTGCTTTTCTAGCTCCTGTTGCTTTTGCAGGTCTGTTTATAATCGTTAACAATGCACCCGATCTTTTGGGCATAAGCCAAAGAATCTATGTTATTATTATCATGTCATGGTTAATTTTGGCTTCATTCAGACTAAAAGTTTTGGCATTTAAGCCGATTAAATCTCGAATCAAATAAACCTAACGGCTGTTTCAGACTGACATTCCCCGAAGCTCGTTCCTTGACCCGGGCAACACATCTGTTTTGAGGTTCTTCACCAAGCCATAGAAATAGGCCTCTTTGCCGATTCTTCAAGACTAGGTGCTGCTTTCCCATCTTGGATCCTCAAATCTTTGAATCTCGACTTGGTAACCGTTTGGATCTCTCAAAAAGCAGTGATATATGTTGTATTCTGCATTAAAGGCGGGTTCTTTCTCAAATACCACGCCCCTTTTTCGTAGCAGATCACAATATTCGTCCACTTCCTTGGTTACTATTGTGATGATTACACCATCGACCGAATGCGGTTCTTTCTTCTCGCAGAAACCGATGTAGCCATTATCGGCAACCCTATAAATCCTGCATTTGCCCTGATCAAGCGCTAGAGGAAGCTGCAATGTCTTCTCATAAAACTCGGAAGTACCCGGCAAATTAGTCGTTGCCAGAAAAACAATTTGGGAATCAATTTTCAAATCTTCTCATCTCCTTGCTTGTGACGGAAAAGACAGGTATCACACCATGCCCACTCCTTATAAAGAGGCGATCATTTAAGATTTTCCGAATCTTATTTAGCTGAAGGCTGATTGCCTGCTGCGATACATTTAGGTACTCTGCTGATATAGTGATGCTTTTGTGCTTATATAAAGCATCGAGTACCCTTAGATGCTTGATCTCCAATTTATCTAACATAAAATATCACTTAATGTTGTAACTTACCGGTAGACGAGAACTAAATACTGATCTTGAAACGCTTGGCGTATAGATAGCATGGGATTGTTTTATCCTGCAAGATGACTGCTGTGGTTTTGGAAGTTCAAATAAAGCATGTTGGGAGATTGATCACTTGGGTGAGGGTAAGGAGAGCTTTTCGTTTGGAAATTTTGAGTTGCGAGCTGCATAGGCACCTTTTTTAAAAGCTGCCCGGGATTTGACTGAATACGTTAAAATAAAAACCCCAGTCCTTTGTTGTTGGCCTCAGCTGATGAATATGTCAAATGTCAACTACCTCCCCTACTGCTAAGTCAGGTTTAGCTTTTTTCTGATGCGGCTTAGGGCTTCCGGTGTGATACCGATATATGAGGCGATTTGATAGAGCTTTATTTGGTTTTCCCATTGGGAATACTCTTTTTTAAACTGTAAGTAACGAGTGGTAGCATTATCCAGCAGGAATGATTTCTCTCGCAGTTCCTTCATGATATAAACGGTTTCAACCAGTTTATATAAGAAAATATACCAACGAGTATCCTTCTCCATCAATTTCACCCATAAATGATATCTGAACTGGAGAATATGCGTATCGACCAGAGCCTCTATGGTAAAATACGATGGCCGGTTCTGTGCCATGGCACTGTATGAGACAACGAATCTGCCGGGTATGGAAAATCCTTTAGTCAGGTCGTTGCCGTCTTCATCAACATAAAACAGCCGGAACACACCGTTCAAGTTGAAACCCATGATTTCCGGGATGTCTCCGGCCTGGACGAACACAGACCGTTTCTTAACCTTTACCAGGTGGCAAATATCGAATAGCTGATCAATCAGCTTGTCCGGAATATCCACCAGGGATTTCATGGACTGGTGAAGAAGTTGTCGAGCAGTCTCTTTGTCCATTGTTGATCCATAAAATAGCAGGTTCCGGTCTTTTCACACGATTCGCCTTTTGAAGCTTATTGCAGGCGGATTAGTAAAGCGGAAGCGGAATCCCTTTCAATTGATAGTTGGTAGCCGGTTCTATAATTTTTATTACCTTCCGGTTGTTTCTATCCATGACCACTTCGAATATCGGAATTCTGGCGGCTGTGTTGAATAAAATATCTTTACCCCCGAATCCCGTCTGATTTTCGTTTACCGGTATGGCTTCGGTCAATACAATTCTAAAACGATCTATCGGTTTATCGTCAGGATAGTTGTGGTGGTAAACAGTTCCTGGGACAGGGTTCATCGGGATTTCAGAAGCAGACCAATCCACCGGCATGATATAATTGATGGTTTTTAAAGGTTGCTTTTGATTTGATAAACGGTTCGCCGCCTCCGGGTGGTTTCTCACCGAGGAGAGTATCGATTCCAGTTCATCCTTTTCCAAGCGGGTGATTGAAATGGTAACCGAATCTTTTTCGTACAACGCATATAACTGATCCAGTGACCAGTCTCTTAATTTATCCGCGATGAAGATTCCGACAAAGCAGCTAGATACATAGATTCCAATAATGAAAATGACTTTTAGAATGCGATTACTCGGCAATATCGATCTGTTTTTAACAACCGGTATCCGAAATGGCAATATACCGGAAGTTTGATTGAGATAATTGGTATAACTGTCGCCAAACTTTCGAATGCACTCCTTTTCCTCAACTTTTGCCAGGAAATAGTAGAAAAACAGCATGGATATATAAGATAGCAGTGCCAGGTAGCGGGGCCAGAGAATCAACAGCCCGAAACCACAAATCGTCAAAGCTGCATATTGCGGATGGCGGATAAAGCGATAGACGCCTTTCGTGACCACTTCTTTTCGCCTTAACTTGTAATAGTACACCTGTCCGGCTCCAATGACGAATACCAGTAGTCCGGCAAAAATCAGAAATATCCCGATACCATGCAGCACATTCAGTAAAGGAGAAGCTGTCTGGCTGACGATGTGCGGGAGGAAAACGGTACTTAGAAAAGATAAAAACGGAACATGGCTGATGAAAACCAGGCCGGGTTCGTACACTGAATAAAAATAGAGTGCGAACGGGCTGACCATATAAAAAAACTCAAAGCAAATAATAAAATAAAACCCAAAAACAATCCAAAAAGATTTTCTAATAGCTTTATCGCTTCCATTCTGAGAGTTCATGAGACCTCCTTCAATATTTTAACTGTTGTGAATAATTTCAAATTCATTTCTGTAAAACCTGAGCTTATTGATCAAGTGCTCCCTTTGGATTTGTGTAATCAATCGATCAACTCCCAAATAGAAATGCATTCGCTTCCGGTGCTGCTGTTTTTCGAATTCCCTGGTATCCGGAGAAAGCAATGATTCCGGATTCAAAATCCAACTGCTGAGCGTCGAAGCTATTTCATCGGCGACAAGATCCTGTCTCAGCAATTCGATAAATGCCTTGCTGTGAAAGACAGCCTGTTTGTGGTGTCTGATCTGTTCTTCACGATCAAATCCATAAAGCGCAATCAATTTGTTAATCTGCTGTGGGTCTGGCTCTCCAAGCCACTTTTCTACCTGATCCGTAAATTTCTCTAACTGACTTTGTTCCCATTCATCATCAGGCAGTTGGTATTCTTGCAAATGCTCTTCATCATGCTTTTGCAGCTGTTTTTCCAGACGATCAATCTGTTCGTTCGACAAATTTGCAAGCAGCATTGAGACATCGACTTTTACCTCTTCAACAATCCTGGCTTTCATATTATCGAACTCACCGTGAATCCATTCAATTTCCTGCTTCGAAACACCATCCGTAAGTTTCTTCTCTGCCTGCTCCAATAGCTTCATTAACCGGGGAAGTTCTTCTGTTTTGTGCCAGGCATGAAATCTATCCAGAACATCTTCCAGTTGCTCCTCCTGAATGGCAGTTAAATCGAACAATTCATCAATCTCATAAATGATGATCCAATCCGCAAACTTATAACCAAGCCTGACTTGGCTGCAGCCTGTCAAAAGAAACATCACAACCAATCCGACGACAATCGAATAGGTGAATCGGGCAGTTTTTTTATATTTATACATTCAAAAGCCTCCTGTTTCGGTATATGGAATAATGACTTAGAAAGGCACCATGCGATATGTCAGCTATTCTTTTCCCTTCTTCATGCTTGAAAATGATAACAAATCACGATCTGATCCTTCTCAAATCGTGCACTTTTGTCTGTATAGCTGCGATGGAACCTTAAACTCTAACTAACATACTAAAAGGCTTTAAAAATGAATCCTTAACCTAGATCAAGATTATGAATTTAGATCTGAAATAATCCGGAGATTGGGGGACGTAGTTGAAATGTTGACATTTGAGTTTCGATGTCATGTTTTTTTGAAAGCTGTGTAGATGTCGTCAAGTTAGAAGTCTGTTACCAGCCTGCTGGCGGGAGATTTACTGATAGTAAGATAGCGGACTACAGCATTCCCTTTCAGCGTCAGAGTATGGATATGGCTCGTTTGAGGAAGCGTTGCGTACCGGAGCTTTTTACATCGGTTGGTGATAGATTAAACATAGTTCTAGAGGCCAATCGTGAATTGATCCAAGGTATTAGGTGTTTTTTGCTGAGGCATGCTCCTGCTTTCCTTAAAAGAATCCCTCCGGTTAGGTTGTGGCTGGATACCTTTTGCCATCACATGGAGTAGGCTAACCGGAACATGAAGGCAGGATTTACAGGTTCTAGGGCTTTAATGCGCAATTCGTATGTATCCAAAAACACAGGGGATAAAATTATCTCAATACTCAAATGTCAACATTTCAACTACGTCCCCTATTTCGTCCCCTACTGTTGTAGTCCGTGGGAGCGGTTCCAGAATTCTTTGATCCCGGCAATTATTGCTCCATAAATGAAAAGTGAGGTAAGCAGGGTATAACCAAGATTGAAGCTATCCCTCTCCGACACAAACGTAACTGGAATATTGACCGCCAGACCAAGCCAAGCCACAAAGACCGCAAAGAGCTTCCACCCTTTCACGGAACCCGCCAGAAGTACCAGAAGCCAGAGCGTCGAAACAACTCCGTAAAACCAAGGAAGGAAAGGACTGCGTAGTTGGGCAAGTGTCAGTAGCGCAAGCCACAATTGAACTCTTGCTAAACGGCTGCTGTCATCCCCATGGGTACCAATTCCGCGACGGAGACTGGTTACAATGACGATCAGGCCGATAAACATTGTGAAGGTCCAAGCCAAGACTGGAGAGATGAGCGTCGGCTTGGATGATAGTAGACCGAGTGCATGTAGTTTATGAGAAATCCCGAAGATCGACATGTTGCGTATGATCGCCTTCTGAAACCAACTCATAAAATAGAATGACTTCCCGCTGAAGATGCGTGGGAGTTCGTAAGTGATATAATCCCAGTATGGCTCAAGACCGAAGAAAAACATTCCTGCAAGCACATAGATTATCCCCGTGACTGCACACCAAAATATGGGCTTCCAGCGTCTCTGTATGGCGAGATGGGCAACAAGAATAGCAGGCCAGATTTTCGAGACTATCGCAAAACTCATGAGTGCCCCACCGGCAATGTGGTGATCCTCTTCAAAGGCAATCATAGCGAGTATGCTGATGGCGATGATGAGAAGGTGGACATTGCCGGTCTGGAGGGCCATGTGGACGGTCGGAGCACATAAAAGGATTGGAAAGACTAGGAGCCGGTTCTGAGATCGGAATGCGCCACACCAACACGCCACGCAGGTAACAGCACCGATAAAGGATACGACAATCAATAGGAACCAAGCAGTGCGCAATTGCAAGAAATCTTCGAATATCGCTAGTAGCCCGTAGGGTAGAATCAGAAAAGGTGGGGGATAATGAAACTGATCGACCTTGAAAAGACCGGGTATTGACTCGCGGATTGGCACTGGGACCGACAACGAGGATTCCACGTTGGAGTAATGGTAAGGTACGTAGAGATTGTCAGTCTTATTGGCGGCCAGTTGTGCTGCTACTGCGTAACCAGAAAGGGAGTTGTGAGTGATACCGAAACCATCCGCCTGTGCAACGAAACGAGTGTCCTGGACATCGAAAAGAAATATCGCCGTTCCTATTAGCCACATGAGAGCAAGCACACCTGTGACGCCAAAAACGATTTGCCACTTCTTATTGGTAAATTTCTTTACCAATGGGTTATCAATTTTCATGTTCACCTTCGGTAACGCCAAGTCCTGTGCACATCGAATTCCTTTCTGACCTCCTCAATGAATCCAAATTGTTCTGATGTTGACTCGCTAAATACTGTTGCTGCTTATTTGGAAAATCATTCACACGTTTAGGACGGGCATAGTACTTAACTGAGCTGATGCTGCGCCGTATTTTGTATAACAGATGTGCTTGTCATAAAAACAATATTGAGTCCATTGAGGATGGTATGACGTCAGCTCCGGTTTTTTTTGTTATGTCAGATTTTTGATCACTGCTTTATGGGCTGCGTCTAAGTGATGCAGTTAAAACTCCGGCACCAATTAATAAAGAACCACTGGTTCGATTCATTACTCTTATTACTCTTTGATTACCAAAAATTTCTCTGAATTTTCCGGACATTAGGGCATACGTTGTGTTGATAGGAAGTACAATAACAAAAAAAGTGAAGCCGAGGATTAGCATTTGTGGCAGTACAGGTGCATCAGGGGAGATAAACTGTGGCATGAAAGCCATGTAAAATACTATGCCTTTCGGATTTAATAAGGAGATAGCAAACGCTTGTACCACAATTCGATTTGATGAAGCATTATTATCCTTTATTGAGACCTCATCCAAGTCTTGATCACTTCGCCACAATGTAATGCCAAGATATATTAGATAGATAGCACCTGCCCATTTCATTACCATAAATAGCTGCGAGGATGCAGTCAAAACAGCACCTAATCCCAGAAATGATAAAGCCATTGCAGCGATGGCTCCGGGAGCGACTCCAAAAACTGTTAAAAGTGCTGACTTTGTTCCATGACGAAGCCCATAGGCCATTACCATTAAGTTTGTAGGGCCGGGAATGGCCACAAGTATTGTCGAGGTAATTGTGTAAGTAAGCCAAAGTTCTAAGTCCATTTATTCCTTAAATCCTTGATACTGTTTGAGCCTTCTCCTGGAACTCATTATGATTCAATTTTGGCAAAATTTTCATATTTCATTAAAGGAGTAGGCCATGACATTTTATATGAGCGGCGAACCAACACCGTTACTATTGTGGAATCGATTTGCGCGCCAAAAAAATGTATGTCTGTGTGCTTGATCAGCTGGGCAAGGTTATCATTCATAAAAACATTAAGGCAACGCCGGAACGTTTAAAATCACTGATCGAATCCTGCAAAGGGGGGCTTGTGGTTTGGGAAATCGAAAAATTCTCCTGGAACCTATTCTTGCCTCAAGCTTTTCCGACCACAGCTATGGGTTTCGCCCCGGCCGTAACCAACGGCAGACTGTTAATACATGGCTCAAGCAAACAATTGATCAGGCTTCTGCAGATTATCCTCAAGATAGATCCGGTGAGTTTCCTTAAAAAGCTGAATTCAGCATAGAAAGGAATCCCCCTGTCACAGGTTCATTGACCTTCCGGGTTAAAAAAAACCTGACTTGAGCAGGAAGGGAGTCGTGAGCCCAAAAGAGGATTCTACCATTCCCAAAAAACCGGAAATGACTATAAAAAGTGGACCCTGAAGAACTCCTCATCAAAACAGCCAATGAATTTAGCAATCATTGGCTGATTCCCCAACACTCTCCAAATCGATATTTTCTAATAGGAATAGGCCAGCGTCGATAACGCGGGACGGGCTTGTCCAACAAACGCTTCAGATTCTGGTTCGCTCCGCTCAAACAATCTAACCTTATTCGTTGGGCTTCTTATTTGACGCAATGATACCGTATTTGGTATCTGTGGACCATGAAATCACAAAAGATTGTTCTTGACACAAATGTACTATATGCAGGTCTTCACTCTTCCGTAGGGGCCTCGTATCGAGTACTTCAAGGAATTGATAATAAGACTTTTTTACCCATACTTTCAACAACCTTGCTTTTTGAATACGAAGACATACTAAAACGGAAACAGGCAGACTTAGCTTTATCAAATCAAGAAATTGAAACGATCTTGGATAATTTATGCTATTTCAGTGAATTTCAAAAAGTATATTTTCTTTGGCGTCCGTATCTGAAAGATCCAAAAAATGACCATGTTCTAGAACTTGCAGTAGCTTCGCAGGTTAAAACGATTGTGACTCACAATCTGAAAGATTTTCGTCGTATCGAACAATTTGGAATAAAAGCAATCACACCAAAATCTTTGTTGGAGAATCTAAAATGAGTGCTTTAAGTTTGAGACTCCCAAACTCCCTTCATCGGCATATAAAAGAGATTGCACAGCAAGAGGGTGTATCAATCAATCAATTTATATCCTCAGCAGTGTCTGAAAAAATCTCCGCTATAATGACCGAAGAATATTTGATGCAAAGAGCTAAAAAAGCTGACAAAAAGGAGTTTAAGAGAATACTTCATAAGGTTCCAAATCGCCCTCCGATTCCAGGTGATGAGCTGTAAATTTAGACCGATATCAGCCCAACGCCGGGCTTCAGATTGTGGCTCGCTGCGCTCACACAATCTATCCTTATTCGTTAGAATTTTTTATTCTAATCACGAACTTTGGTTAAACGAACCCCGTCTACAACCATTTGCCATAAACCATTGATTTCATGAGGTGGTTCGGAAACCTTAAATGTAGTTGTCAAAAACAAAATGCCAACTTTAAAGTCATTACCATTGAATTCTTTTATTGGTCCATTAACTGAAGTTGAACCACCTCCCTTTAGCCTCTTATAAGCAACAGTACCGTCTTGTAAAATGATTAGTCCCATTTCTTTGCTCTGCCATTCACCTACGTATGATAATTTATCCTCAGGTAAGGGTTCACTACAGGCACTAATTAAAAACATTATAAAACAAATCATTAAAAATCTATATTTCATATCTTCCTCTTGTTAATCCCCCCACTATTCAACTCCAGAATGCCTGATATTTCCTGATTACATGAGAGCAAAAACTGTTTTTCCGGTTTAAGCAAAGGTTGCTTTTTTG
>JANQLH010000007.1 GCA_028280735.1 SAR324 cluster bacterium | reverse complement strand
CTGTTGGTGGGATGATCCGCGTAGACCCTGGCCCCGTCAAGCTGTAGCTGGTTAATAAAACTTTTCTCCTCCTCCAGTATTTCAAGCTCAGTAGCCGGTTTGAACTCACCGGATTTGATCCGTTCAAACAGCGGTGTGCCTTCGTGAGCTGTGGTTGTTCCAATCCAGACATGTTGGGGTTTGGTTTCATTCAGGAATTTTGCCGATAACCGGGCGTTTTCTTCTCCTCTTCCTTGCCCGGCAATTCCCAGCATGATATTGGAGATGTGGTTGATACCGGCAGCAGTCAATCGTTTCAGCTGGATTTTCCCTTCTTCGAAGCGATATCCTTTGTTGATGCTTTCCACCACATCGGGGACGCCTGATTCCACGCCAACATAGAGATCGTTAATCCTCAGATCGGAAAGCTCTTTTAGTTCAAGATCTGTTTTCATCTTAATATTCCGTATTGAAGCATACATGGTGATGACTTCAACATCCGGAAAAAAATCCAAAATACGTCGAGCTATTCTCTTCAGTTTGCCGGCACTGAGAACAAAAGCATCGCCATTCACCAAAAAAATCCTCGTCACTTTGGGGAAGATGAACCTTATTTCCTTTAAATCGGATTCTATGCGATCCATGGAGACTGTACGAAATTTGACATCCCGATACATATTACAAAATGTGCAGGCATTATGGGCGCACCCAACAGTGACTTGTAACAAGGGGTTATCCATTTCCATCGGCGGGCGATAGGTGATTCCTTCAAATTCCATCTTACTGTCTCATGTTGGTTTACAATATCGTGGTTCTTGATTCTTTAGTTTAAAAGATTACGGTGGGATGTGTACAGACTATCCTGACCAGGGATCTGATTTGGATGTAAGGACGATGAACGAAACAACCGACGATGTATCCATGGTTGTTTAAACCAAGGGTTTCGCTCACCGTGGGCTTCTTTTAAAAGATGGCTCACAATTATCTCGGATTATCCGGATTGGCCCGCGGCACCTGATTTTTATTTGTTTTGTACTATTCTAAGTAAAGACTGACAGCTCATTAATCTTCAAGCTGAACACAGGTATTCGGCACAATACCGGATGAGTGTTTAGCGATGTTCCGTTTAGGCATGATCTATGACGACCGAGACAGCCGGGAAAACAGCTTTGCAGAACTGTTTAAAGCCCTGGATTAGCTGACACAGGAAATCGGCATCAACCAGATTGGCAGTATTGAACACAGCCAGGTCAGACTCGTTGCAAGAAAAGCGATAATCGAAGGCTGTTAAACAGGGTTCGCTTTTCAGGGCAAGGAACCACAAGGTTTTCAAAAATCTTGTCTTCGCCAGTGAATAAGTGTTATATTGGTTAATAACCCCGTACTTATTCTGACGCGAGCTAGTGCTAAAAAATAGATGGAATCTCATTGTTTGGGTTCAATCTAATCTCTCTCAAAAATCTTATGACACCTTAAGTCCCCAGAAGGATACACAATGAAAAAAGGAAAGCTCTTGATCCTCTTGGCATTGGTTTTTTTGGCTGTGATCGCCATTTATTCTTCCTATGTGACTAAAAGGTATTTTCAGGCTGGACATAGTAAACCTGATGACCTTGAAAAAGTCAGACTTGCCGTTCCGAGGGGTATGCTCGTAACACCTGTTTGGATTGCGGTTAACAAAGGTTTTTTTCAAAACGAGGGATTGGACATTGAATTAACCGGGGAATTCACCAGCGGCAAGGGAGCCTTTGAACACATGCTTGCAGGGCATGCAGATATCTCAACCCCGGCTACGACACCGGTTGTCGCAAACAGTTTTGAACGGCGTGACTATTCAATTTTTGTAACTTTTACTACTACTTACGACGGTGTTAAGCTGATTGCGCGCAAAGACAAAGGAATCCGCACACCTCAAGACCTTAAAGGAAAGGTAGTCGGTATTGTGGCCGACACGATTTCACAGATAATGATCGATTCATTGCTGGCTGTAGAGAAAATTCTGCCGCAAGAGGTTTTTATTAAGAACTACCGGGCCGAGGAGCTTCCCGAAGCATTGTTTAAAGGAGAAGTAGATGCTATTTCAGCCTGGGAACCCCAGGCTTTCAATGCCAAACAGCTTTTATCCTCAAACGCTACGCAAATCCCTACATCCAAGGCTTATCGCATGGCCATAAACATGGCTGTGATGAACGATTACGCCGCTAGTCATCCCGAGGTATTGCAAAAAATAATCAGGGCTCTTTTAAAAGCCATCAATTATACCAGGAATAATCCGGACGGTGCACAAGAAGTGATGGCAGAGAATCAGTACATCAAACAGGTTCTGATAGATGAATTTTGGAGAGGTCTTAATTTTGAAGTCTCCCTGGATCAACTCCTGATGTTGACCATGGAAAACGAAGCCAACTGGATTAAGAAAAAGCAAGGGATTACAGAGTATAAAATGCCTAATTTCCTCGATTTTATACATTATCAGCCCCTGGAAGCGATCAGACCGGAAGCAGTAACCATAGTGAGAAAACGTTAATGAAAATAAGAACCAGGCTTTATCTGAACACCATTATCACCTCCATTATGGTCTCAGCGCTTTTGATTCTAACCCTTTATTCCTCCCAACAAATGAACCATGAGCTTGAGTTGAGTACCAAAACATCAATACTGGCTGAGAACACAACGGAGTTGATTCTGCTAACCAACGATTATTTGAGGACCAGGAACGAACGAAGCGAAACCCAATGGCAATACAAACTCGATGAACTGATCCAGTACTCCAACACTCCCCAAAACAAAGAGACTTTGGCCAGACTCATCCCCATGCTGAACCTTCTTGATGAGCACTTTCAACGGATTAAACAGGAGTTCAGGTTGGAGCAGCAAATAATAGACAGCGGTACCCGGGATCTGGAACTTGCCAGAATAACTCGATCGACTGCTCTTTTAACCCAACAGCTACAGGTGGATTCAAGAGAAATTCTTTCGATTATGCATTCCATTACAACCAACGCAAATTCGAGAATAGAGAACATCAGGACGAGAAACACCTACAGTGTCATAGTTTTTCTGATCGCTTTGCTGATCATTCTCTCTATCAATTCCATTATTGTTTTGCAGCGTGTAGGTTTGCCAATCTTCCGCTTGGTTGATGAAGTCAAGAGA
>JANQLH010000505.1 GCA_028280735.1 SAR324 cluster bacterium | reverse complement strand
AATTCAGCAGCTGGACACGGTCATTCAACAAAATGCAAGCTCATCGGAAGAGGTAGCCTCTACAGCCGAGGAGCTTTCGGCGCAAGCGGAACAATTGAATCAGTTAATTGAATTCTTTAAAATCGATAAACAACAAATGATCCACCAAATTACCGATGGGTCATCCTCATTAGTTAATAATGAGCTTCTTTCATATGACAAATCGAAATCACAACCCAAATTGACCTTCGCTCAAAGCCAATACAGAGAAAACGATCAGTCCGGAGATCCTCGGCAGGGAATTGTTGTCGAATTAAATGATCCCGCTGATATGATTGATGATAGCGAGTTTGAAAAACATTGATATCTACGATCGACTGCCAGGTTATATCCGGGGTATTGAGGATGCTTCATTCGAACTTCGCAACACCCCGGGAATCGTTTTTAGTGTGACCTCAATTAGTGCCTGAAAAGAAAATCACTCGACCCTCTATCCAGCCTTGTAACGGAAGACGGAGTTCAGCATGGAGATTAACCTGCTGTTGGCTTTCGGCGTTCGACTTAAGGCACTACAATCACGGGTAAAAACCGGCTGAGATCCGATCACTGAATGCTGATAACACGAACCTTTGAAGTACCGGGCTGTTTTAATAGTTTTTATTGGTAGGGGAAACTGGTTTTTGTTCAGACAATAGTTAAGAAGCTAGAAAACCACGGGCAGCCAAAACGATACTCTTCAGGAAATGAAAACTGAAGGAAAAACCGAGATCACATTTTCTGAATCGTCCGGGATTAATTATTTATTCACAAATGTTAAGAAAGGAAATTCATGAAAAGACATAAATCGATATTAAGACTATTAGTCTTGGTCCTGGCATCATTCGCGTTTCAGCTTTCAGTTTGTGCCGAAACCTATATCAAAATCGGTATCATCGGCCTGGATCCGGTAAAGAAAGTTCAAAAGCGTACGCCATTCGTAAATTATCTGGTAAAAGGTCTGCGATCGGAAGGCATTACCAAAGGAAAAATTATGGTTGCTGAAGATATAGAGCAAATGATTCAGCTAATAACATCCAATAAGGTCGATATTTTTATCGACAGCCCTTATCCGGCCGTTGTCGTAAGTAAATATAGCAACACAAGCTTTTTGGTGGACAGATGGAAAAATGGGGTCAAGCAATACCATTCCGTTATTTTTGTAAGAAAAGACTCCGGTGTCAAAAGGCTGGATGACTTGAGGGGTAAAATGGTGGCCTTCGAAAATCCCTGGTCTACTTCCGGGTATTTTTTGCCAAAAGTCACCATGGAGCAAAACGGTTTAAAACTCGCTTTAAAAAAGAACAGGAATAGTATTGTCCGTTCAGGAGAGACCGGGTTTCTCTACAGCGACGGTGATGAGACGACAATGATCTGGGTGATTAGAAACGTCGTGGTAGCCGGAGCTACAGACAATAAAAAATTTATTGAAGATGCCAGAAATAAAGTTGACCAACTGCAGGTTATTCACCGAACAAATCCGGTTCCCAGGCATTTGGTTACTCATCGCCAGGGACTTTCTCCAAACCTGGTGAAAAGAGTAAAAAAGGTGCTTCTGGAAATGCATCTCTCGGAAGAAGGAGTAAAGATTTTGAAAGGATTTGGTAAAACCAAAAAATTCTCGGAAATATCAGCCGAGTCTTTAAAGTATTTAAATGAGCTTAAAGATGCTGTAAGCATAGACTGACAACAAAATGATGTCTTCTATTCGCCTGAAATTAATAATATTCACATTCCTTAATATCCTTGCTATCGGGACCAGTGTCTCGGTTTATTCCATATTCCAGGGTGAAGACAGAATGCTGGAACAATTTCACCACAGAAGTTTGGAGACAATCGATGCGATTGCCAATGGCATAATAGACGATCTTTATTTTTTTAAAGTGAGTTCATTAAAGGACAGACTCCACGATACCCGGGTAAATCCGGATATAATATATACTTATGCACTGGATCCCGATGGTATTGTCTTAAGTGATGGAACAGATGAAAACGCACTGAGAGACTTACCGCTGGAGACTGAATTTGCAGAAAGGGTGATCAACTCAAAAAACAAGATATCAAGAATCGAAGGAAACCTCCTTGAAGTCGGCCTTCCCCTTGATTTAATGGACGATCACCTTGGTTACCTGGTAGTGGGTTTTTCGCTGGATCGCATATATGAAAACATCGGGTATTCCACTCGGATTACCATCATAATAACAATTGCTTTTTTAGGAATAGGCGGATTAATTGCTTTTGCTTTCGCCTCGAGTTTCACTCATCCGATTACGATGATGGCGGACGCTGCACTGACGATTGGTGCGGGAAATAGAGACATACAAGTTGAACTAAAAAACAAAGATGAAATAGGCAGCCTCGCATCTTCGTTAAATCAGATGGTGGTGAAACTTAAAGCAGCGGAACAGGAAGCCGTCAACTATCAGGACCATTTGGAAGATCTGGTTAAGAAATCACGGCGTCTGGCTGAAGAAGCACAAACCGCTAACATTGCAAAAAGCAATTTCCTGGCTAACATGAGTCACGAGATTCGTACTCCCATGAATGGCATCATTGGAATGATCGAACTGCTTCTGGAAACAGAAGTCAATGATGAACAAAAAGATTATGCAAACACCGTCCTTTCCAGCGCTAACGCGTTGTTGGTTATCATTAACGACATCCTGGATTTTTCAAAAATAGAAGCGGGAAAACTGGAGTTTGAAGTTATCGATTTTGATTTAAGACCGGCCATTGAAAGAGTATCAGAGTTGTTATCCATTAAGGCTAAAGAGAAAGGTCTGGAATTTACTTCAACGGTTCGTTTTGATGTCCCAACCATGTTAAAAGGAGATCCCGGCAGACTAAAACAGATTTTGATAAACCTGGCCGGCAATGCGATTAAGTTTACCAAAACAGGTGATATCATTATTAATGTGTCATTGGAAAAAGAAACAACAACGGAAGCTAAAATCAAATTTGAAGTTACCGATTCCGGGATTGGAATATCTAAAGAAGGGCAGGATCGACTTTTTCAATCTTTTTCCCAGGTCGACTCTTCAGTGACCCGTAAATATGGAGGAACCGGACTTGGTTTGGCAATTTCAAAACAGCTGGTCGAATTTATGAAAGGTGAAATTGGCGTCATCAGCGAACTGGGAAAAGGCTCAACTTTCTGGTTTACCGCAGTTTTTGAAAAACAAGAGACACAAAAACCAACCGAAGTGATAATTCCAGGTAGCATTCAAGGTAAGAAAATATTGTACGTTGACGATAACAAACTGAGCCGCCAGTTATATACAAATTACCTGAAATCCTGGGGATGTCGTTCCGAGGAAGCAGATAATGCACACCAGGCACTTGAGTTGCTCAGAGGTGCCAGACAGCAAAATGATCCCTATGAAATTGCCATTTTAGCCAAACTGATACCCGGCATGAACGGAGAAACCTTAGGAAAAGCAATTAAAGAAGATCCGGAAATAAAAAATACCATTTTGATAATGCTGACCTCATCAGGAGTCAAGGGAGATGCGGCCCGGGTTCGCAAAATCGGCTTTGCAGCATATCTGACAAAACCCATAAACAAATCAGAGTTGTTTAATTGCCTGACAGCTGTGCTCAGTAGTCCTGAAATCAATGATACCTCTCAGTCAGAAAAACAATTGATTACCCGATTTACCCTTGAGGAAGGAAAGCAAAACAAAAATCATATCCTTTTGGTTGAAGATAATGCAGTGAACCAAAAACTGGCTTTGAAAGTCCTGGAAAAAGGCGGATACCGGGTGGATATAGCTAACAATGGAAAAGCCGCAATCAGTGCCCTGAAAAAGATGGAATATGATGTGGTGTTGATGGACTTACAAATGCCCGAAATGGGAGGATTGGAAGCAACCAAAATAATCCGGGAAACCATGTCAGGTATCATTAATCCACAAGTACCTATCATTGCCATGACAGCCCATGCCATGACCGGGGACAAGGAAAAATGCGAGCAGGCCGGAATGGATGGATATGTGTCAAAACCCATCAGGAAAGATGTCCTTTTTTCGGAAATTGAAAGGCAATTGGGGTCTAAACCCGCTATTTCCCGAGATAACATACCCGCCAATTGATATCTGAAATGAAAAGTAGGGGACGTAGTTGAAATGTTGACATTTGAAAACTGAAAAGTAAATGTCAACATTTCAACTACGTCCCCTATTCCGGGTTACAATTATCTTGATGAGTTCAGTTGACCAGCACGCCAGCAAAACGGCCAGGATGTACGGATACGTCATCCAAACCTTGGTAAAGTCACACAGCAGTGTCCCCACTATCGCCAGTGTGATCAATGCTATTCCCAGTGCTCTGGTTTTATATTTACCCATTATGTATAGGCTAAATAAGACGAGTATTCCCAGTCCTATCTTAGTGATATTTCCTTCAATAATGGGTAAATAGTGAAGCCTTTTGGTATACACATGTCGCATCACCAACGCCTTGGTCTCCGTTAGCTTTTCAAGTATACAAACGGCTGTAATGAGTAATAGCTGAATCAGTGTTAAGCCTGAATAAATAAATCTTTTTGTCTTTATTTTGGTTCCCCTGTTTTTACCTGATTTTGAGGTTGATTGCTCCAACCTATCCATCCGTCACTGTACAGTGTTATATCCTTGATACCGTATACATCTGCGTAATAAAAAATCTCTGCAGCTCTCCAGCCGCTGCCGCACATAAATGCCAATCTGTTGGTGATGTCAATTCCCTGTTTTTCCCAGAGAGCAATAAACTCCTCCGGCCTTTTCATTGTCTTATCCGGATTTCTAAAATAATCCATTGCATATGAGTTTTTAATACCGGCATATCCATACACAGACCCGGGAATACGACCTGCCTTGTCATGGTAGGTATATCCCGTTGATTTCCCAATATGTTCAAGCCAGGTTCTATTATCCACTAAGGTGAATTTCGGATTCTTTAAGGATACCTTAAGTTCTTCAATTGTTTCAATAAGATCAGGCTTTGCAGGTATCTCAACACCGAATGCTTTGACCGGTGTCGGCAGATTTTCTGTTGTTTCAAGTTCATATCCGGCATCAACCCAAGCAGTAGTACCGCCGTTTAAGACACGTACATCCTGAACGCCCATATATCGTAATACCAGAGCCACACGATAGGCTGCCATTTGTTCCTCTCCTGTGACAATGACTTTATCGGAATGCGTAAACCCATGAGCCAAGGCAAATTTTCTCAAGGTCTCTTCATCAGCCAGCATCCATGCTGGTGGAGGTTCAACAGAATCCGTATTGATGTGAAATGAAGTTGGTACATGTCCTTTGGCATATGATGCTTTTGCCTCACCCCAACTGGCTTCAACGATTTTTACATCGGTCGTGTTAAATGTTTCCTGGGCTTCCCCCTTTAACAATCCGTTCACAACTTGGGCAGGTACGATCAAATGATAGTTTTTGTATTTGACAAGCTTCGTACCTTTTTCGCTTAGCCAATTGTTTAGATTATATAATTCCAGATGTTTGAAACCGTTTTTTTTCAAGTAGTTTCTAACAGCTTCGTTATTTTCCTTGATATCATTATACAGGATGATCTTTTTCTCGGTTGATAACCCCTTTGCCTCTAATATCTTTTTTAATAATCCATCATCAGCTGATAACCAATTGTATGAAAAATCTACAGCACCCTTAATGTGTCCACCAAGTCCGTTTTTATTGAGATCCCATCCGTTAAAAGCATCGCTCTGCCTGGTATCCACAACGATTGTATTTTCATCTTCTACAGCGGCCAACAGATCTTTTGCTGTCAAAGCTGATGTTCCTGCTTGAGCGGATCTGTTTTTCTTCTCCGCTTCTGATGCTGAAACAGCATTGATTTGCCAAGCGAACACAGTGAAAACAATAAGCAAGCCTAATGTTAGAAATTTGAACCGGATTTTCATAAATTCTCCTACTTTACACCCTTCAAGGTTTGTATTGATAAACGAGTTTCAAGAATAATGAACTGCACGGGTGCTCCGCTGCTGTCATTGCCTTATCGGCCATTCGGTTATCTCTTTATTTTTCCAGTACCTGAACCAAAACTAATTTAACCCATACCAATAAAAGCTTAAAAAGCAGTTTGGCACTTCGAAGTTTTGTGCTTTCAGCAGTCAGCGATCAGTTCTCAGCTGGTTTTTGTTTGCAATTGTAATGTTTTAAGCTGAACGCTGAGAGCTGACGGCACGTTAAACTTCAAGTTGAATTCCGACATCTGACACAAGGCCGGATAAGGGTTTAGCGATTTTCAGCTCAGGCACTATCCATTGATTGAAAGAAGACACTATAACTAAAAACACATCAAACACTCCAATAGCAATTATCTATAAGAATGTTGCTATCAATCGACAAAACCAATAAAGATGGGGTCAAATCGAGAGCGCCGGGACAAAATTGAACTAACCTTCCAACAGGCGCCTACTCAAAAGGGTTTGCATATCTCTTCGCCCATCAGCCATCAACATTACAAAAACACTGTTTTCAAGAATCCGATAGATCACTCGGTATGGTTTAAAAAAAACCTCACGGTATTCCTTTATACCCAGTTTCAACAATTCTTTTGGATAAACACCTCTTTCGGGTAATTCAGCTAAGCCATCAATAGCTTTTTCGATTTGATCCAATACATGTCCGCCTTTTCCGGGAACATCATTGATTTGGATATAGTGATACAATTCTTCCAGGTCTTTCTGAGCATCATTGGTCAGTAGGACGCTATACATTGTCAGCATCCTTATTTTTTTTTCGAATAGAACTAAAAACGTCAGTAGCTGCTTTTACCTTTCCTTTTTCAATTTGTTGGTTTCCTAAAGCCAAGATTTTTAGCAAAGCCATGGTTTCCTGGTTTTGTTCGTAACTTTCAATATCTTGAATGATAGCCTTGGCTTCACCATTCTGCGTAATAATCAATGGTTCCTGATTAACACCTATATTTCGTATGATGTCTGCTGCATGAGCTTTGAGGTAACTAATCGGTTTGATTTGATTCGACAGCTTCATATTTGCCTCCTAATATTTTTGATGAAAACATGACTAAATTTAGACTTAATTTTGTCTTTTTGTCAAAAACTGTGTGTGGTATGCAATAATCCCTGGTGCTAGAAATATTGAATGTTGCTTTTGAATATAAATCAGAATACCTATTACCATATTTTTAATCCTCCCTCTGTAAGGGGTTCGGATGTCCAACCCTTTGGCTTGAGGTAATACAGATTCGTGTAGGTGGGTTGCCCTGCCGTTTGACACTTCTGCGAGCGTAGGATATTTTTTTAGTTGCTTTTTCAGGACAAATAGTTTTTCACACCTCGACCACTTCAGAGATATTTACCGGTTTAGTTTAATCTAACCTTTTAAGATTAAAGATTTTTCATGGATCGTCCAAAGCCTGTATTGTTTTCCAGATCAATAGTTTTGTTGATTGCTACTTTGCTGTTGGCAGGTGCCAATTGCAACGGAAATAAAACACCTCGACTATCAAATCCCTCGACAAAACAAGTCATAATAAAGTTCAAAAGTGGTATTAAAAACGAAGAAATACACAAACGACTTTCAATGTTTGAAAAAGAATTGGCGATTGACATTGAATACATTCGGCAAATGTCCGGTGAAGCACACGTTATCAAAATCTCTTACTCACAAGACAAAAAATCATTGGAAAAAATCTTGCAGCTGTTAAATGACCACAAGGATGTGGAATACGCTGAGGAAGATATTCAAATGCGAATTAGTAATCTTTAGGCATCGTATACAGGCGACATTAACAATGAATGTTAAATCTTCAAAAATAAAATGGTTTCTCGGTGTAACTTTTCTAGGCACTGTTTTTTTGACTTTTTTCGTCGGATATACAAACAAGACTGTTACAGCACAATATGTTCCGGACGAGGAATTGTATGAGCAGATTATTGTTAAGCTCAAACCGGAAGCTGCAGCTTGGGAAATGGAAATCTCTGGAGCAGCCGCAAAGATGAGCTATTCTCAGGCTCAAAGCTTAAGTGTGAGCGCAGGAATTGAAATAACTGGAAAAAGAGCGATGTCAGGCGGAGCACAAGTTATGAAACTTCCTTATCCTATGACAAAAGCTGAAGTAGATTTGGTTATAGCTGGCCTTCAGGATGATCCGGATGTTTCGTATGCTGAAATTGATGTTAGACTACATGCACATGCAGGACTCATGGACACTTATTATATGGATCAATGGCACTACCATGATGCTACAACAGAAGTTGGAGCTGCAAATTTGCCCGGGGCATGGGCTGAGGCAACAGGAGATGCAAGCATTGTTGTTGCTGTTATAGATACAGGATTAGTTGCCCATTCAGATCTTGACCCTGATATTACTGACGCTACAGGAAGTGTTGTCCCAGGATATGATTTTATTTATTACACGAGTATCGCAAACGATGGTGACAGCAGAGATAGCGATCCTTCAGATCCAGGAGACTGGGATCCTACAGGAGATTGGTGCAATAAAAATCAATCAAGTTCATGGCATGGAACACATGTGGCTGGTACCATTGGTGCAATCACAAACAATAATAACGGTGTTTCAGGAGTAAATTGGAACTCAAAAATCCTGCCTGTCAGGGTCTTGGGCAGATGTGGAGGATTGCTTTCAGATATTGCGGATGCAATTCGCTGGTCAGCTGGCCATTCAGTGTCCGGAGTACCTTTGAACTCTAATCCTGCTAAAGTCCTTAACATTAGTTTGGGGGCTACCAGTAGTTGTTCGACCACGATGCAAGATGCTATCGATGCTGCAGTTTCGGCTGGATCTACAGTTGTTGTCTCGGCGGGAAACGACACAACGGATGCTAATACAAATACACCTGCAAATTGCAACAATGTAATTACAGTTGCTGCTGTTGCGCGGGATGGAGATAGAGCCTCATATAGCAATGTCGGTAGTACTGTTGAAATATCTGCACCTGGAGGTGAAGGCACTTCGACAAATGCTGTTTACTCAACCTCTAATTCTGGTTCTACCGTCCCCAGCAGTGAAAGCTATGAATGGTTAGCAGGAACCAGTATGGCTGCCCCTCACGTTTCAGGTATTGCTTCGCTACTGCTCTCAAAGAATTCTAATTTAACACCAAGTCAAGTTTTGAAGATACTTGAAAACACAGCTCGAGATTTTCCGGCAGGAGCTACAGAATGTAACACTGCTATCTGCGGTGCCGGTATTGTCGATGCTCATGCCGCCTTAACTGAACCTACAGCATTAATTGAAACATCCTCAACTACATATGTTAATAATTCAATAACTTTGAATGGCTCAAATAGTTTTATCGGAAGCGGCTATATAGAGTTCTATTTGTGGCAACAAACTAGTGGGACTGCGGTCAGTATTTCAGATGCCACAGATGCTGTTGCAAGTTTTGTTGCCCCATCTAGTCCGGAAACGCTGGTGTTTAGATTGGATGTCACTGACGATGAAGGGTTATCCCACTTTACTACTATGAGTGTTTCCATAAGCAATCCTCCTTCAAGCTCCGGCGGAGGGGGCGGTGGCGGAGGAGGTTGTTTTATTGCCACTGCAGCTTACGGTACTTCCATGGAGCCGGATGTCAGGCATTTGAGGGCGTTTCGTGATGAGTACCTGTTGTCGAATAAGCCGGGTCAGCTGTTTGTCGACTTCTATTACGACTATAGCCCCCCGGTCGCTGATACTTTACGAGAGTATTCCGTTTTAAGAGCGATTGTCAGAGGTTCCTTGAAACCTTTGGTTTGGCTGAGTGAAGCCTTGGTGAGTAATGAAGTCTTGGCTTTGCAAACGGCAGAAGCTCCGTAAGAAAGCTGGAATCGGGCATAAAAACTTTTGATGTCCGATATCAAGACCCAATGTAAACCATTGCTTTTTATCTGTCGTAATCCCAACTCCTCCAAGCTAAACCCACCTTAATGGGACGAAACAAATTAATCCCTCCGGTTTTTCTCCATATCATTTTGACAGCCTCATGCGGTTTGAGGTATCGTTTTTTTACAATAGAGGTTATGAGTGGGCCATTGGTTGTTTGTGTCTTGTTTGGAAAGGAAAGAATATGAATCGTAGCTTGTTGGTTGGGTTGTGTGTGGTATTTATGGTTCTTGCTTTGTACATCTTCGCTATGCCGGTACCTGTTGATCCCGTGGCATGGCAGGCTCCTCCGAATCCCGGTTATGAAGGTGTTTTTGCCGTTAACCAGCGCTTAAAAGGTATTGAAGAACTACCTATCGGAGATACTTACGGCCCGGAAGATGTGGCAGTTGACAGTCTGGGCCGTGTCTACGCCGCTACTCATAACGGCACTATAGTCAGACTGCAACCTGACGGTTCCGCATATGAAGTTTGGGCCAGCACAGGCGGCAGGCCCCTTGGTATCGAGTTTAATCTCCACGGCGACCTGATTGTTGCTGATGGATACAAAGGCCTTCTTTCAATTGACACTGAAGCCAATGTTTCAGTTTTAGCGGATGAAGCAGATGGCATTCCCATAAAATATACTGATGATGTTGATGTGGCCAAGGATGGGAAAATATATTTTTCCGATGCTTCCACGAAATTTAAAGCCCAGGAGTTTGGCGGCACTTACGAGGCTAGTTTGTTGGATCTTTTGGAACACGGAAAATACGGTCGGCTTTTGGTTTATGATCCGGTTACAAAACGTGCAACAACTGTGATGAACGGTTTGAGCTTTGCTAACGGTGTTGCCGTATCACATGATCAAAAGTCTGTGCTCGTCGTAGAAACCGGAGAATATCGAGTTATTCGATACTGGCTGGAAGGACCCAAAAAGGGACAACGAGAGCAGTTTGGCCCTATATTTCCTTCTTTTCCCGATAATATCACTGCCGGGATGAACGGCAAATATTGGGTGGCTCTTGTTTCACCCCGCAGCAAAATGCTGGATAAATTATCCGGTACTCCCTCCTTACGTAAAATTGTTCAACGCCTACCCGTGTCCTGGCGCCCCGGAGCGAAACCTTATGGCCATATCATTGCCTTGGATGATTCCGGAAACGTCGTAGAAGATTTACAAGATCCTGATGGAAGTTATCCGATCAATACCAGCATAACGGAAACAGAGGAATATTTATATCTTGGCAGTCTGTTTACCCCGGTTTTGGGGCGTTTATCCAAGAAACGGGCGGGATTGTAATTCTCGTCAGCTACTTCACGGTTATTGCAGTTAAGATTCTTTTCCTCCCGTATCCTGCCCTTTTTAAAAAAATTACATTTTTATAAGCTCGCCTTGACTATCACACCAGTCATTTTTACTATAATTGCGAATACTGTTTAAAAAAAACGGTAATTTATTTTATTATCCGTAGTTTTCCGTTGGAGCAGCCTTGTTTGAATCGCAATGCAACCAATCGATGATAAATATCCATTTTAAGCTCCTTCCTGCCTTGTTAAGAATAAATCTGGTCATTGGCCTAATGCTGACGGTATCCTGTGCCCCACAAATACAGATCACGAGTACTGATTATTCAGAATCCTACTCTGATCCGGAAGCGTATCTGATGACAGCCGTGCGATACGACAACATCCCCACGGTGATGAGATTCATTGAAGAAAAGCTGGTGGAGGTAAATGCCAGGGACGAATCGGGAAGAACAGCATTAATGCATGCCGTGATCAACGAGCGACTGTTGATCGCTGAATACCTGCTGCAAAAGAAAGCAGATACCTTACCTCGCGATTATTGGAAATACAGTGCTTCGGTTTATGCCTGGGAGTCCAACAACAAGGAGATGATTTCCCTTATTCTGGAACACTCACCAAACTTGAATGCACAGGACTTATGGGGACAAACCCCGCTTCAACTCGCTGTGTGCAGGAATTATCCGGATATTGCGATGTGGCTTCTAAACAGAGGTGTCAATCTTGATTTGCAGGATAACGAAGGCCAATCAGCTCTTATTTTGTCCATCCGTTGTTATAATCCAACCATGACAAAAGAACTGATAAAAAGGGGTGCCAATGCGGATTTACAGGATGAAAACGGTGATGCTGCCCTTCATTATGCGATTATCTATCATCAACCGGAAATTCTCTCATTACTGCTTAAATCCGGTGCCAAAACAGCTAATTTCAACTTGGAAAACCAATCACCGCTTATGATGGCCATCAGTTATGAGTACCTCGAATTAATAAATCCGTTTTTAAAAAACCGAACAGGTCTTGATGCGCAGAATAAAAACGGGCGGACTGCTTTGATGGAAGCGATAACGGACAAACAGTATGATATCGCCAAGCTCTTGGTTCGAAACGGAGCCAGCCTGACCCTGCCGGATAACTCGGGAATGACTGCCCTGTCCATGGCTTCCAAAACTTGGTCTGAACAAGCAGTCCGACAACTGCAGGAGATAAGTCATGGAAAATAACCGAGGGCGATGGGCCATTATAATAGTCTGCTTGCTGTTATTCGGGGCTTGCGCAACCTTTAGCTCAGGACCAAAGAGTAAAGCAGCCAGGGTTGAACTGGAAAAGGGAACCAATCGACGTAGCTCAAATAAATCAGCCGTAATCATCGGTAGTGTTGTTAGTAAGATTAACAATCAGCATCCCGTGTTGGTGGTCGCTTATACTCAAGGTCTCAAGAACAGGAAGCGCACCGATCGCATTCACACGGTTATTCTGGATGAACCGGGAGAATTTATGCTTTATCTGCCGGCCGGCGACTACAGGGTGTTTACAATTGTTGATTTCAACGGTAATAACCAGTTCGAACAATTCGAAACGTCAGGGTATTTTAAGGAAACGGTTTCTCTTAAAATAGGTGAGGTGAAGCCTGACGTCAAAATCGAGAGTAAAGGCGAACCTTTGGTCTCTGTTGTCTTTCCTGAAAAACTTGGTGTGGCTTATGATTTCGATAGTGTGGAGTACGGATGGACGAATGGAGAAATAGTAAGGATCTACGACGCTATTTTTTCCGCTAAAAATGCCGAAGCCGGATTGTGGTATGCCGATCGTTTTGTCAGGATTTTTGGGGCGAATATCTATCTCGTGGACGAATATGACCCCAAAAAGATACCTATCCTTTTTGTGCATGGTATTCAGGGCAGTCCGCACGATTGGATTCCTTTCTATATTCGAATGGATAAGAGCAAATACCAGCCACTGTTCTTCTATTATCCATCCGGAATGCGCCTGGAGCTTGTTTCGCGGATATTGTTTGAAAAACTGAAAGCTTTGAATAGAAGGTATCAATTTAAAGAAATGGCCGTGACCGCCCACAGCATGGGTGGATTTGTAACACAGACTTTGTTGACCGAAAGGGAGTTAAAAAAAGAGCTTGATTTCGTGAAGTTATACCTAACCCTGGCCACACCTTGGACAGGGTTTGAATCCGCAGACCTTGCCATAGCGACATCCCCGGTGGTTTTGCCAAGTTGGATAGATGTTTCCTCTCGGAGTGTTTTTATCAAAAAACTGCTCAAAAAATCCCTTCCTGAAACTATCCCTTACTACCTGTTTTTTGGAAAGAACGATCAGGTATCCGGTGGTCGGGCTCTTGACCAAAGAGCCTTCATGAATGCCAAGGCAAAACTTGGTTTCAAAGTGAACCATGCAACCATTCTTTCCGATAAAAAAGTCTGGTTGGCTTATCAACAAATATTGAATAATCACTTTCAATGAATGCCTCATTTTTCATACTTTTTTGGGTTTTCCTATAATTCAGCAGGATCATAACCCATACAATGAAAAGCTGAAGCCACACGGCATTGTGGTCAGTTATCGGTCCTCGGTGAAAATTCCACTCGCTTTATTTATCAACAACCATTCGGCAATCAGATTAAGTATCGTTCAAAAGGGATTGCTCCTTGCTCGTGAACCAAGCCCTAAAGTGTGTGGTCTTATCCTCAAAATGATCAGCATTGCCGGGCAATTGAGATTCGGTTTTACATTTTGTTATTTAAACACTAGATTGTACGTTTAATCACCTACAATCATTTATCACTTTAACTGAAATGACTTATGCGCTGGAACGAACGACTTTATATCAAGGATCTTGTTGATAAAATTGGTGAAACTCATACGCTTTATGGCTGGGTGCAGTTTACGCGAAAATCGGGGAAGATAAGATTTTTGGGATTTCGTGACGGCTCCAGTATTATGCAAGGCGTGCTGGTTCAAGGCGAAACAGATGACGCCACTTATGAAATGTTCAAGGACCTGAGGCAAGAAACCAGTATTAAAATGACTGGTATGGTTCAGCAAAGCAAGCAATCGCAGTACAAGGTTGAAATGCTGGTTAAAGAGATCGAAATCCTGGGAACGTCGGAACAATTCCCGATCACTCCCAAAGAGCACGGGATCGATTTTTTGCTCTCCAACCGGCACCTTTGGCTTCGCTCAAAAAAACAAGTGGCGCTCTTCAGAATCCGCAGCACAATCATTCAGGCCATTCGAGATTTTCTGTTTGAAAATCACTTCATTCAAATGGACTCACCCATTCTTACCCGCAGTGTCGGGGAAGATCCTGCCGGGTTGTTTGGTGTTGACTATTTTGATATGGGAACAGCCTATCTGGCACAAACCGGTCAGCTATACCTGGAAGCCAGCATCGCTGCCCATGCCAATGTTTTCTGTTTTGGTCCTACATTTCGTGCGGAGAAATCAAAAACCCGTCGTCACCTCACGGAATTTTGGATGATGGAAGCGGAAATGGCTTTTTTTGATAATGATGACAACATGGATTTTCAGGAAGATCTGATCAAATACGTTATCCAACGTGTTTTGGATCGCGGCGAATGGTACCTGGGGCATCTGGAAAGAGATCCCGAAGTCCTCAAGCAAGTGTTGGGACCTTTCAAACGCTATAGCTATAGTGAAGCAGTGGAATACCTGCAGTCCAAAGGCAGTGAAATCAAGTGGGGAGAGGATTTGGGTGCTCCGGAAGAGACCTTGTTGACAGACGACTCACCAGTTCCGGCTTTTGTTTATGATTACCCGAAAGAAGTGAAAGCTTTCTATATGAAGGAAAATGTTGAAGATCCCCGTACAGTGAAGTGCTCTGATTTATTGGCTCCGGAGGGATTTGGCGAAATAATCGGTGGCAGCCAGCGTGAAGACTCACATGAAAAGCTGTTAACCCGTATTAAAGAGATGGATCTCCCGGTGGAAAATTACGAATGGTACCTGGACCTGCGTAAATACGGTACAGTGGTGCATTCCGGTTTCGGACTGGGTATTGAACGACTGGTGGGGTGGATCTGTGGTGTCCCGCATGTTCGTGAAACCATACCTTTTCCACGATTGATGGAGCGAGTTACACCTTAAGGAACTTATATGAGGATCTGGGGAATTTCGGATACCCATTTGGCAGAACACAAAACTGATTCCATGGCGTATTATGGTCCGATTTGGGTCAAACACAGGGTAAAGATTATTGAAAACTGGCATGCGACCGTAAAAACAGTCGATACGGTTTTGATCGGTGGCGATACCACCTGGGCTTATGAAATGAAGCGGGCCCTGATCGATATTAACATGCTGGATAGTCTGCCGGGAAAACAGAAGTTCCTTGTGAAAGGTAATCACGACGTCTGGTGGAAATCACTGGATGAAGTCAGCAGATCAATGCCCAGAACAATGACAGCTCTTTCCGGAACGGCTCACAAAGCTCAAGGTCATGTCTTTTGCGGTACGATGGGGTGGTTGTCCCCGGTAGATCCCTCTTTTGACAATCTCGATATGAATTTTTTCCGGAAGGAAATGACCCTTTTGGAAAAAGCCCTGAAGGCAGCCGTCGAACTCAAACCTGAAAAGGGGCTGCATCTCCTTTTACATTTTCCTCCATTTACCACTAATGGTCAGGAAACCCCGTTTTTTGATCTCATTTCAAATTATCCGGTCACTACCTGCTCCTTTGGCCATTTTCATTTTAAAACAGAGTGGGACAGTCTCCCCCAGGGAAAAATCGGTGAAACAGAATATCGGCTTATCTCGACTGATTATCTGGAGCACAAACCTTATCTTATTTGGGAAGATTAAAGCAAACATCCTTGATTTAAAGCTTTTTGTTGTACCCCTTTTAATTCCACACTTGAATTCACACTGAGCTATGTGTAAAGTTATGTGTAAAAGGAGGCAGTCATGGCAACAAATCTGCAAATTGATGACAAGCTTATTCAAACAGCGGTTCAACTCGGTGGTCATCGAACGAAAAAAGAAGCTGTTACTCAAGCGCTTATTACCTATAATCAACATCTACAACAGCTTAAAGTATTGAATATTTTTGGCACAATCGAATACGAGAATGACTACAACTATAAGAATCAACGGTCCAAAAAATGAAAATAATCGTTGATACTTGTGTATGGTCTTTAGCTCTCCGTCGCGGTAAAAAATCATCAAATGGAACCGTCTCGGAATTAAAAAACCTGATAATGGACTTCAGAGTTCAAATGATTGGAGCAATTCGTCAGGAAATTCTCTCGGGAGTTAAAGATGAAAACCAGTTTAAACATCTGAAAGATCACTTAAAAGGTTTCACCGATCTGCAACTTGTGGAAGATGACTATATTCTTGCAGCTCGATATTATAATCTTTGTCGTGCAAAGGGAGTTCAAGGATCAAATACTGATTTTCTAATCTGCGCGGTTGCTTTAAACCATAATCTTGGAATTTTTACTACAGATCAGGATTTTCAGCATTTCTCTAAACATCTTCCAATACATTTACACACGCCTGAAACCCACAAATTTTTCCCACTATCGCAATGTTGAGAACCGAAGAGCTGGTTAAAATTTACAACAAGAGAACAGTTGTGAAATCGGTATCCTTTCAGATATCACAGGGTGAGGTGGTCGGTCTGCTTGGTGCAAACGGAGCGGGGAAGACGACCAGTTTTTACATGGTTGTCGGCATTGTGAGGCCAAATTCCGGTAAGATTTTCATCGATGATACGGATATCACTGCCCTTCCCATGTACCAAAGAGCTCGCAAAGGCATTGGATATTTACCGCAGGAGGCCTCTGTCTTTCGAAAAATGACTGTCGAGGATAACCTGCTGGCCGTTTTGCAAACCATGAAGCTAAGTAAAAAGGACCAGTTAAGAAAGGTAGACAGGCTTTTGGCAGACCTTAGAATTCAGCATATAAGAAAAAGCAAAGGACTGGCGCTTTCAGGCGGCGAACGCAGACGAGTGGAAATTGCCCGGGCGTTGGCAACCGAACCCAGCTTTATGCTGTTGGATGAGCCATTCGCCGGGGTTGATCCAATTGCCGTGATTGATATTCAGGAGGTAATCAGGGAGCTGGCACAGCGCAATATCGGAATACTGATAACTGATCACAATGTTCGGGAGACCCTGGGCATAACAGACAGAGCCTATATTATGAATGAGGGCAAAATTCTGGTGGATGGCACTCCGGAATTCATTGTAAACAACGAATTAGCCAGAAAAGTGTACCTCGGTGAGAATTTTTCACTTTAACCTTGTATCATTTTGCTATGCTGATTTGAGGATGTTCCAAGTATGGGAAAAAATCCAGCTATCGCCTTAAAAAACAGTTGTTAGTTTCATAACTTAAGTAAAGCTGGCCAAAATGTCATTCCGAACGAAACAGACTGTGTCACAATAGAAAAAACGTCACACTTGTCACTCCGGGCTTGACCCGGAGTATATTCATGATTTCAGTATGTTACACGATAGATCCCGGATCGACAGACTGTGTCACAATCGTAAAATTTATGGTTTTTCTATTTTAATAGAAAAAACGTCACACTTGTCACCCCGGACTTGATCCGGGGTCCATTAATTATTTCAATTAGTTGCAAATGGATTCCGGGTCATGAGGTGCGAAGCTTGCAGCATCGATCGGAATGACGCAGAATCAAAAACTGCTCATGAAAGCCTAAATTCCTATTGCAACACAGTCTGGAAAGTGAAGGTTCTGACAGATCCTTCACTTTCGTTCAGGATGACATACAGTCACAACTCTCTTAATTTAACAACATTGTTTAGTTATTAGTTATCGGTCTTTTGTGAAAGCTCTGCTTTCATTTTACATGTTCACCATAAACACAATCTTTCATGCGTCTTCTCAGGTTAGAAGCTTCAGGATTTAAATCTTTCTGTGATAAAACAGTGATCAATTTTGTTCAACAAGGGATCTCTGTTGTTGTCGGTCCAAACGGCTGCGGGAAGAGCAACATTGTTGATGCAGTGCGCTGGACTCTTGGGGAGCAGAGTGCAAAACACCTGAGAGGAAGCAGCATGGAAGACGTTATCTTCAGTGGCAGTAGTGGCCGGCAACCAGTCAGTATGGCACAGGTAAGCCTCGTTTTTTCCAATCCGGAAGGGGATACCATACCCAAATACTCCGAATTTACCGAGATCACAGTTACCCGGCGCTTGTATCGCAGCGGTGAAAGTCAGTACTTGATTAACAAAACACCCTGCAGACTGACCGATATTCGAGAATTGTTTATGGATACCGGGATTGGCGGTAAAGGCTATTCCATAATAGAGCAGGGGAAAATCGATCAGATAATCACCAGTCGTGCTGAAGATCGCCGATTGATAATTGATGAAGCAGCGGGAATTGTAAAGTTCAAGACAAAACGAAAGGAAGCTGAGCGAAAATTTGCGGCGACCAAGCAGAATCTCCTCCGAGTAGAGGATGTTCTTGCAGAATTGGTAAAGCAGGAAGAAACCCTCGTGGTACAGGTTGAACGGGCCGAAGAGTACCTTGCAGCCAAGGCGCGTCTGGAGAGATTGCAGAATTGTATTGCTGCGACTAAATGGCACAAACTTAGTGAACAGGCAATCAAGATCGGTCAGAACCGCGATAAGGCGATTGAGCAAAAGACCGACCTGGAAACAGAATTAACCAATCTGGAAACCCTGGAATCATCTTTATCTTTGGACATTACAACCAGCGAGGCGGAACTTAATCAATTCATGGCGGAAATCCAGGGACAAAAGGAAAAGGTCATCAAGCTGGAAAGCAAACTGGATTCAGATAAAATCACCCTGGAGAACCTTGATGAGTGGGAAAAGAAAAACAAAGAAGAAGGTGAGTTGGTTGACAAACAGATAAAAACAGTCACATTTCAATTGGAAACGTACCAGGCTGAACATAAAAAATTATCGGAGGAGGTCGACGAAAAAACCAAGTTGGTGGAAAACCTGCAAACCACTGCTGACAGCAGTGAAAGCGATCTGTCCAGTCAGAAAATCCGCCTGACCAATCTCCAGCAAAAAGAAGTGGAATCGATGACCACGGTGGTGGCTGAGCAAAACCAGATGCAACAGCTTACCGAACGATTGAAGGAAGTGGAGGAGAAAGCTTCGGTATTGTCCGGGCGAGAAAAGGAACTGGAACATGAAGAACAAGACATGAAGAGTGTCTGGCAGGAGCTTGAAGCTAAGATTGAGGAGAGAAAGGCAGAAAAAGAACGATGTCATGAAACCATCCAGGTTTATTCAAACCAGAAAGAAGATGCGGAACAGGAACTGGCTAAACTGAAAGCCCGATCAGAAGAGTTGCAGCAACAGGCAAACCAGGCTGAAAGCAAGTTGGACTCACTGCAGGAACTGGTCTTAAGCCACGAGGAATATGATGCAGCCACAAAAAAGGTGCTGGATACAATTACGGAAAATCCGGACATTTCTAAACAAGTGGGATATTTGGGGACCCTTGCGGAGTTGGTTACCCTTCCCGAAAAAATGACTGTTCAAACGACCGCATTTCTAAACCGCTATTATAACATTTTGATTTTTAAATCGATCAAGAAGCTGAAAGAGATTGTGGAATTGGCAAAAAATAAAGAACTGGAACAATTTCAGTTGGCATTTCTTGATTCTTTTTCCGGGACTAACAAAAGCGGAAACAACCCCTTATCGTCATTAATTCCGGTTAGAACCGGTCAAACTGACTCTCTGGCTTTAGTGGATTCCTTTGACATGGTCAAAAAATCCCTGCATGAGCTTAAGGTGGAGCAATTAGTGAACGGAGAAGGGCTGATAGATCCCGATGCATCCATGGTCACCAGGGAAGGGATTTTTCTTATTGGACTACCCGGCAAGTCCAATCTGGCTGAAACCTTTGTCAAGCGACGACAGGAAATCAATCGTATTGAAAAAGACCTGGAGGAATTGCAAAAAAACCTGGCTGTCTCAACAGATCAGTTTGAGGAGAAATCCGAGATTCTTGAAGAACTGAATCGCTCCTTGAATGCTGTACAACAGGACCTGGTAGCACTGGATCTGGATATTGTCGGTCTCCAAAAGGAATACGACGGCAAAACCCAGGAAAAGGTACGATTTGAAAACGTGAAGAAAGATCTCGAAGGTGAACAAAATCAATTATTAAACCTGAAAAAAGAGTTTGAAGAAAAAATTCAAAGTCTGGAGAAATCCATAAAGGACAATGAGCAAACACAGGAGACAATACGAAAGGTTTGTGCTGATTTAAAAGAACAGATTGAAAAGACAGAGACCAGCAGGAAAGAAACTGCGGATGAATTGCAGCACATTAAAATCGTTTTAGCCGGATTAAAGGAAAAGCAGCAAAATCAGGAAGAAGGCATTGCCCGCATGACAGAAGATCTGGTGGAAAGAAAGCAGCAACAAAGGGAAATATTACAACGTACTACGGAAACAGTGGAAAAACGGGAATCCATTGCCTTGTCACTCAAAGAAGCAACAACTAAGCTGCCGGATTTGGTGGAAGAAGTCGGGAAAAGGGAAAAACAGCAGAATCAGATGAGTGATGCTCTTGAGAAAAAGCGAAGCGAATACCAGGAACTGAAAGACAGAATCAAAAAAGAAACCCAGGCCATAACAAACCTCAAGGACAAAAACTATAAGCTGGAGATCAAACTGGCTCAACTAGCCCAGGAAGCCAAGAATATTGAGGACAATCTGTTTGCGGAAGATGCCCTGAAACCGGAAGACCTGATTCAAACCTTTGATGTGAAATCGTTCGATGTCGAGAAAGAATCGGAAACGATTGCCGAGCTAAAAAAGAAGATTGGCGGAATGGCAAACATCAATCTTGCAGCAAAGGGTGAGTATGACATTTTAAAAGAGCGTTTGGATTTCCTGCAAACCCAGTCTTCCGATCTCACCCAAAGTATGGAAGCGCTGGAATCGTCTATCAATAAGATTAACCAGGAGTCTCGTAAGCGCTTTAAAACGACTTTCCAGCGAGTCAATGAAAAATTCAGCGATCTATTTCCGCAGCTTTTCGGCGGAGGCGAAGCCTATTTAAAATTGACAGATGAAACAGATCTGCTGGAGTCAGGTGTTGAGATTATTGCTCAACCGCCGGGTAAAAAACTGCAGAACATGACGTTGTTGAGTGGCGGAGAAAAAGCATTAACAGCCATAGCATTGATTTTTGCTGTATTCATGATTAAGCCCAGTCCATTTTGTTTGTTGGATGAGGTGGATGCTCCGCTTGATGATGCCAACAACGTGCGATTCAACAAACATGTGCAGGCTTTAACTGAAAACTCACAGTTTATCATTATCACGCATAACAAAAAGACGATGGAAATCGGTGATGCCTTGTTTGGTATTACGATGGAGGAGCCGGGTATTTCCAAGGTTGTTTCCGTGGATTTTAATCTCTTTGATCCCGATCCATTTCAAAAAGCCGGGTAAACTCTCTATTATTGAGGGCTTTACAATCCCCTACTGTTTAAAGCAAAATAGCCTACTGTTACGCAATTATTCACTTGAACCACACTAATCCCAAGGATACAGCTTATGCAGAAAATTGCTGTTATCGGATATTCATGTCTTTTTCCGGGAGCCCACACCCCACTTGAATTTATAGACAACCTAAACAAGGGTATCGATACCACATCCCAACATACAGTCACACAAATGGG
>JANQLH010000503.1 GCA_028280735.1 SAR324 cluster bacterium | reverse complement strand
CGGCCGTAGATCCGTCGGGTGTAATAGCCGTTAAATTCTTAGCGGCTATTAAACGATAAAAAGACTTTAGCCTACAACTTTGTTGAGTGAATACTCGATAATGCCTTCCGCGCCTTTTGCCAGGAGTTCGGGAATAATCCTGCGAACGGTTTTTTCTTCGACCACAGTGTTCAATGCAACCCAATCTGAGTTTACGAGATGTGATATTGTCGGTTTATTCAAAGCCGGCAGGATTTCGATGATCCGATCAACATCTTTTTCCCTTACATTCATCATCAACCCAACCTTGCTTTCCGCTTCCAGGACTGATTTCAGCAACAACGCCAGCTTTTCGATTTTTTGGCGTTTGAAGTCATCTTTCCAGGCTTGTTTATTGGCAATCAGCCAGGTGTTGGAAGTACAAACAACGTCTATCACTCGCAGACGGTTAGCTCGTAGCGATGATCCGGTTTCCGTAATCTCAACGATGGCATCAGCCAATCGTGGAGGTTTTACTTCTGTGGCTCCCCAGCTGAATTCTACTGTGGCCTTTACCCCATGCTTCTCCAGGTAACGATTGGTTAAACCAACCACTTCCGTGGCAATACGCTTGCCTTCCAAATCCTTGACAGATTTAATCGGAGAGTTTTCCGGAACCGCCAAAACCCATTTCAGGGTATTCTTACCTACTTTTCCATAAACCAGCTCTTCAATCTCTTCCACACTGGCTTCAGTCTCCCTGATCCAATCCTGACCCGTTAATCCTGCATCCAGTATGCCTTCTTCAACATATCTCGCCATTTCCTGGGCTCGAATCAGCATGCATTCAATTTCATCATCATCGATGACTGGATAATAAGATCTGGAACTAACTGATATTTTATATCCGGCTTTTGCGAATATTTCTATAGTACTTTTTTGCAAGCTCCCCTTTGGGATGCCAAGCTGCAACACAGCCATTATATATACTCCGATTAAAATGTTTGACAATACAATGAACAATAAAAGACTTGAACTCTCAGGCGGTCAATGAATAGATGAATGGTGAGCCCTATGCGGGTGATATTCACGCAGGATTTGTTCCTGATTGATTGTATATGGAAATGCCATGGTTTCGGTAACCTGTTGGTTCGAGCGGATGAATATCTGAGAGAATCTGCCGGAAAAAGCAATCATCCGCCTCAGTAATTAAAAGTTTTGATACATAATCCCCTGGGATTCGAAATATGCCTGGGAAATCTGTCTCTGTAGACGCTCTCCAATAGCCCAATCGTCATCGGCTTGATCAGTTTCGTTCATAGACCTGAACAGCTCGCTTCTACTGAAATAAGCTGTCGGATACTGAGGATTAATCTCAAGCGATCGGTTAAAATCCTCCATGGCTTTATCGTTTTCCCTCAAAGAAAAATAGGCATTACCGCGACTGCACACGACCTTCTCATTGGAAGGGTTAAGGGTGATATAAGCATCAAAATCCTTGATCGATCCTTCAAAATCACCATTTCTGAATTTAGCTGTACCCCTGCTGAACAAGGCGACCTGGTTTTCCGGTTCTTCAGCCAGCACCTTATCCAGTAAGGTGATGCTTTCATCATAGTTTCCCTTTATCAATGCTGTTTTGGCATCCAGAAGTAACTCGCTGTCCATAATAGTATTCCTTTTGATCGATAGATAAATCGAAAGACCAGTAGTCTGTCCATCAAAGTAAGGTTTTAGAGTAACAAATAAGGTAGTTTTTAGTCATCAGTAAATTTTGCAAGGGTGTCGTGGTTAAAAGGGATAAAGCCGGGACTATTGACAGAAAAAAGCGGAAGATAAAACATGAAATAACTTTTTGATCTTGGAACGTTCAACCTCTGCCTTTTGGATGATAAAACCATGTCACACAACACCAGTAAAGCCATTCTGCTGATCAATCTCGGATCTCCCCAAGCGCCTTCCATCTCGGCTATTCGCCGGTATCTAAAACAGTTTTTATCCGACAAGAGGGTAATGACAATGCCTGCGCCCTTAAGGTGGCTGATCGTTAATCTTGTTATCGCTCCTTTTCGGCCTTCTGCAATTAAATCCAGTTATCAATCGATTTGGAGTGAGCAGGGATTTCCTTTGATTGTTCATGCAAAAAAGCTCGCTACCGGCATTTCGTCGTTACTGGATAAAACCTGTCTGGTCGAGATCGGCATGCGTTACGGCCTGCCGGATCTTAACAATACCCTTGAAAAAATCAGGCAAACCGGGGTGCAACAACTCCTGATTTTTCCTCTTTTTCCGCAGTATTCATCCGCAACAACAGGTTCTATCATCGAAGAGTGCATGAATATTATTCGTGGATGGAATACTATTCCCGAAGTGACGTTTGTTTCCTCATTTTACCAGCATCCCTTGTTTATCGAAGCCTGGCGACAACGATCGCAATCGTTGATACAGCAGCATCCGGATCATGTTCTTTTCAGCTTCCACGGATTACCGGAAAGCCATATCCTGGATGGAGATGTTACCCAAGAGCATTGTCTGAAATCAGATTCGTGCTGCCTTTCGGAAAATGCTATCCATGGATGCTATAGAGCCCAGTGTTTTAAGACTGCGGGAATGATCGCGGAGACCTTCTCACTCGACCATTCGAAATATTCCATCAGCTTTCAGTCAAGACTTGGCAAGGCAAAATGGCTCGAACCGTATACTACCCGGCATGTCAAACACTTGGCTGAGAAAGGAGTGAAAAATCTGTTGGTATTCTGTCCGTCGTTTGTGGCGGATTGCCTGGAAACCACGCATGAAATTCAAAGTGAAATAAAAGAGGAATTTCTCAATTGCGGAGGTGAAAGCCTGACCCTGGTGCCATCCCTAAACAGCAGTCAACCCTGGATCAAGGCCGTCGCAAGCATGATTAAAGAAAAACTGAACATTGCCGATTAGACTTCCTCAGCCTTACCCTCTTTAAGCAGACTCAGCTTGTGAGTATGGTTATTGGCTGCATCCGTGAAGATATGATTTTTGGACATGTCTCGCTTGATAACAGATTCCACGGCATGGAGGGCTGTATCAATAATCTTTGTATGATCACCGGATTTGTAAATGCCGACAGTCATTTCAGCAACATAGGCAATATTGAAAAACGGATCTGTTTCATATCCCTGGTAAAGGGATTGTCCTTCCAACTTTTGTACACCCGTGAGATTTTCCTTGAAAATCAGCTTCCCCAGTTTTGCCATGGTTTCCCTATCCCCCTCGATAGCAGCAATTCTAAAAGAAGCAAAATTACGGACGGATCGAATGGAAATCTTCCTAAGCAACAAGGGTTTGTTGGCATCCGGTAAAAATTCCAAAATTTCATCAACAAGGGTAGATAAAAACGGGATTCTGGCAAAAGCCACTGAAAGAGCATACACAAATGCGATCACTTCACTGGCGGTACCCATCGGCATTTTTTCTTTTGGTTTTCCCATCTCTATGTATTTGGCCGCATCCCGAATCATATTAAAACTGAAGTAAGCCGCGTATAAACTCGACTTCAGCTTTTTCTTCATATGGTTCAAGACGTTAAACACCCTTGATTTGTCGGAATTTAACTGATCACACACGCGCATGGCGATAACCAGTTTCTGTTTATACTTTTCAAGGCGGTGGTCCGCTGCGACTTTTTCGTAGGTTCTAACCTGCTGTCTCTTGAAGCGATCGACCATCGTAAAATAAATACGAAAAAAATTTTCACAGTTATAAACACTGATTCCATTGCTCACCAAGGACATGGCAGCTTCTTTGGCCGACATTTTTAACCCGCGAAATACCTCCTTTTGATTGCTGGAGTTAAGTAGCATGCCATTGGTACAAATGGCGGAAAGCATATAAAGAGTTGGATTGCTCGGAAACTGTTTCTTAAGCTTGTTAATTCTCGTTCTGGTATTTCCAGGTGATTGAACGGCACTTTTACGCAAATCATTGATTTCGTCCAGACTTAACGTTTTGCGTTTGAATATCCCCAAAATCCTCTTTTCGTTTGTGGGATTGATCACCTTTTCAATACGCCAGTATTCGTCTTTCCCGGGTATTGGAAGCGCCATAGCCTCCTTGATCTGTTTTAACAAATCCGGGTCGACGCTAAAGCCGGTTTGGCCTTTATTTTGTTTTGAATCACCAGCTTGCTGATTATTTTGATTTCCCTGCGTAGCCATTTAGCTGCACACTCCAATATTTATCTATTCGTTGAATTTCCGGTATTGAGCGTTGCCGTTTTCGGCCCCGGTTGCCTCAAGCAGGCAACCGGACCTTCGATAAAGTGAAGCGCATTATGTTTTGTGGATGATACCGGATCAAATAGTGATAGCTTCATCTCTCTATGATATTAGGTTTTTATGTAATTGGAAAGAAATAATCATCTACACCGGGGTATTTTTGGTTTGATCTAATCCGAAGCATGTTTTTACCAAGCTGATTTAACTAAGGTAAATACTATACATCATGTTTCCATGGTCACGTTCCTATATGTTGTCACATATTCTTATTCGCCTTGAAAGAGAAAGGCCCCTTTTTAGGCTTGCGTAAATCAGTTAGGCAATTTTTAAAAATCTTGGTATAGCTAAGTCAGAATGAGTTCATTCCTATTGGCATGTCTGAATATCTCACCACACTATCGCAGGAGGCTGATGGACAAACGAATACATTTGATTGTCAAAGGCAGGGTACAAGGTGTTTTTTTTCGCGATTATACGAAAAAAAAAGCAGCTTCATTAGGTCTTAAAGGGACTGTACGCAATCGCAACGACGGAAGTGTGGAAGTTTATGCGCAAGGCGATGAAACCCTTTTAAAAGAGCTGGAGACCTGGTGCTGGCAAGGATCACCCATGTCCAGTGTTTCGGCTGTTGAAAAAAGGGAATTAAGCGAAACTCAGTCATATTCAGGGTTTCAAGTTTTATATTAGCATTCAAGCGAAAATCAGTATGAAAAAAATCCAAATCACTTTACCTCAGGCGGATTACAGCTATTCCGTCCATATTGGTTCCCAAATCATCAAAGAGAGTCTTGATGATATTATTAAGGACTATTCGGAGTCCGTATTGTACGTCGTGACAAATACGACGATCAAAGAGTTATATCCCGATGTTCCGGATAAGATGATACCTGAAGATATTGAAGTTAAAACCCTGGTTTTACCTGATGGCGAGAGTGTTAAAAACCTGGATACTGTTTCATCCATTCTGGATTTTCTGGCCCGGGAACACGCCAATAGAAAAAGTATTTTGATCGCTTTTGGAGGGGGTGTGATCGGCGATATGGCAGGTTTTGCAGCAGCCGTGTTTATGAGGGGGATTCACTATATTCAAATCCCGACAACGCTTCTTTCCCAGGTTGATAGCGGTATAGGAGGAAAGACCGGTGTGAATCACAAATTTGGCAAAAACATGATCGGTGCTTTTAAACAGCCGCTGAGAACCGTTATAGATATTGATGTTCTCAAAACGCTCCCCAGGAGAGAGTTTATTGCCGGATATGCCGAGCTGGTTAAACATGGATTTATTCGTGATCGCGCTTTGCTTGATCATTTAATGCAAAAACCCATTGACGACCTTGTTTCAGACCCGGCGCATCTGAGTGAAGCTATAAGAATGTCCTGCCGGGTTAAAGCGACTGTGGTGCAGGAAGATGAGAAGGAAGCCGGATTAAGAGCCATTTTGAATTTCGGACATACCCTGGGTCATGTACTGGAAACCATTACAGAATACAAAACCATGCTCCATGGTGAGGCGGTGATTGTGGGGATGGATTTTGCGTCTTGGTGGTCGGTCAAAAAAGGCATCCTGTCCGAACAAGACTTTGAAACCATTCACGGTCATTTAAAAAACCTGGGGATCAAACCTGTGATCCGATCCATCAATCAGGATGAGTTTATCGAAATCATTGCCCATGACAAAAAAGCCGTATCAAAGGGGATTAGATTCATAGGGTTGACCGAAATCGGTTCAGCAACCATATGTGAAAATACATCTGCAGAAAGCCTTTGGCAGTCCTACCAGGAGTACCTAATGACAGATACTCTGCTTGACGTTAAACCCGCTTGATCGACCAAACAGTCAACACTCTCCAGTCCTTTCCCTGCCGGTCCGAAAAAACAAAACACATCTTATCCTGAGACCGGCAATTTCAATCAATCCTTGCTACTCTCTTACACATGATAAAGTCGCGGGAATGCTTTAACCTTTACAGCCGCTTATCATCGAGCTATAATATATGCAAACTGTTTTTTCCGGGTTCTTGTGTTTCACAAGATTGTGGGTTGTAAAATAATCCAGCCAGGATTTTTAAGTATTGCTGTCAATCACCAGATTGTAGTTATTATGACCGATGCCCCGTCAACATCTCAGGAAAGATATAGAATTCTAATTATCGATGATACCCAAAGTATTCATGATGATTACCGCAAAGTGCTACTCCCGGCAGTGACGGACAGATCGTTGGCAACCTACGAAGCTGCCGTTTTTGCCGATGAGAAAGAGTTTTCACCATCCATTCCTCAAGTTGAATACCATATTGATTCCGCATACCAGGGTGCTGATGGTGTTGCCATGATTCAGGAAGCATTCGAGCAGGACGAACCTTACGCACTAACCTTTGTGGATATCCGTATGCCTCCCGGCTGGGATGGGCTGAAAACAGCCAAAAAAGCGCTTGAAATAGACCCAAACCTGCAAGTATTGATCTGTACGGCATTTACAGATTATTCCTGGAACGAGATTGTCAAACAAGTTCCCTATTCCAACAATCTCAACATTCTGAAAAAACCTTTTGAAGTCATCGAATTAAAACAGATGACACGTTCTTTGACTGAAAAATGGAGGCTGATCAACAATCTTAAAAAAAGAGGCAGGCAGCAGCAGAAGACGCAAGATTATCTGGAAATCACGTTAAACTCCATTGCCGATGCGGTAATCAGTACTGACAAAAACGGCAGGATAACCAGGATGAATCCGGTGGCAGAAACATTGACCGGCTGGACAAAAAAGCAGGCAGAAGCATTGCCGCTAAACGAGGTATTCACTTTGGCTGATGCTTCGGGCTCCAATCAACATCTTAATCCAACAAAAGAAGTTCTGAAAGACGGCGAGATTACCGTCCTGCCCGGGCATGCCACCCTCATCTCAAAATCCGGACAAAAAAGACGTATCGCCGGGAATATCGCCCCCATCAAGGATGACAGCAAAAATCTCGAAGGCGCGGTTTTGGTTTTCAGAGATGTAACCCGACACCAGAAGAGTGAAGCAGACCGATTAAGACTTGTTTCAATTTTGGAGTCAACAAGCGATATTGTAGCGACCGTGCTGTTAGATGGCACGATTACCTATATCAACAAGGCTGGAAAAGACATTATTGGGCTTTCCGGTGTTGAAAACAAAAAACTGTTAATTGGTAATGATTCTCAACCGATCTGGGCTGCTGAATTAATAGAATCGACGGCAATCCCCGAGGCTTTGGAAAAAGGTATTTGGAAAGGTGAATCAGCTGTTTTGGATAAAAATGGTGATGAAATCCCGATTTCTCAAATAATAATGGCTCACAAATCAGAGTCCGGGGCTGTCAGTTATTTATCAACGGTGATACGGGATATTTCAGAAAGCAAAAGAGCGGAAGAGAAAATCAAGGAATTAAACAGAACTCTGGAAACGCAGGTCATTAACCGAACAGCACGTTTGGAAGCCGCCAACTACCAGCTAAAAGTCGCCAAGGAAGCAGCGGATGAAGCCACTATTGCCAAAAGTAATTTCCTGGCCAACATGTCCCACGAAATACGCACCCCGATGAACGGAATTATTGCTGCCGTTGACCTCGCCTTACTGGAACCCCTGACGGATAAACTCAGCCATTATCTTGATATCATACACGCTTCGGGCAACAGTTTATTGGGAATCATAAATGACATCCTGGACTTTTCCAAGATCGAAGCAGGTAAAATGGAATTGGAACATAAACCTTTTTATCTTGAAGACATAGTTCAAAAAGTCACCTCGCTTTTTGTCGAAAAGGTCGAAGGGGAACACATCGAACTAATCACCGATATCGAACCCAATTTGCCTATAGCCTTTAAAGGTGATCCGTTGAGAATTCAGCAGATTATCACTAATTTGCTTAGTAATTCTTTTAAATTTACTAAAGAGAATGGAACTATCCTTTTTAGGGTTACCAAAACCCAACGACATGTTGAAAAAAGAAAAATCGAACTTGAGTTTAGTATAGAAGATTCCGGTATTGGATTAACACCGGAACAATTGCAGCGGATTTTCCAGCCGTTTACCCAGGCTGACACGTCAACGACCAGGAAATACGGGGGTACAGGCTTGGGCTTATCAATCTGTCGCCAATTGGTTGATATGATGGATGGAAAAATGTGGGCGGAAAGCGCACCGGGAGTTCGAACCTGTTTCAACTTTACGCTGATACTGGAAGTCGAAAATCAGCAAGAGCAGAATTTCCTGCTTCCCCGGAGATTCAGAAATCTAAAAGCCTTGATAGCCGATTCGTCGCTCTCCAGCTTGGAAGTTCTAAAAAAACTGTTGCATTCCCTCGGCTTACAAACCATTGAAGCTAATTCAACGGAAGAGTTGTTGTTCATGCTTGGTGAAGACCAAAACGGTTCAGGTGAGATCAAATTGGTAATCATGGATGCTAACCTGACCGGCCAACATTATTCGAAAACGATAGATTCCATCAATTCCAAGCACAAAGGGGAAATCCCCGTTGTGCTGATGGGATCATACAGTCTGGATACTTCCGTTAAAAACCACCATGAATCATCGGCCAGTGGATTTTTAAATAAACCTTTTCAAGCGTCAACCCTTTTTAATTTAGTGCTTTCGGTTTTAGATCATAAGGCAGGTGCCGTGCCGCATAAAGATAAAACGGAAACACCGGCAGATTGGTCAGTTTTTTCCGAATTGAAAGGGTTAAACGTGCTCCTGGCAGAAGACAATCCGACAAACCAGGATATTGCCCTGGCTATTTTGGAAAATGTCGGAATCGAGGTAACTCCTGTTTGGGACGGATTAGAGGCTATCAAAGCAGTGGAATCCAGACATTTTGATGCCGTTCTGATGGATATGCAAATGCCCAAAATGGACGGGTACGAGGCAACAAGAACCATTAGGAGAAATCCGCAGTTTTCCGAATTGCCGATCATTGCCTTAACAGCTCACGCCTTGAAAGGGGATAAAGAAAAATGCCTGGCGGCAGGGATGAATGGATATATTACCAAACCGGTGAACCAGGAGTTACTCTTAAAAACCCTTCTTGATTCAATCAAAACACAGGGATTAAAAACGGAAAGCAAACCATCGTCCCCGTTAACGACAGTTCCTGACAGTAAACCCGTCCACACCTTGGAATCAATGCCGGGGTTGAACATTAAATCGGCACTACGAATATTGGATATTGATTTCGAAACTTATCAACGAATCTTGAAAAGCTTTGTCAAGCACTCGCTTCCATTGTTTGACAGGCTGCTAGAGGCCGTTGAAGATCAGGATATTGAACAAGTCAGTGAGTTGGCCCATGGCATTAAGGGCAGCGCAGCCAATATCGGCGCTGAAGAACTAAGGGAGTCTGCGGAAACCATCGAGTTTATCTGCAAAAAGCAAGGAAATGAAGCCGATCCGCCTATACTTAATCAGGTAAAAACCAAGTTAAAGTCGCTGGATAAAGAGTTTGAGCAGGTGACATCGTCCATTGAAACTCTTCTTAAGTCGACCAAAATCCATTCAAACTCTCCGGCTCCTTTATCTGATGAACGTACTATCCCTTCGGCATTCACTTTATTATCCAATGCACTGTACCAGGCATCTCCGTTGGACGTGAAAAACCAGGTCGAAATTCTGCAACACCATTTACCCGATAAAAACCTCGAATCAATTATGTCCAAAATTCAGGATTACGATTATGAAGGAGCTCTAGTGGAATTGGAAAGACTAGCGAAAGAATTGAATGTATCATATAGTTGATGCTAATTGTTGCGGATCTGTTGCTCTTTTCAATCCATAACGCTTTCCAAGACAAAAGGCATTGACATTAGCAGCAGGTTTGGACAGCAGAATTAGTTCAAAAACTGAATCCCGACTTTTTTATGAATCAAGATAAAAACCAAAAACCCTTTGTTCTGATTGTGGATGATAATCCAACGAATCTGGATGTTTTGATAGAGATTCTTCAGAACGATTACCGGCTGAGCGTAGCCAAGACCGGTAAAAAAGCTCTTGATTTTATTAATAAAAACAAGCCTGATTTAATCCTGTTGGATGTCGTGATGCCTGAAATGGACGGATTTGAGCTGTGTCAAACCTTGAAAAATGAAACTGATACCCGGTCGATTCCGGTGATTTTTATTTCATCAGTTAATGATCCCATAAGTATTTCCAAGGGATACACTATAGGCGGATCGGACTATCTTTCCAAACCTTTTATCCCACTGGAAGTCAAATCCCGCATCAGGGATCAGTTGGAACTTCAAAGTTTTCGTCAATTGACCCAAATAAAAACCACTTGATTGTGAACTTAAAAAAAAACATTTATGAACCATCTGCAAATAAAAAAAGAAAACCATATTACAACGATTGCCATCAATCGGCCCGAGGTAAGAAACGCGGTTAACAGGGATACCGCAGCACAACTGGTTGAGGCCTTCAGTGAGTTTGACAGGGATGATAACCAATACCTTTCAATTCTTACAGGAACAGGAGGAACATTTTGCTCCGGAGCCGATTTGAAAAGTATCGCTGAAGGCAAGGGAAACCGTGTGGAGATAAGCGGTGACGGTCCGATGGGGCCAACCCGTATGATCCTGTCAAAACCGGTTATAGCAGCGATTGAAGGTTATGCGGTTGCCGGAGGATTGGAATTGGCTGCCTGGTGTGATTTAAGAGTTGTCGCTAGTGACGCCGCCTTTGGAGTTTTTTGCCGAAGATGGGGTGTGCCGTTAATTGATGGCGGTACTATAAGGTTAAGCCGTTTGATCGGGCACAGCAGAGCCCTGGACTTGATTTTAACAGGACGAGAAGTAGGTGCTGATGAAGCGGAACAAATGGG
>JANQLH010000028.1 GCA_028280735.1 SAR324 cluster bacterium | reverse complement strand
TAATCCAATTAGAACAACGCTTAGTCTGAACGTAATTGAGGTTAAGCCGGGGGCGACCCCTTGGTTTACAACTATTTGAATTTTTCTTCGCCGTTTTTAAATAATGCGTATCTGCGAGAAATTCTAATAAAATAAAGGTAAAAGCTCAAGGAATGAAGCGACGAATCTGAAATCAAATAAAGACAGGAAGGACACAGTTACTTGTTTTGTTCTGATTTCTAAACCCGGCGCCCGATATCATAGGGTCGATGCAAGCTCCCACATAATTTGCTCAAATAAAATAACACAACATATTTACAAACGGCGAGCCAATTGCATTTATCCATCAATACAGCGTTGACAACAGTAAATTTAAATGTATTACCCGACTTTGCCTTAGCATTAAAATCGTAACGATCTACTAACGAAAGCAATCCACAAGATCCACATGTTGATTAAACAACCATTCCTTCTTAAATTAATAGTTTTGGCAGTTTTTACCCAGTTTTCTCTACAACCTTTGTCCTTCGCCCAAAACCCGGATTATTTGGAAGATGAAGGGGACAGTCTTTGGGAAGAACAACAGTTTCTTGATGTAACCGGTGAGGAATTCACCACGGATGATGCTCAATATGTGGGTGAGGAGCAGATAAAACAGGCACAGGAAGCCGCAGAAAGAGCAGGGCTGCCTTCAATAGACCTGGCTGCCGCACTGGAAAGAGACCAGGAAATGCTGCCGGATAACATTATGTATGGAATTGGAACAGGAGCGTTGATAGGAGGTTGGTTTGCTTTGGTTGAGGGCGGAGATTCCAGGGAAAATGTTCGATTTTTAACTGTTGGAACCTTGGCCGGGGCATTGCTGGGAATCGCCATCGGCAACAAAGCATTGTTGATGTCCCAGGCACCGAATGATAAATCATCAACGGGAATCGCCGCGAATGAAACGAATTCAAATCCGGATACAAACGGACAGGTGCAACCCAGTTTTCAGATCACACCCAAAATGGCTAAATTCAACCTGAAAGTTAATTTTTAGCTTGCCAGCGTTGATTCAAGTTTCTCTTTCTCCTGAATCATCAGCTCCCACTCGGCAAGGGCTGATTCCAGTTTCTCTTCCAGTGACTTTTTGCTTGCCAGTTCCTCTTCCAATTTCTTTTTGTTTTTCTCCAGATAGATTGCTGTATCGCCAAGCCTGGTATCTGCTTCTTCGATTCGCTGTTCCAATGAAGCAATGTTCAATTCCTGTTTGGTAATCTGTTTGCCCAAACGAGACACTTTTTTTGATAACTCACGCCGTTCTTTGTTTTGAAGAGTATCGTCTTTTTTGGATACCTGTTTTCGCTTATCAAGGCTTTGCACCGACCTGTCAAAATAGTCTATGCCCTTGAACTGAAGAAATTCCTGGTAGGTCCCTTTGAACAGATCATGCCCATCGTGCCTTAGTTCCAGAATAGATGTAGCGAACCGTTCGATGAAGCTTCTGTCGTGACTCACACAAATGATGCTTCCCTTATAAGATTGCAAGGCGTCACTCAACGCCTCCAGGGATTCAATATCCATATGGTTGGTCGGTTCGTCCAACAATAACAGGTTTGGTTTCTGCAGCATGATTCTGGAAAAGATCAACCTGGCTGACTCCCCGCCGCTTAGGGACTCTGTAGCTTTTTTAATATCATCGCCCTGAATCAGTACCCGCCCGAGCAATCCCCTGATGGTTCCGATGGTTTCCCCCGGTGAAAAGGAGTAAAGCCACTCATAGGGAGTTGATCCTTCCTTGATCAATTCATGATGATCCTGGGGACAATAACCGGGCTGAACTTCGTGGCCAACCGTGACCTCACCTGAACTGGGTTCGATTTGCCGTGCTAATATCTTAAGCAGTGTGGATTTCCCAATCCCGTTCACGCCTATAACCGCAAGTTTTTCCCCCCGCTCCATCTTAAAGGAAATATCCTTCAGCACCGTGAGGTCCCCGAATGACTTGGAAAGGCCATTTGCTTCATAAACCATTTTCCCGGAAGGTCGGATAATATCAAAGGCAAACTTGGGCGCGACATGCGAAGATCGCTTGATCACGATATCTTCCATTTTATCCAGTTGCTTGGCCTTGCTGTTCGCTTGTCGGGCTTTGGTTGCTTTTGCTTTAAACCTGGTGATGAATTGCTGAAGATCCTCCTTCTTTTTTTCCTGTTGAGCAATTTCCTTCTCCTTTTGCAATGCATCCAATGCTTTTGCTTCCAGAAACTCAAGATAGTTTCCTGTATAGATCTTTATGGTTTCAAAATCGATATCGACAACGTGGGTGCAGATATGATCAAGAAATGCCTGATCATGGGAAATGATCAGGCAGGTCCCCTTAAAATCGCACAGATAGGATTCCAGCCAGATAATAGACATTAAATCCAGATGGTTGGTAGGTTCATCCAGAAGCAAAAAATCAGGTTCACTAAACAGGCATTGTGCCAGTAATACCCTCAGTTTGTACCCGCCGGAAAGGGTGTTCAGCAAGTCGCGCTGTTTGTTTGTTTCAATCCCCAGGCCCGCAAGCATCATGGATGCATCGGATTCTGCATTGTAGCCTCCCTGGTCACCGATTGCCATTTCCAGCTCGGCCAGCTGCTCTCCCCCTTCTTCAGTTAGGTCTCCTGCCTCAATTAGTTTTTTCTTCTTTTGTAAGGCGTCCCAGAGCAGCGGTTTTCCCATTAACACCACATCCAATATGGCCGTGTTGTCAAAAGAAAAATGGTCCTGGTTCAAGACACCAAATTTGATTGAGGAGGGATAGCTGATATCACCCGATTCTGCTTGTGTTTCGCCCGATAAAATCCTCAACAAAGTGGATTTCCCGGAACCATTGGCCCCAACCAACCCATAACGATTGCCTTTGTTAAGTTGGAATGTGACATCTTCAAACAAGACCTGCTGTCCAAAGTGCATTCCCAGGTTGTTAACATTTATCATTGTATCTTGATCTTGATTTAATGGCTAAACATCGGGTAATAGAAAGGTATTCACTGACTATCTTCGATTTTTCCAGATTCACGGGTTGGAAACAATGCGAAGTATCAAAAGGTCACTAATTTCTCATTGCTAAACTGATCGGAAATGAATCGTGAGGAGAAAACCCTTTGTTCAAAAAAAAGCAATTATCTCCAGGATAGCCATAGCTTTCAGCGTAATTGCCTTGTCCTGTTACAGCATGAGCCGGGATTGCTTCGCCCAGGAGGCCGGTAAGTTTGGATGGACGGCCGGACTGGCCGCAGCATACAGTAATTCGCCGGAGGCCACTGATTATGAAGATTCAGGAGGTAATGGAGAAGTGGATAAATTTGACCTTTTTCTGGATTTCGGGACGATTCGCCTGGGGGTAAACACGATGCACGGGTTGAATGAGGATGAATCCCCCGAACAAAGACTGCGAGCCAATACCTTTTACCTGGTATACAGAGCCCGGGCGTACGAGGAAAGCTCAAAACTTGATGCCTACCTGATGGGTGGACTGGCTATGATCTCCTCGGCCATTCATAAAGGTGATGACTTTGCTTATTCATCAGATGATTATGGTTATATTCTTGGTGCGGGAGCTTCCTATTATTTTATCGACCCCCTTGGGTTCGGCCTTCAGATTATTAAAATATCCGGAGAGGGAGAATTGGGAGACAATTCCCTGGCAACCGGTTCCACGCAAATTCAGATGATATTCCTATATCCCTTTTAGCCGCTCCTTAACATTTTTTTTACATTTAAATTCAAGCTATTACATCCCTGTTTGAGACTTGCCATGATATCATATCTTCAATATGATATTAGCTAAGAAATGACGACGAATCATGGATGTGATGTGCATCATGCAACCTGTCGTGACATAAAATCAACTAATTATCTAGTGGAGATTATTTATGCAATCTATGCCTAATTATGCTCAACCGGTTCCTGCGGCACAGACTTCTGTTCCGGAAAGAATGGCTTTTTTAAGAAAAGTCTATGGCTTACTTTCAATAAGCGTTTTCATGGCAGCAGCAGCTTCCTGGATGACCTTAAGGGATGCCGAGTTTTTAAATTTCGTATGGGCCAATCGTATCTTCTTTTTCATTGCTCAAATCGCGGTGATTTTTTTCGCTTTTTGGGCGCGGAAGAAAGAAACCCTGGGATTGGTTGCACTATTCGGTTTTACCATCCTAACCGGAATTACCACCGCTCCCGTATTATTGGCTTACACCCAGGCTACCGTTGTTAATGCTTTGGTCTTGACAGGAATAGTTTTTGTGGGATTGTCCGCCTACACAATAATATCCAAGAAGGATTTTTCATTTCTTGGCGGCATGCTTTCGGTGGGATTGATTATATTGATAATTGGCGGTCTTTTGAACGCTTTTATCTTTAAAAGCTCCGGATTATCGTTCATCTACTCTGCAGCCGGTGTATTCATCTTTAGCGGATTTATTCTTTATGATACTTCCAACATCCTAAACAGGTATCCAACTGACGAGTATATTTCCGCAACCTTGTCCTTATACCTCGACATTCTGAATCTTTTCCTTCTGCTGCTCAGCTTGCTTGGTTTCAACAGAGACTAAGCCTTGATTATCGGAGGGGATGTCCCCCTCCGAACCTGCCTTTAGGATTATCACCCCAGCACGGCATTCCAGTGGTTAACCTTGTCACTTGCCTTATCCAGCACAGCTTGAGTATCCCCTTCAAAGGTTATTTTTTTGATGGTATCCCCCATTTTAATATCGTTCACGACAGCCTGATCTTCATCACTGATCACTTCACCAAAAACAGTATGATTTCCATTCAGCCATGGCGTGGGAACATGGGTTATAAAAAACTGACTTCCGTTTGTACCCGGGCCGGCATTCGCCATGGATAACACACCTGGTTTTTCGTGCTTCAGGTCATCCCTGAATTCGTCTTCAAATTGATAACCAGGACCACCCCGACCGTCTCCGCTTGGACAACCACCCTGAATCATAAAATCATCTATGACCCGGTGAAACGTCAGTCCTTGGTAATATCCTTTTAATGCGAGATTTACGAAATTTGCCACAGTAATTGGTGTCTGCTCTGCAAACAGCTTCAGGCGAATCGTACCCTTGTCTGTTTCTAAACTAGCAACTAATTCATTGGATGCTGTCATCTTATCTCCAACCTCAACGGGTTTTGATCTATTTCTATTCCTGCCTTTCGCGCTTCCTTGTCTTCAAATCATTTTTGGGTTTTCAAGCTGACGAAAGCATTGGAAATGGTTAATAATGAAACCTTTATTGTCCAGCAATTTATCCACTGCTTCAATAGTATTTCGTCGTCGGATCGGATAATCGACTTGAAATACCAAGGTTCCAATCCTTGGAAAAAAGTCGTCAATCAACGTTTGATCAAACTAATTCGCATAAAGCTGTTTCCGAACTGGTTCAATGAATTGTCCTCTTTGCCTGCAAACTGATCCCGTTGTGTTTCACATCGATACCTTTCGCACGTATTATCGTTGTCCACACTGCCTGCTGATTTTCGTAGATTCCAAATATTTGCCCTCCTCCAAAGAGGAAAAAGATCGATACCAACTACATAATAATGATTCCGACGAGCAGGGTTATGTTGAATTCCTGTACACCTTCATTCGACCGTTAAACAAGAGGATAACTAAAAAAAGCAAAGGCTTGGATTATGGCTCCGGTCCCACACCGGTGTTGGCAAATCTGCTTTCGGCAGAAGGCTATACAATCTCCATCTTTGATCCCTTTTTCGCCGGGGACACAAAAGTGCTCTCCAAAAAATACGACTATCTCACCTGTGTCGAGACGGCTGAGCATTTTCATCGACCGGCACAAGATTGGAAAACCATGATTCAACTGGTCAAAAAGGGAGGGTGGTTAGGAGTGAAAACAACCATGTACAGCGAACACATCAATTTTTCCTCATGGCATTACAAGAGGGATAATACGCATGTCTGTTTTTATGCGCAGGAAACGTTTCGTTGGATAGCTAAAAAGTATGCTTTAGAGATGCATGTTGAAGACGAATCCACAGTGTTTTTTAAGGTGAGAACATCATCATCGGTCCTGGAATTTATTGATCTTTGAAGACCTTTTCCCTGTAATATCTTAACTCTTCAATTGATTCAATAATATCTTCCAGGGCTGTGTGTTTGTTTGCTTTTTTGAATTTCGGAAGTTCCGGAAACCAGCGAAATGTCAACTCTTTCAAGCTACTCACATCAATGTTTCGGTAGTGAAGATAGGCATGTAAATCGGGCATGTGTTTAGCGAGGAAGTTTCTATCCTGATGAATACTATTTCCACACAAGGGTGCTTCAAATTCTTCCACGTACTCTTTAAGGAAAGAGAGAGTTACAAATTCAGCTTCTTTTTCTGAAACTCCTGCCGTCCTTACTTTTTCTGTTAATCCCGACTTTCCGTGATGTTCCTTACACCAGTCATTCATATTGGCAAGTATTTCATCCGGTTGATGAATGACCAGCTCGGGTCCGTGCTCTACAATGTTTAAATGGGTATCGGTGATGATCGTAGCCATTTCCAGAATTTTGTCGATTGATGCATCCAGGCCTGTCATTTCCAGATCCATCCAGACTAGACGATTCTTTTTGTTCATGATGGTGTTTGTGTGAACGATTGATGAATTAGAGATTATCCATTTCCTTTTGACTGTCTTCCGCACGAATAACTTCACTGATCCTGATACCGTATCTTTCATTTACCACCACAATCTCACCACGACACATCAGTCTGCCTCCGATCAGCACGTCCATGGGTTCACCTACAACCTTGTCGAATTCAATGACAGAACCGGCCTTCAAAAGCAGCACTTCTCTCATCGATTTTTGTACCGAGCCGATCTGAGCTTGCATGCTTAAAGGGACGTCATGCAAATAATCAACTTCACCATGGGGAATTTCTTCCTCTTCCTCTCCCATTCCGCTTTTGCGATTGTCTTTTTTTCCACCGCTGCCGCCGAATAAATCTTCATCAAGATCATCGTTATCTATGGCCATGCTTTACCTGTAAAATCATATTGTTAACGGGGCAATTGATCATTTGAGGTTTGAATCTTATCAAGAGCAAATCCCGTGTTATTCTAACCTGTGCGCCATCAAACTACAAGTTTGGTTTGTTGGTCAACACAATTTGACTTGTCAGTGAAAAAGCAAGATCAGTTCCTTGGGGTTATTCATCGACAAAAAGGCACCAAATATATTTATTTTGCGACTTTTTATTCAAATTGCATTATTATTGAATGAAATTTTCTTACCGAGTAACAAAATCACTCTGCAGTTAACATAGCACTACACCAGTCTTTTGAATAATCCTAACCCAAGCGGAGCGTGCAATGAATCCGCTTTTCCTATTTTAACTATCGAAGAGGTTTAAAATGAAACTGATTCTTCCATTGTTAATCGTTTGTTTCATTACTGCCACGCCTTTATTCGGGCAACAAACATGTGTGGGTAACAGTTGCCTGCCGGAAAAAGTCAAAGATGATTGTACAACTATGGAAAGCAACGGTTGTATTGATTGGGATAACGGCATCATTTACGCCACCGGGATGGGAGTTCCAAATCCGAAATTCGAAACCCAGGCACAAAAAACCTATTCTGCCTATCAAGCTGCGAAAACGGTAGCTATGCGCAATCTCCTGCAGATGGTTCAAGGAATCAATATCACCTCTACCCGCACAGTGAAAGCTGGTATGCTGGAAGATGACACCATCAATACCCAGATCAATGGAAAAATCCGACAGGTTCAGGAAGCCGGCAGGCCACAAACCATGAATGATGGGTCTGTCTGGGTAACCATGAAAATGTACATGAGAGACATAATATCCATCCTCGTTAATAATCAGAGGTTTGCCTTTAAAAGCGGAGATATGTTCAAGCGCCCCGGCCCGGAAACTTCCCCGGGGGAAGAAACAAAGGATAAAGGTCCGGAATACGGTGGTGATGCCAATACGGTATATACAGGTGTTATCATTGATGCCAGGGGAACCGGCGTAGTACCTGCCATGTCACCGAAAGTATATGGTCCTGACGGGAAGGAAGTATATGGTTCCATCGCCGTGGAAAGGGAATTCGCTCTTCAACACGGGGTGGTTGGCTATGTAAAGGAATTAGATGAAGCCAAAAGCAATGAACGAGTCAAAGGAAATCCCTTGCTGATTAAGGCCAAATTAAGCAGTGACAAAACATCCGATCTGGTTGTTTCAGAAAAGGATGCCGAACTCCTTAACCAGTTGGATGCAACCCAGTCTTTCTTGCGGGAAGCTCGTGTCATCGTCATTATTGGATAATTTTTCAACACTTAACGCTTTCTTGAAATTGCATTTACCATATGGGTAAGATGATGACGTCTTACAAAGTTAACATAATTAGCCTGCAATTCAAAAAAACAACGGAGTAGACTAATGGATCGAATTCAGTTTTCCAAGTTAAGATTTGCTGCAGTTTTTCTTGGCCTTGTCTCTTTAGTGATAACAGGATGTGCGCAACCAGCCTCAAAATCCCGAACCGCAACCGGTTCTATGGATACTCCCGGATTCCATGTTCAAAGGGGTGATGATGCCTTGCTCTCAAAACGCTTTGAAGATGCGCGATCTTCCTACCGAAAAGCACTTAGCCTTGATTCAAAAAACTCACAGGCATTAAGCGGATTAGCAGCGGCTTCTGCGCATGAAGCTTCTCGACCCGGGGTATCCCAGTCTACCAGAAAATCTGTTCTATCCAAATCAGAAGATCAGATCAAACAAGCTTTAAAATCTGCGAAAAACAAAGCTGACAGGGCCAGGGCACACAGCTTTGCAATTCAAGTATACCTTGCACTGAAGCTTCCCGGAGATTGGTATGAAAAAGCGGAGGACCACTTTGAAGATGCCGTCAGGCTAGATCGAAATGATCCGGCTGCCTATTATTTTATGGGCTTGGCTGAGGCGGCGCAGTTAAACTACAGCAAGGCTTCAGCACATTTTGAAAAAGTCCTTTCGCTTGGAAAGCGATACGATGCAGAGGCAAATAACGAGTTAAAAAGAATCCAGAATGTTCGCAGGGCAATGCCCGGAAGTAAATTTGGAGCAAAAATCGCAAATGTGGACAAAATTACACGGGCAGATGTTGCCGCACTGTTTATAGCTGAGTTGAGGCTGGACCGTTTATACAAACAGACAGGCAAATCCTCCAATAGGGGTTATCAAGCACCAAAATCCCAGCAAAAAATGAAACTTGATCCCCTGCAGAAATATCCCGATGCAATTGATATTTCAGGGCATCCTCTGGAACGCTCCATCAAGGAAGTTATAAAGTTGGGAGTGAAAGGACTGGGACCCGATCCGGCACACAAGTTTCATCCGGATCAGGAATTTAAACGAGCAGAATTTGCCCAACTTATTCAAGACCTGTTGGTTAGAATTACACGAGACAGATCCATTTCCACTAAATATATCGGACAGTCTTCTCCGTTTCCCGATGTAAACAAAAATGTGTGGTATTATAATGCGACAAGAACTGTCGTCAATCGTGGGCTGATGAGTGTAAAGAACAAAGTGACCGGAGAATTTGCACCTTTGGACACGGTAAGTGGAGCGGATGCGTTACTGACTATTCGCACTTTGAAAGAGATTCTAAAAGAATACCTGCGCTAACTCCTATGAGCGAAGCTGTTGGTCGATCAACAGCTTCGGGATTCAAGGCTGAATCCTCACCTATCCTTCCAGTATCCTTTTTCCTTGATCAATTCTATTAATTTGTCGACAGCTTCATCTTCGCTTATTCCCCTGCGTACACGGTCCTGTCCGAAATAGAGATCGATTTTACCCGTTCCGCTCCCAACATATCCAAAATCTGCATCAGCCATTTCGCCAGGTCCGTTAACGACACATCCCATAATACCGATTTTAATTCCCTTAAGGTGGGATGTTTTTTCTTTAATGCGGGCTGTTGTTGACTGGATATCGAAAAGGGTGCGGCCGCAGGAAGGACAAGCTATATAATCTGCAACGAGGATTTTCATGCGAGTTGCCTGGAGCAGGTACAAAACCCCCAGCAAATCATTGGCTTCAATCCTATCGGGCAGCAGAAAAAAATCCAAAAGACCTTCGGAGAGTGCAGCCGCCAGTTGTGTCAGCAGATTATAATCCGGCTTTGAGGGAACCCGGTAACCAACTGGTTTACCTGCCCGGCTGTTGTTATCTTTGTAATAGCTCCTGAGCAGATAGATGGGATTTTCAGTGGTTAAAACCGACGCTGAATATTTTGGGGATCGGGTAACCGAGTTCAACTCATGAAGAGTACTCACTTTTAACAAAGCTGACGAACCCAAAAATACTTCTTTTCCCTGCTGATTTTCCCGGTACTCAAAATCTGACTCCAGCTCAAGCCCTGTTTTCGGAACACTTCCATTATCGGGTTCTCCTATTTTAAAAGGGCTGCCTCCTCCTAACCGGGTAGTTCCAAAATTCACCGGTTCACTTTGAATCCTTTGATGCGTGAAAGGTCTCTGCCATGCTTTCCGGGTTGAGCCTGTTGCCTCCTTTTTCTGTAATATGGATGGTAACAGCTGATTGGCAAAAATAATTTCGTTGGCACTCTCTTCGGTCAGTGAAACGCGTATCGTATCACCGATGCCGTCCATCAGCAGAGGACCTATTCCAGCCAGACTTTTGATCCTCCCCATGATACCGTCACCCGCTTCAGTTACACCCAGGTGCATGGGGATGACTTCCCTGTGTTTTTGAGAGTCTACCAGTAAACGATACGCTTTTTGAACTGTGATGGGATTTGATGATTTTAAAGAAATGACCAGTTGATCAAATCCCTGTTCTTCAAACAGTTCCGCCATTTCCAAGGCTGATTGCACCATGCCGATCGGTGAATCTCCGTATCTTTCCATCATCCGGGTTGACAAGGAGCCCTGGTTAACGCCGATACGCAAGACACGTTGATTTTTTATCAACGCCGCAGCCAGCGGCCGAATGGCCTCTCTTAAACGTGCGGTTCCCTCTTCAAATTCCTTTTCGTCGATCGTGCCACTTGAATTTTTTGGCCGATCGGAAAAATTGCCCGGATTAATTCTGACTTTTTCAAACAACTCACATGCTTCGACCGCAAGGGAGGGTGAGAAATGAATATCAGCCACCAGCAATACATCCAGCCCTTCTTCTTTCAATACTCTTCTTAATTCCGGAACGGCATCCAGGTCTTTTTTGGAAGGGACAGTCAGGCGGATCAGCCGGCAACCGACCTGAAAAAGTGATTTAATCTCTTCCAGGCAGGACGGTACGTCCTGGGTAGATGACGTCAACATTGACTGAACATAGATAGGATGGTTTCCGCCGATGGTTAGATCACCGATCCTCACTTCCCTGGTTTTGATTCGACAATAACTAAGAGGATAGCTCAGAAGATCCATGAGAACCTTTATTGCAGGTTACAGGAGTGAAACTTTGGGGAAAGGCAGCAGGAAGGATTGAGCGGGAATGACACTCAACCCTGTGGATTGTGAACGGGTTATTCGATCTCCATATCATCGAGATACTCATCCACTTTATCTTCTTTTTCGTGGATATTAGGTTCGATGTAACCCTTGATAATTTCATAATGGGCAACCGTGCTGGGCTTCCTACTTTCCAAGTCTGCATCAGATGCTGCTTTGCTGGTTTTCCCGTCGTACAGATCCCTGGTTCTTGAGGCAATTACCTTGACTTTGTCAAACAAATTCATATTGTTATGACCTTTGTATTCCTCAATAAATTCCAAATATTCAACCATGATTCCTCTAATTTAGTTCCTAAATTGGCATCCAGTGTTTTTACACGTTTGCTTATTCCGTATGCATTACAGAATCTCAAGCAACTGCCTGGCTTTGTTCGCGTATAAACTCTTGGGATAGTCTTGCAATAAAATCTGGAGCAGCTCCTTTGCTTTTTCCTGTCGATCCGAATTCATGTATATCTCAGCCTGCTCCATTAGAATAATGTCGTTAATCGTTTCCGATGTTGCCGTTTGCAGAACTTCAAGCGCTTCTTCATCTTTCCCCTGGTCCCGATAAATATTTGAAAGGTATAAGCTGGCCAGGAAATAAAGATCCGATTCCGGTTTGAGTATAGAAAGCAGTGAATTCAAGTCTTCTTCGGCCTCCTCGTAGGCACTTTGAGCAGACTTCAAAGCAGCCCTGTAAAACAAGGCTATGGTATGCTGATCAGTACCCGGGTGGTTTTGCAAAAAACTGTCCAGCAAGGGTTCTGCTTTCTCATATCTTTGCATATCAGAGAGCCCATTGTCGTAAACAATCTGCTCGATCTTGAACAATTCCTCGTTTCTTAAGTTTTCCCGGTAGGCAAGATACTCAAATGTTCCCCATGTAGACACAATTATAACTACAATTGCTATTGCCAAACTGATAAAAAATTTTCTTCTGAGATAAATGTAGTTTGCTGCATTGAACAAAAAATCATCCAAAAGATCTGATTTCAGGACAGCTTCACTGCCTTCGGGGGTTTCATTTTCATCGGGAACCACCACTTGATCTTGCTTCTTTTTTGAAGTGGTCTTTCCACTTTTGCCATTTGAATTCGCCAAATCAGTTACCGTTTCAGGTTATTGATAAAAGTAAAATCGAGTCACAAAATGAAGGACTTAAAATAGAAATTTCCTGTGGGAGCAGTGGTAATATCTCCTGATGTTTCCCATTGTAAAATTCCACTGCCTAATCTGATATTTTTTATGGAAAGTTTAGTCTTTGTCAATGCGTATCAGTCTGTCAATCATCTCCTCAATATCTTTGAGATTCATAGGTTTAAGCACAACACCATTCAAACCCGCTTCAGCACATTTATCCTTCCATGAATCTTCCGTGCCGGCTGTTATGGCAACAATGGGGATTGGCTCCAGATTGTGCTGTTCTTCAAACTTTCTGATTTCTCTTGTTGCTTCAAAGCCATCCATGACAGGCATTCTTAAATCCATGAATATTATATGATATTTTTGCATTTCTTCCTGAAGAGATAAGACATATGCATCCACAGCTTGTTTTCCGTTTTTTTTAATGCCTACCTCGTATCCCCTCTTGGTTAAAATGGTTTTAGCCAGTTTCACATTGGATGTATTATCTTCCACCAGCATCATTCGGATTTTTTTTGCCGGAGTTTTGTCCGGTACTTTGAGTTCTTCAGCTTGCCCGATCTTGGGTTGTGTTTCGTTTTTCCGCATCAATGGCAACGAGATGGCGAAACAGGAACCTTTTCCTTCTTCGCTGGAAACAGATATGGAACCATTGTGTTGTTCTATTAGCTCTTTGGTGATTGAAAGTCCCAAACCAGTGCTTCTCTCCCCGGCAGTTCCGGCTCTGGAAGCCTTCGAGAACTTTTCAAACAACACGGGCATGACCTCGGTTGGAATCCCTATCCCCGTATCGATAATTGAGATCCTGAGGTTTTCCTTATCTTCCTCTTCCAGAAGCATGGTGACCTTACCCTCTTTGGGGGTAAATTTAATGGCATTTGAAAGGAGATTATTAAAAATCCTGATCAACGCGCTTTTGTCTCCTAAAATAAAGGGTTCATCCTTGTACCTGTTTTCAATTTTCAAATCGATCTGCTTGGGAGTTGCCATGTGCCGGACTGTGCTGACGGAAGATTCAACCAGCTCATCAATAGCAATTGTTTTTAGAACCAACTCATGGTTTTCCGATTGTGCCCGACCAAGTTCAAGAATATCAGCAATCAAGGTAAGGAGAAATTCGCCGGAGTCTTTAATGTGAGTGAGATATTCCTGATGAACCTCCGGAGTCCTTTCATCCTCCATTAACAGATCGGTGAAACCGAGTATTCCGGTAAGTGGGGACCTGAGATCGTGGGATGTTATGGAAAGGATATCGTCTTTGAGCTTATTCAGCCGTTTCAGTTCGATAACCTGGTCCAACAGTTTTTTATTCAGCTGTCTGCCCTCCAAATGGACTTTGGCCCGTGCCAGCAGTTCTTCCTTGGCAAAAGGTTTAACCACATAATCCGAAGCCCCCGCCTTGAACATTTTTAGCATCGATGTGGTTTCGGACATGGCACTAAGAAAGATAACGGGTAATGACTTATTGCCCATGTCAAAGCGAATCCTTCGGCAAAGCTCATCTCCTTCCATTTCCGGCATCATGAAATCAGTCATGACCAGATCAACTTCATCTTCATGCTTTTTCAGGATTTCCAAAGCTTCCACACCATTGGATGCTTGAAGCGTCCGGACTCCTTCACTTTTTAAAATGTTATTCAGAATACCACGGGTCAGCTCACTGTCTTCAACAATGAGGGCTGTCATTCCCTGGAGGGTCGAATCGGGTTGGAGAAGTCTTTTGACGGTGTTGGCAACTTCACCCTTGAGAAAAGGTTTGATAATAAAATCTGCAGCTCCAACCTGGAACCCCCTTTTACGGCCTTCCAGGGTGTCATTTGCCGTAACGAATATGATTGGAACTTCCTTGTCCCCTTCCGGGGTCATCAGTTTCAATTCGGTTCTGATTTTATAGACTGCTTCATAACCGTCCATTCTGGGCATGTCCACATCCATCGTGATCAGATGTGGGCAAAGGGAAGAGGCCTTTTCCAGGGCGTCTACTCCGTCTTCGGCTTGATATACTTCATATCCGGCTTCTTCCAGTTCACGGCTCAGAATTGTACGCAACATCTTGCTGTCATCAACAACGAGGATTTTCATAAGGGCACCTACTTTATTAGGTCTACTCCTTTGCTCATCCCCAGATTGAAGATGAGCCGGTTACGAATCTACTCTTATAATTTTACTCGGATGAGTAATAAATGGCAAGTTGTTTAAATCTTTGACCAAAGCTTGTAATCGATGTTCCGCAACTATTTCAGTCAGTATGGCAAATGGAATCTGTGCAGCTTCGGACGACTGCTTCAAGTCTGATAATTGCTGAACTGCAATACCTGCAGCTTGGAAACTCTTCTTTATTGCTTGAATATCATTTTCGTCAGCCAGTTTAAAACGAACAAAGTACTGCGATTCGGTTTCGTCGATCGGCAAGATGGTTTGTTTGGATAGTTGATCCAATGGTACTGACAAAGCCGGTACCTGTTCCCCTCCCAGGCTGGACAATCTTCTGCCGATATCGATGATGTCTCCCACTACCGCAGAAGCAGTTGGATGAGAGCCGGCGCCTGCACCATAGCTCATTGTATGCCCGACAAAATTCCCGTAAACCGATATGGCGTTAAATGCTCCCTGAACGTTAGCCAGCATGCTGTCGGATTTCACCAGGGCCGGATGAACCTTTCCCTCAAATCCTTTTTGTGAGTTTCTTGCCATACCCAATAACTTGATGGCATAACCCATAGATTTTGCCAGTTTGATGTCACAGCTTTCAATACCACTAATACCTTCCACATACAGCTGGTCGAACTCAAATAAAGCATTAAAAGCCAGTTCCATGAGAATGATCACCTTATGAGCCGTATCGATACCCTCTATATCAAATGTAGGATCTGCTTCCGCAAAACCTTTTTCCTGGGCTTCCTTCAGGGCAGTAGCGAAATCCTTGTTATCGTTACTCATTGAGGAAAGGATGAAATTAGCGGTTCCATTAATAATACCGGAGAATGATTCTATTTCATCTCCCGCAAATCCTTCTTTTATGCTTCTGATTATCGGAATACCACCACCGACACTGGCTTCATATCCTAAAAAGCCGGGAGAATTATAGGCAGCGGTAAAAACTTCCTCGGAATGTTTAGCCAATAGTGCCTTATTAGCTGTAACAGCGCTTTTACCCCTATCCAACGCATCCAGGATTATCTTCTTTGCCAGGCCATCACCGCCTATCAACTCAACAACCACATCGATTTCCGAATCGTTCAAAATGTCATCAACAGAATCCGTCACCGTGATTTCAGAAAAGTCAATATCAAGATCTTCATAAGGGTCGATGGTAGCGGCCTTGGTAACCTTAATCGGAAAACCCGTTCTTTTTTGAATGATGGAAGCGTTTTTCTCCAGGAGTTGTGCTGTCCCAGCTCCAACAGTGCCTAATCCGCAAATTCCCACGTTGATAGTTTTCATTCCTTTTCCCATTGAACTGTTAAATTAAATCTTTTGTTCGGCTTAATTTCATATTTGTTTCACTTTATCTAATCTACTCTGATTTCTGCATTGATATACTTCTGTAGTACGCTATCAAAGTCGTTTTCCCGGATTAGTTTTTTATCTTTGGTATCAACGTAAAAATAATCGATGATCTGATTGCCAATTGTGGTGATAGTAACCTGTTGCGGTGCCACCCCTATAGCTTCAAAGGATCTCAGGATTTTGTAATAAGCAAAGGGTGCATCAAACAAGGAGATTTTGACGGCTTCAAATTGCACGGGAACTCTTTTGAAAGACTCTTTTTTGATTTCTTGGACCAGGTAGCCTTTTTCCTTTTCCAAAAAGGAATTCATTTGCACTGCGGACAGGTTCTTTTTTGTACCCACCGGTAAGGGGTTCAACGGAGGTAACGTCAGGTTGTCAATGACATTTTCCAATTCAATTCTGGAAAGCCGATCCCGTTTTTCTCCCATCGATATTCTAAAATAGCCCATAAATCCCTCTGTTTTGTTCGCATATACCACCTTGTTTATCTTTCCGTTTTCGATATTAATCCCTTGCCAGCTTAGAGCGTACGCGATTCTGGACTGTGTTGCCGGATCACCTGTGAAATGAAAGAGAAGGCTGTCATATTCTCCCTTTTCGCCTTTGACATAAGACAAGCGGATGTTTTTATCCTGGTTACTTTCAAAATCCTGTAACTGGGTAGACAAGACTTCAACCGAAGTACTTAACAGGTATCTGTTTGGTATTGTAGTAAAAAACCAATTCCAGGATTTACTTAGGGGAGCAGCTATCGAAAATACATTTTGCTCCGATATTACTTGCTGAATAACCCGAGTAAACCTGAACCGATGCTTTGCCAACGAAGCCTCGTCCAACTCGGCCAGTTTAAGAAACACAAGGGAGTTTTCCAATTCGTCCTGGTGCTTGCCTAGCTCCCTGGCTTCCGATTCTGACATCTTCGATAAGGGGGTAATAATGACGTCCTCCAGGTTTTTATTACAACACTGCCTCAAAAGGAGTTCCAAAAGCACCGAAGTCCTTTTTTCATCCACTGTGCGATCCAGATAATTGTTTACCAACTCGTTTAATGATCCCGATAGGTGATCCAGTTTGAATTCCCCCAAAATGCTCATAGTTTTTTCAAAAAAACTCTCAAGATGAGCAGCCTTGCCTCTCATTTCCGAATTAACACTTTTGAAATCACTCAGGTTTATCAGGTACAACAACAATACTTTTCTCGGATCACGCTGGGCCAGTTCAAAAAATTTGAGGATTCCCAGATCCAGGTAGGTAGATAGTTGACTGAAGCGGACTACAGACTGGTGATTGGCAATTAGAAATCGCACCATTTCCATTACCTCGTCCTGTTCCGGCCAGCCCAGACGTTTCAGCATGTCTGTAGAGATGATCGGTCCCCATTTCTCGTGATTCCTGTACGGATTGATCTTTCCAATATCATGAAACAAGGTTGACCATTTCAGGGAGAAAATGTCTTTATCACTAACAAAACGCCATAGTTCCGATTCGTTTTTTTGGCTGTTTTCAATTTCCTTTTCCACCTGTTCCAGCGCTTTCAAGGAATGTATACAAAGGGGAAACTCATGTACGTCCAGATTTCTCAGGAGAAATCGCATTTGATTGGTCTCGGGAATAAACACCCCCAGCAGCGTCATCAGATGCCCATCCCTGCTAACGGCACTCCTTATATCCATCATTTGCCGAATCGCCGCCGATCCATTCTCAGCGATAAACAAATCGAAGATAAACTGCCTGGTTTGATGATGCTTAGCCAGGTCAATCTGACCATAAAGCTCTTCAACAATCGACGAGAAACCATCCAGCAAAACACGGCTTAATTTGTTTCCGGTTTTTGCTATATAGAGGAAAAGAGTGAAGATGTTGTCGATATCAACAAAGAGCTGCTTAAAGATTTCCTTTTGAATATCCTCCAGGGTTTTTTTCCGTCGTTCTACTACTTCGCTGATGTTCCAGGCGGATCTAGGTTTTTTTTCGACTGGCAACAGGTCTATAATTGTATTGGATCCCAAATGTTTAACCAGGCTGAAGCCGGGAAATTCTTCAGTCACCGTGTGATTCAGCATATCACGG
>JANQLH010000474.1 GCA_028280735.1 SAR324 cluster bacterium | reverse complement strand
AACCAGGGATGACGTCTTGAATTGGTTGATTGTTGTTTTTCTATGTGGAGTTATCGGTGCAAGAATTTATTATGTTGCTCTCAACACGGGATATTACTTTGGTAAACACTCGAAGTGGTATGAATTTTTGAGCGTCTGGCGAGGCGGATTCGCGATCAATGGAGGAGTCTTACTTGCTGCCATTGCCTTATGGTTCTTAAGTAAAAAGGCAAAGCCCAGTCTTGAGCAACTGACTGACCAGATTCTGCCTTCATTGTTTATACTGAAGGCTTTGATAGGAATTGGAAGTTTTTTGAACGGGGAATCTTATGGTTACCCTACTAAACTGGTTACCGGACACGTTTTTCAGTTTGGACCGGCTTCTAAGATTTATGCGGAAACAGCGATCCATCCATTGATGCTCTATGAGGCCGGATTATGCTTGGTTAGCTATTTCATTTTGAATGCTTTTCGATTGCAACGCTTCCGTTACGGCTTTATATCTGCCTGTGCATTACTGTGCTATTCAATAATCAGGTTTTTTGCAGGATTGTTAAGAGTAGAGGAATTAACTATTCTGGGACAGGACGAATCCGTGATGTTCGGATTTTTCGGAGTGTTGGTTTCGTTGGGATTTATTTTAGGTAAAAGATTGTACAGGAAACTACCCTCACCTACTGAGCAGTTTCCTTCAAGCAGAAAATGGTCTGTTTAATTCTAAAGTCCCTCAAAAGCTATTTGAAGTATTTCCTTGAAAGCCAGGTTCCTGCCGCGAGCCTCACAATTCAGCGTAATAAAAGACATGTCCCCCGGTTTCAGCTCAATACAGCTTTTCGTTGTTGACCGGATTCTAGACTTTCTTGACCTTGATTGCACAATCCTCTTCGTTTATTGACCAATGAGCAAAGGATTGATCATTTTCCACAAACTCGATTGAATCAGTTAAGGTTTCCGTTTTGATATATGAATCGTACTGATCAATAGCCTTTTTCAACACATCACCGGTTTTAAACTGAATATGAATACGATCGGTCACTTCAAAATCCAACTCTTTTCTGGTTTGCTGTATCTTATTAACAAATTCCCTGGCAAACCCTTCGTTTTTTAGCTCTTCACTGATTTGAATATCAAGTGCAACAGTAATATCGCCTTCGTTTTCTGTTACGATGCCTTCTTTCTGCTCTCTTTGGATAAAGAGTTCATCGATACCGATACTGAAGTCAGATCCGTTTAAATCAAGATTGATCGTCCCACCATTTTGCAATCCTACAATCTCTTCCGAGCTAAGATTTTCAATTTGCGGTCTGATCTTATTCAAATCCTTGCCGAGCTTCGGCCCCAAAGCCCTGAGATTTGGTTTTGCCTTTAAAACTACCAGGTCTTCTTCATTCTTTGCAATTTCAACGTTTTTCACATTGAGTTCATCCGTAAGTAATTCGGACATGTCACCCAGCACTCCCTGGACAGCCTCGTTTTTTGTAAGAATAGTAATCTTGTCAAGAGGTTGGCGAATCTTGATCTGATGCTTTGCACGCAAAGCCCTGCCAAGATTAACACTTTTGAGGATAACATCCATTTCCTCTTCAAGGTTCCTATCGATTAATCCCCGATTAACGGCTGGAAACTCGCAGAGATGCACACTTTCAGGCATCGAATCCTGTTTTAACACCTGGTAGATATTATCAGATATGAACGGGATAAACGGAGCCGTAACCTTACTTAATTCCAAAAGCACTGTATATAAAGTTGCATAGGCTTGCTGTTTGTCCTCCCCTTGATCAGATTTCCAAAATCTTCTTCGGCTTCGTCGAATGTACCAATTGGTCAGCATATCGATAAACCCTACAAACGGTGATACTGCCCTGTTTAGATCATAATCATCCATGGCATTGCGAACATCTTCGATCAAATGATGCAATCGAGATAAGATCCATTTATCCAATGGATTGTTAATCTGAGCAGCATCAGTCACCATCTCCGTTTTCCATTCATCGATATTGGCATAGGTTGTAAAGAAACTTAAAACGTTCCAAAGCGGTAGTGTGGTACTGCGCATGGTTTCCTGCAAACCGGATTCGGAGAACTGCAAATCATCCGCCCGTATCGCCCCCGAATTCAGCATGTAAAGTCTGATAACATCGGCACCATACTTGTTGAGCATGTCCCAGGGATCAGGAAAGTTTTTGAGACTTTTACTCATCTTTTTCCCGTCTTCTGCCAGAACCAAGCCGTTTACAATACAATTTCTGAATGCAGGCTTGTCAAACAAAGCGGTGCTTAGCACCAACAAAGTATAGAACCAGCCCCTGGTTTGATCCAATCCCTCACTAATGAAATCCGCCGGGAAGTTACCTTCGAACTGTTCCCTGTTTTCAAACGGATAATGCTGCTGCCCGTAAGGCATGGAACCGGATTCAAACCAGCAGTCCAAAACCTCGGATGTTCTGCTCATTTTGGCGTTACATTTTTCACAGGAAAGGTTTAATTTATCAATAAAATGAGAGTGCAGATCCTCAACTGTTTCACCTGAAAGTTTTTCCAATTCCTCTCTGCTGCCGACACAGTGCTGATATCCGCATTCCTTGCAGATCCAAACGGGAATCGGGTTTCCCCAGTACCTGTTACGACTGATTGCCCAATCCCTTGCTCCTTCGAGCCATTTTCCCATACGACCGTTCTTTATATGTTCCGGTTTCCAGTTGATTTGCTGGTTGTTCGCCAGCATCTGCTCTTTTATTTTCTCAACATCCAGAAACCAACTGCGAATAGTCCGGTACATTAAGGGCACACCGGATCTCCAGCAGAAAGGATAACTATGGACAATCGTTTCATGTTTAAGGACAAGATTTCTATCTTTCAACTGTCGAAGAATTGCCTTATCGGCATCTTTAAAAAACATGCCGTCAAAATTTGGAGCTTCACTGGTAAAATTACCACTGTCATCCATGGGGAAAATATGAGGAAGACCATATCTCTCGCCCGTGTTAAAATCGTCCTCACCAAAACTTGGAGCCGTATGTACGATACCTGTCCCGGTCTCAATCGATACATAGTCTCCTAACAATACTTTGAAAGCTCCTTCACTGGAAAGATCGGCAAAAAATGGAAACAGCGGCTCATATTCCATACCTTCAAGAGATCTTCCGGGAACAGTTTCCAATATCTCCAGCTCAGCATCTTTACCAAAAACACTCTCTGTTAATGCTTCTGCCAGATAATACACTTCTCCGTTATTCCGAACCTTAACATAAGACAGATCGGCATGGACGGTAAGCCCCAGGTTGGAAACCAGGGTCCAGGGTGTCGTTGTCCAGGCCAGAAAATAAGTGTCCTGTTGGCCTAAAACTCGAAATTTAATGGTAACCGAAGGATCTTGGGTGTCTTTGTAACCCTGATTTACTTCAAAATTGGAAAGAGGAGTACTGAGCCTTGGGCTATAGGCAACAATCTTCTTACTCTCATAGATTAACTTCTTTTCCCAAAGTGTTTTAAACACCCACCAGATCGATTCCATGAAAGATACTTCCATGGTCTTGTAATCGTTATCCATATCGACCCAGCGGCCAAGGCGTCGAATGGTCTTTCGCCATTCATTACTGTATCTAAGTACGATACTGCGGCATTTTTCGTTAAATTTGCCTATGCCCAATGATTCGATATCGGCGGAACCTCTGAGTCCCAACTCCTTTTCAACTTCGAATTCGACCGGTAATCCGTGGCAATCCCACCCAAATCGACGCTCAACGCTGTTACCCAACATTGTCTGGTAACGGGGGACCACATCTTTAATGGTACTTGCTATCAAATGCCCATAGTGAGGTAATCCGGTTGCGAAAGGCGGTCCATCGTAGAAAAAAAATGTCTTGCCTTCCGATTTAGGTTCCAGAGATTTAAAGAAGATCCGATTTTCATCCCAAAAATCGAGTATTTCCTCTTCTATTTTTGGAAATTCTATTTTGCTTTTGATTGTTTTAAACATATTCCATTCCGGTTCTATTGGGCTCTATAATATTGATATCTAAATGCACTGTTTTTCCATTAAATTATGCTCAATAGGATTAGTATTATTGTTTCCTCCATGTTTTTTCAATGGAAAAGCTGAATAAATATGACATACAGCTATGTGTTGGATTAAATGAGGTAGGAAAATCTTGGTTTGGTATTGGAAAAATAATGAGGCAGTATTTATCTTTTTCCTGTTCTTGATCTTATTCTTAAACTCATCAGGACTACAACTTATTATGACATTAAAGCGGGTAACTCTTGATTCAGAGTCATATGCTGGTAAACGTTGGTGGAATGTTGGAAATTAACTGATATTATTTTGAAACCGTTTTTTCATTCTATGAACCGAATTCAGCAGCTACGATTTGATTTGCTGAGGAAAAGATAGCTGAGATAAAGATCAAGAAAAAGATAATGAGTAAGAAAACAAATCTATTTTTTGATTATTCTCTTGAAGGTACCGTTTGCTGTTTACGTTATTTGCCTAAATTTCCAGATGGTAACCTGTTAGATTTTCTTTTTTATAATCTGACCTGTTTTTTAAAGCACTTTGAGTTTCACCGTATACTTTCTTCAGAACAGCCAGTTCATTGGGTTTCAATTTGTCATCGGGACTGAGATAGAGATTTCTTATATAATCAACAAAAGGACCGGCAACACGGATGTCGTTTTTATACAAGGCTATGAAAAACAAGAGGCGGGCGCTTCTAATGGCGATTAGGTTGTTAGCCGCATTGCGAAACAGATCATCTGCAATTGCCATGGCATCATCCAGCGTTTTGTCTGCTTTTTCCTCATCGCCGTTATTCATGACAATCTCTGCCAAAGTTAGCTTCAAAGTCACGGCCTGCCAGTCATAAGACTGATCCTTGCTGATTTTGGCCAATGCCAGGTTGGTACGAATTGCAGCGGTATAAGAATTGATAACAACCGGCAATGATCGTTCAATGCCCTCCAATTCATTGAGATCAGCAGTCAACCTGCTTTTTCTCTGGCTGATACCCTTTAACCATTGCTCCTTGAATTTGGGAGAACTCAGAACCGGCGGAACCTGATCTTTACTACTTTTTCTAAACAGATTTTTGTCCGTACTTGCAAACAGGCAGTCCACACAGACAAACACCCTGATCAGGTTAAAATCAATAAAATCCTGGTCACCCAGGCTTTCCAAATAGGTTGTTATCCCGAAAATGTTTCGATTAGGTTCCTGACTATGAGGTTTAAGTTGGAATCCTTTAAATGATTTGGTTGATCCGCAGGCAAAACATTCCAGTTTTCTGTAAAGGACGGAATTATTGCCGGGGAATGGTACCAGTGGACCGTGAACTTCAGCCGGTCTGGTAGTTTGACTGAGTTTACATTTGGCGATCAGGGGATTTTTATTTTGTTTCCATGCAATACCCTGGTTACACCAGTTAACGGCTTTGTCCAGTAATTCACTATCGAATCCGCAAATATTCGCGATGGTTTTTAAATGACCCTGTTCTGTATAGGAAAGTGATTCATCAGCCGAAACAATCAGAATCACTTCAATGAATATCAGCAACAGAATATCTTCGGATAAACCCGGGGGATCGGTAATTGGTGGTGACATCTTATTTCTGACATACCCCACCAACTGCTGTTGATCTTTTTTATTGTCCAGGAAAGACATGGCAGCTTTCAGGAATTGCAATTCCGTATCTTCTACCAGTCCGTCAAGCATTATGGTCGCAATCAAAACATTGGCGTACCATTTTTTTTGCTCCGGATTTAACTTATCGAGAGGAACACGGAAGTTTTCGATGTTTCCATTCTTTTTTATCAGGTACTTCTGTGAGTTTTTCCATTCCAACCCTTTTTCTCCCCACTGCATTAACTCACTAAAATAACTGTTTGAAAAATTAAACAGCTTAGCGACTTCCTTAAGATAGGCTTTTTCCTTTTCGGCAAAATCCAGATCGGAAATCATTATTAAAATCAGTTCAATAAATATCGCTGCCAGGATTTCTTTAGGGATGTCGTTAGGCGGGGTGAGGGGCGGTCGTTTTTTCACGCTGATCAATTGCATCAGTTCTTTTTTGTAAACAGGTGAGTCAACAATTCCAATGACCTGTTTCAAAAAATCGACTTCGGAAGGGCTGATTTCATCATCGGCTAAAATGGCTCCAATGACGAACTTTGCATACCAAATCTTCTGTTCCCTATTCAGTTTATTTACCGGAACGCTCATGAACTCCCTTTATGATTTACGTTGCGCTACCAACACACCGTCACTTATGGCAAAAAAATGACAATCAAATCCCTTGTGTTCAGAAACCTGTTGACTAAATAATTCAAGAGCTTGAACGGCTTTTTTGTATTTCTTTTCTTGGTCTTCGGCAAGACCCAAGACTTTGCCATTGTAAAAAATATTGTCCACAATCAGCAACCCTTCAGGCTTCAGACTTTGATAACAGTTTTCCAGCATTCCTGCATATTCTTTTTTTGTTGAGTCCTGGAAAATCAGATCAAAGGTAGAGCGTTGTGTTTGAAAGTAATCTTTAGCCCAGGTACGACACAATGTGATATTATCTGAAAAGCCCGACATCTTCAAAAAGTCGGCACACATATCCAACCTGTCCTGGTTATAATCCAAACCGGTAATGCGTGCGTTTGGATTCCCCAGCAACATCCAGTGGGTGGCATATGAGATTCCGCAACCAATTTCCAAAATGGTCGCAGGTCTTTTCAAGGCACAAAGCATTTTAAGAAAACGCCCCATGTCATCATCAATAATCGGGACTTTTCTGGCGATACCAACCCGTTTAATCTCTTTTAACCACGGATCCAAAGGTCGCTGGAACTGTTCCAGGTAATCCAAACCACGTAAATAAAAATCCGTTGAAGCCATCTTAATTACTTTCCAACATTCTTTAATGCTTATCGAGAATGGTTTGTTTCATGCGCAGTTTCGCTTGAACCAACCTCAAGTCTTTGGTTAAGTCTCGTATTTTTTTACGGGTCTCATTACGATATTTGATGAACTCGACTTTTGAAACAACATCCGATTTAGAGACCTCCCGGGTGGAAGTTTCTGTTTCCTCAACCTGGGTTTCACCTCCCGCTAGTTTCAAGATCAACAGCTGCTGCCCCTCGGATATTGACCTGAGTTCATTGATTATTTGCATTGCCCCGTAAAAAAAACCAATGACAAAAAGCACTGCCAGAATAATGGACGCTGTTTTATACGGGTTAATTGAAGTCTCTTTGGTCAAGCTTGGGTATCGTTTTAACTTTGCCATAATTTTTTGATTTGTATACTTAAAGTTAGCCAATAATAAATTTAAGAGGTATGTAGGGCGGGGGATTTTAGGAATGTCCGGAATATCTGTGTTAACCCCGGTTATTATCAGAATTGAAAGGTCTTGGTCAAAAGCCTTCAGGCTTAATCAGGATATCGATACGTCTGTTTATGGCTCGAAGTGCCGGACTGTCGTTAGACACTTTTGGCTTGGTATCCCCATAACCCGCAAGTTCCATGCGACTGCTGTCGATTCCGTAACTTTCCAGCAAACGAGCAACCGAACCTGCTCGGGCGCCACTTAGCTCCCAGTTGGAAGGGAAGGTAGGACTGTTTATCGGAACGTTATCCGTGTGCCCTTCAATTATGATTCTATTTGGTATGGCGTACAATATCCTGGCAAATTTCTCAATGGTATCGACCCCGGTTTGTGTGGGTTCGGCAGAACCGGGAGCAAATACGGCCGAATCACTAAATGATACTGAGATTCCCCTGTCATCCATGGTAATGTCTGTAACCTCGGCAATGTCTGCTTTCCTGAGATTATCTTCCAAACTTTCCATCGGTGTGGGAGCACCGGTAAACATGAAAGGAGAGGCAGGTGGGCCGCCACGAAAAGACGCTGAAATAGCTTTAAATTTTTCTTCATCTGTTTTGGACATGGCAAAAAGCAACACGAAAAAACAGAGCAACAATGTGACCATGTCTCCATAAGTATAGATCCACTCGACCCGCTCTTCCCCGCATTCGCATTCGACTTCTTCTTGTACAGCCATTACTTACCTTTATCGCTGCTGAATTTAAGCTCTTCGTATTTCGCTTTTAATTCAGGTGTCAAGTAGTTCATCAAATCCTGTTCAATAAATTCTGCCCGCTCATTCTTTTCGATAAACAACACCCCGTCTCTTACCATTTCATAAAGCACAAGCTCATTTTTGCGTGCCGTATCCAATGCCGTAGCCCAGGGTAGAAATACACCGTTCGATAAAAAAGCTCCATATAACGTCGTGATAAGAGCAATAGCCATGTTGGGCCCGATAGAATTTGGATCAGTTAAATCAGCCAACATGAGAATCAATCCGATCAGCGTTCCAATCATTCCGAATGCCGGTGAGTAGGTGGACATCAGCTTCACAACCTGCTGATCCAGGCTTCGTTTTTGATCCGCATATTTCATCTCAGACATCATGATGTCGGTGACCAGCTCTCTATCTACCCTATCGACGACCAATCGCAATCCGTTCCTAAGGAATTCGTTTTCTATGCTGGGCAGTGAATCTTCAATTGCCAGAACATTCTTACGAGCGACTTTCGCAACGTCAACAATGATAACAAGAGTTTCGATTAAGGGAACCGATTTCGACCGATAGACCTTTCCCAACGATCTGGGCAGACCGGCAATGACTTCCAAAGGGTAAGAGCCGATAGTGGCCATGAGGGTTCCAACCAATACGATGATAACACTTGGAGCACTCCACATTAAGGCAATACCACCCATGTTTGTAAAATTAGAGGATGACCCCATTACAAACACGAAAAAGACACCTATTGTCCCGATTAGAGCAGCTAGATCCATAACAATAAACCTTTATTTTTATTCAGAGTGTTTATCTAAAATCCTATGAATCGGAAGGTTTCGGACTTTCCTCTATAATTAGAATATTCTATGTCATAGCATTTTAATTAAAATCATGTAAAGCAGGTTCTTGGTATAATCGCTTGTAATAAGGAGCAATGCGAAAAATGGATCGAAACTCGCAACTTAAATTCAGGGAGGTTTAAAGATTGCATTTTTTACCCGACAATTATCGATGCATTGAGTCCTATTGAGGATTTCATTTTGCATATCTTAACTTGTGGCAGCATAATAGCTTGCCCATTGTTGAGATCAGCAACCTGTAATTAAAAAAAAAGACAGACTTTATGAAAAAGTTAGTGATCTGTTGTTTGGTATTGCTCCTGTTTTCTGCTTGTCAATGGTCATCCGCCCCCAGAACATTGGAAAGGATAGAAATTGAATGCGCCGAAACCCGATT
>JANQLH010000456.1 GCA_028280735.1 SAR324 cluster bacterium | reverse complement strand
CCGCCCATGCTTGCATTCACCCGCTTGCCTGTGGAAAATTGATAGGCCTGAATAATTCGGGTCAATTCAACAGGTCTCACGCTCATCAGCACGACATCCGGTTCTATGTCCAGATCATCAAAATCGGGAGAATAGAAAAATACAGCCTGTATATCTGCCGGTTGAATGGCTGCCATCTCTTTAACGGCGGCTTTCGCTGTTTCAACATCTTTGAAACGCCCGCTGTCTTCCTCACCAAATAAACTGAAATCCTGTCTGCCGGCGGCTTTGCAGGCATAAACCAAACCTTCCGTAAATTCTGCCGGTGTTGGCGCCTTGAACTGATCCTTTTCCTTGGCTTGTTCTTTCATTATGTCGGTATATACCCTGGAACCACCGAGCGGCTCGGTTTCGTTCTCATCGGCTAGTCCAAGACTAATCGCTGCAGCCACACAACCAATATTTTCCCTGGTCAGGCAAACGGCATCGCCGATGGAAGCTTGTTTATGCGCCTGGCAACTTGTGATGGTTATCGTATCCGGTTGATGTTTTTTGACCTCGTCCGGCACCGGTTGGTTCTTCTTGTACAGTTTCACCAGTGTTGTGGGGATTTCGAATCCATCCACATTAAAGGCGCTGATCATCCTCTGGTACAACGTGTTATTTGCTTTCATAATCTTGATCCGGTTTTTTTTTAATCTTCTGATTATTGCACGGATTTTCTATGAGTTACACAGTTTTCGGTGAAAAAGGAAGTCTGTTAATACAATTTTAGTCGATCCTGTCAAAAAGGCCAAGGTTGAAAAAAAAATAGCAAATTTTTATCAGGTTGAATTTTCAAGATTTTGTGACCTTGTGAGATTGACTGATTTCCTCCACAATCCAATCCCCACTTCAGTTGCGAACTCAATGAAGATTCGAAAACCCGGAATTAAATCAAACCAGTTGTCTTTCCTGGTAACGAATCAATTGCAGTGAATCAAAATGAACAAAAGTTATCTCTTGGCACAGTCAGGTCAATAAAGTTGGCGAGAATGCGTGTATGGAATGCTGCGCATGTGTTTTATGCGAAGAAGATCATGCCATCCGGGTAGCCGGTTTTACGTATTTTCTTCTTCGCTCTGTCAGGTGTGCGGGTGTCCTGCTCAGAGAAGATTCCAACACGTACTCAGGCCTGCAGGAAATGACCGGTTTATATCAAACTGGCAACATCATCTTCCAGTGGATTAAAAACCGGTATATCAAGAGATTTGGCTGTTTTTAAGAGGATTTGATCAGCAACAACAAACTTCCAACTGCTTTGGGAGATGAGGCGAAAGGTGGCTAGATGCAAAGCATCCAATGTCCGTAGTCCAACTGTTTTCGAGTGTTGTTTGATGAGTTGCTCTGCTTCCTCAATAACACCTTGACCTAAAGGCTCTGTTCGAAACAATTGCCATTCATCTTCAAACAGAACCAAAACCTCATTCAATTGGCCAGCGGTGATCTCACCCATCCTCAATCGACGGTGCAAGGCACTGATGAACTCGAGTCTTGCAAGCTGAGACATCCACAGGTTGAGGTCATGCTGTCTTAAGGCCTTCATTAACGTATCGGAACCGACTTCCCGGTGAAAGAGTTTGACCAGGGCTGAAGTGTCAAAGAATAAATTCAGCATCTTTCTTCCCGTTCCATCTGAATATCATCGGAAAGGGGTGGACCTACGTTTTTATGTTTTTTTTAGCATTCGTGGGAAGCAAACCTATTAATATATGTTCGTCCTTCTCCTGTTCGGATGGAGCAGGCTAATATAGCGGTTGCAGCAGGTAGTTTTCTGATTAGCAATACGGCTGTAATGGTGGAAGCACTATTGACTGATTTTATTGATCAGGTGGTTAGCAACGTGATTGTTGCCCTGATTCTCGAAACGAGTTGATTCAGGTTGATTACGATTGCAGTTTTAAAAAGGAGAGGTTGCTAACCTGCCGGATCTGACGAAACAGATTCAGCAGGATTAGTGATCTATATGACAAATGAAACCAGGAATTTACTCCCGGTTTCAAACTTTTTCTAATGACCGGCGACCAAAACTCCGCTTGCAGCCAGACTTAAAATGGCGACTTCTGCCATAGCCAAAACAGCATAAACCTTGTCACCGCTTTTTAACAAAGTGGGAACGATAGCAATGTAGCAAAGAATGGTAACACCGGAAAGGATTACGATACCAAGAAAATTGATAAAGTCTCCAAATCCCAGCATATTCACCCAGCCCCATCCGGTCGGAATATCAGCTGATTTCAGATATTCCGAAACACTCAGGCCCCAGTAGTTGGAAAGCTCTTCAATGGGAATGTACGGTTTCATAATACCCAGTATATAAAGGAAAAAGGTCACAAAGAGCATGATCAATCCGATCAACATACCTTTGTTTAAAAGGTTAGCGTAGAGCACCTGTTCCGGGGTTGCTTCCAGGGAAGCGTTGTTGTCTTCTGTCATTTAAATTCCTCCAGAGTATTTTGAATAGTCGAGGTTTCATCGTTCGTATCTCGGAATTAGAATCCCAGGCCTTTGGAAAGAGCCTTGGCTCCAGCCAATACCAGTATGGCGATTACCATCCAACGGATAAAAGTAGGTTTGGCAATTTTCAAAACTCTTACACCAACAAAGGAACCGAGCATAATACCTACCAGTGAAGGAACAACCATCATTGGGATCACACAACCTTGATTCAAGTATACCCAGGCTGCGGAAGTGTCAGTAATTGAGAGCAGGAATTTGCTGGTTGCCACACTGATTTTGAGGGGAGCACCCATAACCAGGTTCAATACGGGGACATTCGCCCAGCCTGCACCCAAACCGAACATGCCGGCCATAACTCCAATGCCGACGAAAAGAACCAATCCAACCGGAGTTCTATGGATTTTCCAGTTGATTGTTTCACCAGTGCTGTCTTCACGATATACACCGTAGATTCTAAGTACTGTGGAAAGGTTGTCCGCTTTTGGCACGTCCGGGAGTTCAGACTTTTTTGCCGTAAGCATTAAAACACAGATCCCCAGGATAGTGGCACCAAGACAGATCTGAACAACATTCGTTGGTAAGGCCAGGCCGATCATTGCGCCAATGATAGCACAGGTTGAGGCAATTAAAGCCAAAGGCATGGCAAGCCGTAAACTTGCCAGGTTAGCTTTCAACAGTCCGGGACCTGCCGCCAAAGCACCTGAAAGAGCTACAAGAAGTCCGGCACCTCTTACAAAATCAAGATGGAACGGAAAAAAGCCACTAATTATAGGTACATAAAGTACACCACCACCAACTCCGCCGAGTACGGCAAATACACCCATAACAAAGGTTGCAAGAAATAATATGGTGGGCCAGAACCAGGTGGGATAACCTGCCGGCATTCCATTAGCAGCAGTCGTGTCTGCAAATCCATCAGATGTTAGCAGCATCACTGTGAAAAGGCCAAACATCACAGTGATAAACCAATTGTAATTTCTCCCCATTTAGTATCTCCGTGGTTTTAATTTATAGATTCAATAACTTTACTGATCGAAAGCGTCCGATTCAGCTAAAGATGATACAACACTGTACTGTGTCGATCATGAGCATCGTCTTTCATCATACCTGTAGATAAAAACCAAAATACTCGTGTTGAAATACGTTTAAAACCATAAAGCAAATGAATTCAGCAATCTTGGACTGATTGACAAATCTTACTCCAACCCTTTTTGGAAATAGTCCGGTAGGCTCATGAAATCATGGCAAACCAGTCATCACTAAATTTTGCAAAGGCGCGAAAGGCCAACTTTGTGGGATAGATGAAAAGGCCCTTAAATATAAGTCTTTGTTATCAAGGGGCTTTTAACTTCCACAAAGAGCAAAAATGATAAGTGCCGCAAGTAGATGGACGATTGTCTGTATGGTAACCATTGATAGTGAGCGTTTCAATATATTTCCTGCAATTAAAGTTGGATTTTTTCGTGCCTATTGACTTATAACAACTGAAAAACGGAGTTTTATAACCGGGTACGGAACTCATCCCTAGGTCTTGTCTAAAGGGTTGATAAGCCGACAGTTTGCAGGTTTTTGGCGAACTATACAAGAATAAAAACCAACGGCCCGAATTACATTTGAAGATAGTAAGTGTCTGAACGGAAAATCGCTAAACCTTTATCCAGCCTTGTGATAGATACCGAAGTTCAGCTTGATAATTAAGGTGCTATCAGCCGCCAGCATAATGCATAAAAAATTACAACAAAAACTGGCTGAGAGCTGATCACTGAAAGCACTGAATTCCGAAGCATCAAGTTGCTTTTTAGATTTTATTGGTACGGTTTAAACTGGTTTTCGTTTAGACACCAGTCAATCATCTGGCATAGAGATTGTAGACTGAAATCGCAGGGAGTTTAAACCATCATCGGAAAACCGGCAACAATCCAACAGGACTATTTGCTATAAACCCTAAACAGAGGCCTTGTGCTGACCCAAAACTGTATTTACAATGGGTATCTAACCAAATACCAGGGAGGAGCAACTTTATGAAACGTACTGAGATGATTTCAAGGCTTGAAGATAATAAAGGAGAATGGGATATCATCATTGTAGGAGGAGGTGCAACCGGTGTAGGTATTGCGATTGATGCAGCATCGAGAGGATACCAGGTTCTGCTTTTGGAGCAAAGTGATTTTGCCAAGGGTACGTCTAGTCGGAGCACTAAACTAATACATGGCGGAGTTCGATACCTGCAGCAGGGGAATGTCTCACTGGTGCTGGAAGCCTTGGAAGAAAGGGGACTGCTATTGGAAAATGCTCCTCACCTGGTACATAACCTCTTGTTCGTTGTTCCCAATTATGATTGGTGGGAAGGCCCCTTTTATGGTATCGGCCTCAAACTATATGATGTGCTGGCCGGGAAAAGAGGGTTTGGAGCCTCCAAAAACCTTTCCAAGGAGAAAACCATCAAACATATACCTACTGTAGAAAAAAAGGGACTGAGAGGGGGAGTTATCTATCACGACGGTCAATTCGATGACTCCAGACTGGTTATCAACATGGCTCAAACAGCAGCAGAGCAGGGAGGTACGCTGTTAAACTATTTCAAGGTTATTGATTTAATTAAAAAAGATGGTCAAACCTGTGGTGTCATAACTCGGGATGAAGAATCTGAAAAAGAATACGAGTTGAAAGCAAAGGTGGTGATTAACGCGACCGGCGTCTTTAGCGATGCCATCAGAAAAATGGATTTTAACGACGCAAGACCACTTGTTAAGCCCAGTCAGGGCATACACATCGTATTAGACAAGTCCTTTTTGCCGGGAGACAGTGCGATTATGGTCCCTCATACCGATGATGGCAGAGTCTTGTTCGCGATTCCCTGGCATGACAAAGTGCTGGTGGGAACAACGGATACCGCTGTTGATCGATCCGATCTGGAACCGCTGGCACAAGAAGAGGAAATAGATTTTGTTATCACTCATGCAGCCAGATACTTGACCAAAGATCCGACCCGCGCCGATGTTTTAAGTGTTTTTGCAGGTTTAAGGCCCCTGATCAGCGGTGAAGACGCCATGGAAACAGCAGCTCTGTCTAGGGATCACTCCTTGAGTATTTCCAGATCAGGTTTGGTTACGATTGCAGGCGGAAAGTGGACCACCTATCGTAAAATGGCCCAGGACACGGTGAAACAGGCAGCTATGATTGCACATCTTGAGTCACGTGAGTGTGTGACGAAAAACCTGCATATCCACGGCTACCACAAGCATTCGGAACGATTTGGGGATTTGGCTTTATATGGTTCTGATGCCCCGCAAATTCAGGATCTCTTCCGCGAAAAGAAAGAATACTCTGAGAAGCTTGCTCCCGAGTTTTCAACCTCTGCCGGAGAAGTTGTCTGGGCCGTCAGGCATGAAATGGCAAGAACCGTTGAAGACTTTTTGTCTCGCAGAACCCGCTGCCTGTTGTTAAACGCCAGGGCGAGTGTTGAAGCAGCTCCTGTGGTTGCGGACCTGATGGCAAAAGAACTGGGCATGGGCAAGAAATGGAAAAAAGAGCAGGTCAGGGAATATGAAGAATTGGCAAGGGGGTATATAGTTTCCTGATTTTACGTTTTAAATGATTATAGAGGTTCAACCCCTGTAGAAAATCGTTGATGACAAAGTGGTTTTAAACTGACGCTGGGGAACGTCAATTATTGCGGTCAAAAGGAGGAAACATCCGCAATCAGTTTTCTACAGGGGTTTGGGGGTCCTAATGGTTAATGCTTTCCGGCCAAAACGTGCAACACGCCTTTTTCAGTCCACATTACCAGTTTTACTCCGTTGTGATAGATCTCAGTACTCTTTTCAATCATTTGCCGATCCCTGGGTAGCGGAAGTTGAAACCAAGAGAGTGTTTCATTATTATTATTGCCAACCAGTTTTAATTGAGCGGCAAGTTGTTTGTTTATTGAACAATAGCGTCCGCCGATCAGCTTGAAATCGGATATTTTGTTATGTTGTGAAGAAACAAGCTGAAAATCCAGTTTTGAAAAATGAGGTTTTATTTCCGGTATGGATCTGCCCTGAAACTCCGGTGACAGGGTTTTATTGTAATTATAGGCAATTTCGGTGGCCAGTACGTTGGGGTACATTTCCGGTTCCGGTGCAGGTCTGAAATACATAACCAGGAAAATGCCTGCTACCAGGGTTGCAACTGGAAGAAACCAGTTTTTGTTCGCTGATGTTTTTGAGGCTTGAAAATGATGTTCTCTTTCCAAGGATTCCAATTGATTCAGCTGTTTGGAGGAAAGCTCAAAGGAATTGTAATATTCATTGGTTGCTTCTTTTAAGGTTGATTTCATCCTGTATTCTCCGCTGTATTGGCTTGAAATTTCTTTCTTATTTTCAATTTCAATCGATGCAGCTTGGAGAGGAGAGTTCCCCTGGGCGTGCCATTTAACTCCGAAATCTCCGAAATGCTGTATCCCTCAACAACCGACAAATAAAGCAACTCTCTGTCGATCGGATTAACGTCAGCCAGAATATGACTGACTTCATCTTTGTTGATAATCAGTTTTTCCAGTTGGTTTTCATCAAGCTGAACAACAGCCAGTTCATCGTTAAATTCGCTCAATTGCATTTTCTTGCGCCTGCGATAACGATCGATAAATTCATTACGTATGATTCTGAATAAATAAACTTTGGGATTATCCAGATGCTCCACGCCTCTTTTTAGTATTTTTTCAAATGAAGTATGCAAGAGATCGAAAGCTTCATCCGGATCATTGCATAGCGAAATCGCATATCGATATGCCTGATTGTATTCTGATTTTGTGAACAATTTACTCATAATTGGCCTGCTTGCTAGGGATTCGTGTATTTCCCTTTATTTATAGCCACGGAAACTCTGTTGTTTTGATTTCACTATAAACAGAAAATTCCATTCTTTTTTACCCGGAGTGGTTTACTCTTTTAAATCAATTGCTTATATCGGATTGGTTTTCAATGACTTTACTTACTGTCGATAAATAACGAACACTAAGGTATCTGTTTTTGGTTTTCTATTGCTTTGCTGCAGAATGTAGTTTGCTACCGGTATCCATACCAAAGCAAAAGAGTATTCCATGGTTGTTTGTGCAGTAAGGCCGCCGGTTAAGGTTTGCGGAATAAAACCTGAGCGAGCAGGGGTATTTAAATAATTAATGAGGATGATAATTAATGATTTCCAAATTAAGACAAGTTAAAGACAAGGCAATTGCAAGGATTCTGACGCGTCATCCTGGATTGTTCAGAGCATGGGAAAAAAAAAGCCGGGGACCTGTTTTTGATGATTCTCCCTGGAATCCTCTAAATAAACCGATTAAAGACTGTAATGTCAGCCTGATTACCACAGGAGGAGTTCATTTACGAACCCAAAAAGCGTTTAATATGGATGAGCCCAATGGAGACCACACCTATCGGGAAATAGCTGCTGACACGGATGTAAGCCGTCTAAAGATCACCCATAATTATTATGAGCATAAGGATGCCGATGAAGATATCAATGTTGTGTTTCCCATAGAACCATTGAGAAACCTTGCCGGTTCGGGTGAAATTGGTGCGGTGAACAAACGCCATTTTTCTTTTATGGGACATCTGCAAAACAGTGAGATTGATAAACTGCTACAAAAATCCGCACCGGAAGTTGCCGCAATGTTAAAGGAGGATAGAGTGGACGCTGTGGTCCTCTCTCCTGCTTGAGGTATTTGCAATCAATCGGTCGGATTGATACAACGCGAAATTGAAAATGTTGGAATTTCAACCATATCCATTACTCTCTCCAGGGAAATTACCAGGCGGATAAAGCCCCCGCGAGCTGTTTATACGGGATTTCCCCTGGGTCATCCATTTTCATTTCCCAAGCAACATTTCAGGCAAACCAGTATATTACGTCTTGCATTGAAGTACCTTGAAGAAATCACAATCCCTGGAACCATAGTTGATTTGGATCTGACCGAGAGCGATGATCCTACAGTCGCCTGTGTTGCATGTTCAGGATAAGTCCCGGGGGAGTTTAGAAATCCGTATGATAATCAACGGGTTTTGTAATAGTAGGTTGATCACCGCAAACAGGGCATTTGCTGTTTTTCTTAATTGCTATGTTGCTGAATGTAGCATGTAAGGCATCGTAAACCAGCAAGCGATCGGTCATCATGGTGCCTTGACCGATGATGAATTTTATACACTCGGTTGCCTGCAAGGTGCCGAGTACCCCGGGAACGGTCCCTAAAACGCCGGCATCGCTGCATGATGGTACAGAACCTTCCGGAGGAGGCTCGTTAAAGATACAGCGATAGCACGCCGTCTTGGGGGGAATAACAGATATTAATTGACCCTGAAATTTGAGAATTCCGCCATGAACAAATGGTTTTTGCGATAAAACACAGGCATCATTGATAAGGAATTTTGAAGAAAAGTTATCCGTCCCATCAATCACAAAATCGTAATCAGCTATTGTATCCATGATGTTTTTTGCAGAGATAAACTCTTCGATCAACTGCAGTTTAACCTCCGGATTGAGTGCCCGAATACGATCCCTGGCGGATAATACCTTGGAGGTGTTTATCCCTTGGGTTGTGTGGATAATTTGTCTTTGTAAGTTACTGAGATCAATAACATCACCGTCCGCTATGCCCAAGGTTCCAATACCGGCTGCTGCCAGATACAATAAGGCAGGCGATCCCAAACCCCCGCTTCCGATCACCAGAATTTTTGCGTCTGCGATCTTTTTTTGACCTTCGGTTCCAAATTCAGACAAGATAATGTGTCGGTTATAACGTTGCAACTGTTCATCGGAAAAATTCATGATAAGCTCCCGGTCGGTATCTCTGAGAAGACGTTTTGTCGCTTGAGGTGAATGCCAAGGTTAATTGGAACAATCTTGAAAAGCGGTGATCAACTTTTTGGGAAAAAACAGATGGTCGTTGACCACAGTCCGTGTTTATCGTTAAAGTTTACAATAAGATTACATTATCAAGCTTGATGACAACGAGCAAACTGATTTAATGGGATTCCGCACAAGCGTTGCACAAAATAAAAATCCTGCCCTGCCATTGAACAATCACTGGCAAACCTAATCTGCTAATAATTATGGAGGCTTTGACCCATGGAAGAAGATACAATGTGGACCCAACTTTACGAGGAAGCTAAAATTGAAGCGGGCAAAGAGCCAATATTAGCCAGTTTTCTTCATGCCATTATTCTCAATCACAAAACTCTGGAAGATTCACTGGCATTTTTGCTGGCCGGCAAACTATCCGGTCCCAGCCTTCAGCCGATGATAATGAGAGAAGTCATTGACGAGGTTTTTGAAGTAAATTCAACTATCGGCCAGGAGTTTAGAGCAGATTTAGCTGCAATACATGAAAGGGATCCTGCAGCGTACAATTTAATTGAGCCGTTTTTACACTTTAAAGGATTTCATGCACTTCAATCCTACAGAATTGCTCATGCCCTTTGGAAAAACGAGAGGAAAGGATTGGCAACTCATCTTCAAAACAGGATGTCCGAGCTATTTGGGGTGGATATTCATCCGGCAGCCAGGATTGGTAAGGGTATTCTGATAGATCATGCAACAAGCGTTGTGATTGGAGAAACTGCGGTGATTGAAGACGATGTGTCCATTCTACATGAAGTCACCTTGGGTGGAACCGGGAATGTCATCGGGGACAGGCACCCAAAAGTGAGAAGAGGTGTGCTGATTGGTGCCGGAGCAAAGATTCTGGGAAATGTGGAAATTGGAGAATATAGCAAAATTGCCGCCAGCAGTGTAGTTCTCACGAATATTCCTCCCCATAGCACTGCAGCGGGAGTACCTGCACAAATCATCGGGAAGCCTTTTGCAGATATACCTTCCTTTGCAATGAACCATCAACTCAATAAACCGGACGAGTAAAAACGGTTAAACCAAGACACACCCTCCTTTATTATCGGAACATGAGCGATTCATAGAAAATTACCGCAACAATTTTACGGAAATCTATATAATTACCTGATTCTTGCAGTTTTATCCCTTAAAAAGTAGTTTAACCTATTTAGGGGATACCGAGATGAAAGCATCAGATAGAGACTTACCAGAGATACCCTTTCAACGTCTGCCGGGCGCAGAATCTCAAGACCGGCCGCTCAAAGAGTTGTTTTCTTCAAAATACCGGAAACTGGGGAAGGCCTATCAACCCCGGACAAAACATAAAACCAGTGAAGGAGTCGCACTGTATACAAACAGGCTTTTTCTGGAGACCAGTCCCTATCTGGCACAGCATGCACATAACCCGGTAAACTGGTATCCCTGGGGGGATGAGGCGTTTGAAAAGGCCAAAGAACTGAATCGGCCGATCCTTGTCAGTATTGGTTATTCAACCTGCCATTGGTGTCACGTTATGGAAGAGGAAAGTTTTGAGGATTTGGAAGTCGCTGAAATGTTGAACCGGAAGTTCATATGTATTAAGGTTGACCGCGAGGAGAGACCTGATGTTGATGCGGTATACATGGCTGCTGTGCAGGCAATGACAGGCAGTGGAGGGTGGCCGCTGAATGTGGCGGTAACTCCTGAGCGAAAACCTTTTTGGGGTGGAACTTATTTTCCGGCCAGGGATGGAGACCGGGGAGCTCAATACGGATTTTTAACAATTATCGATCGCATCTCTCATGTATTCAAAAATGCCCCGCAAGATATTCAGCGCTCTTGTGATCAATTGACAGCTGCCATTGAACAGCATTTGAATCCGCAAGCCGGAACATCTATGCCCGGGCCTTCTTTGTTGGATAATGCCGCCAATATGTATAAAGGTGCATATGATTCACGCTTTGGTGGTGTTCAAGGTGCCCCGAAATTTCCCAGTAGCCTCCCCCTTGGCTTTTTGTTGCGACACTATATGCGTACCGGAAAGCATGAGCTTTTGGAAATGGTAGTGCACAGTCTGAAAAAAATGGCTGCCGGCGGTATGTATGACCAGGTTGGTGGCGGATTCCATCGTTATTCTACAGATGAGGAATGGTTGGTTCCTCATTTTGAAAAGATGCTTTATGATAATGCGCTACTTGCCAAGGCCTATATAGAGGGCTACCAGGTTACCAAGGACGAGGGATTCAAAGACACTGCAACTGAAATCCTTGATTATGTATTAAGAGAAATGACTGCGGATTCGGGAGCTTTTTTTTCCGCGACCGATGCAGACAGCCTCAACGACGAAGGAGAACAGGAGGAGGGGTATTACTTTACCTGGACTCCGGCCGAATTAAAATCTGTAGTGGATGAAAAGCAATTTGAGTTATTAACCAAAGTTTGGGGGATTACGGAATCGGGTAATTTTGAAGGACGTAATATATTTTTCCTGAAAAAAGAGATCCCTGAATATGCCCAAGAACTCGGACTCACGCCGGTTGAGCTTAAGCAGCAGTTGAGAGCCATTGGCGACCTGCTTTACAAGGAACGAAATAAGCGCCCATTGCCCTTGAGAGACGAAAAAATAATTGTCTCCTGGAATGGAATGATGATTTCAGCTTTCGCGGTCATCGGGGGGTTATTGAATAAAGATATATATGTGGATGCGGCGGTGAAAGCCGCAGAGTTTATCGATAATTCAATGACTATTGAGGGAAGGCTTTTCCGCTCCTTTAAAGATAGTCAACTAAAATATAAAGCCTTTTTAAGTGATTATGCAAATTACATTGCCGCCTGTCTGGATCTTTTTCAAGTTACGCAGGACGAAAAATGGTTAAGCCTGGCACAGACCCATGACCAGACTCTTCAGGTTTTTTTTGAAGACTCGGAAAATGGTGGTTTTTATATGACCGGAAACGATCAGGAGACCTTAATTACGAGGGAAAAACCCGCATATGACGGGGCATTGCCTTCCGGTAATTCAATTTGCGCCCGCAATCTACAACGATTGTATATCCTGACATTGGATGTTACTTACAAAACGCGATTTGAAAAGTTAATTTCTTGCTTTTTAGGTAAAGAATCCGGTGGATTGGCAGGTTATTCCGAAATGCTTTCGGCTTTTGAACTTTCCATGGTGAAACCTGTGGAGATTGTTATCGTCACGCCATCCAGCCTTGAAGAAGCTAAACCTTTTCTAAATGCGATTAAGCAATATTTTCTACCACAGGTTCAGGTTTTGCTGACAAACCAGAAAAATCCCCGGAAAACATTGGGGGAGAATATCCCTTATTTATACAGCCACCAGGCTTTGGAGGAGAAAACCACGGCTTATATTTGCCGAGAAGGAAGTTGCCAAATGCCAACTACGGACTTGGCAAGTTTCGATAAACAACTTCAACACCTTGCGCAAACACCCCGTCAAAAAATCGCTTAAGAGGTTAATGGTTGTAACCTGCTGTAATTTAACCGCCATTCAATTAACAATTGGATAAAAATCAGAATGATTTGAGGTTTTCCCAGGTCATTCTGAAGACACTGTTCCGCAATAATTCTTTCCATTGCTGACCTTTTCTGCTCTCTTGTTTTTTATTTTGCTCTCTGTTAGGCCAACTTGATTCAAATAATGCCAAAAAATATCGTTGGCTATAATAAATCTATTGCCAATCAAGCCAAAATGGCCTAGTAAATCATGGTGTAAAGATAAATATCTGAAAATATTGTAATATTATTCTTGGCACGTCGCATGCAATTAATAAATCAACGTTTAAAAAAGCAGAATATTTTTAATATATTTCTCAAAAAAATTAAAATTTGGAGGTAGATATGTTTGCTAGATTTTCAAATGCAATTGATACTCTGTTGTCTGTTCAACAAGCTGTCGAAGCTGCTCATCGAAATGATTATTTCGAAAAAAGCACCACGGCAAGAGGGGCTTACCCATTTGTGGACCTTTTTCAACAAGGGGAAGATGTTGTGTTAACTGCGGAAATTCCGGGAATGCAGAAAGAAGATATTCAAATTGAAGTAAAGGACAACCTGTTTCGAATTTCCGGTGAGAGAAGTCTGAATTATCCGGAAAACGCGAGTTTTCACAGGGCTGAACGGCGAACACGGAAATTTGATCGCACAATTCGCCTTCCTCATCGGGTAGAAACGGAATCAATTAAAGCTGATTATCAAAACGGTGTTTTGAAAGTTGTACTGCCCAGGGCTGAAAGTGATAAACCAAAGCAGATCAAAGTCGCCTGAAGGACAAAACAAAACTAACATTCAATGAATAAATACTTAACATTTGGAGGTTATCATGACTGAACAAAAGAAAGATTTGGTAATGCAAGAGAAAAAAGAGCTTGAAACCAAAAAAGAACAGACAACTCCTTTAAAGCGTTATGTCCCCGCGACAGATATTGTCGAAAATGAGAAGGAGCTGCTGGTTTTTATGGATATGCCCGGAGTGGCTAAAGAGAATATCGAGGTGAATCTTGAAAAGAATGTTCTTAAAATTGACGGCACGATAGACATGAAGGATTATTCCGATCTCAAACCGCTTTATACTGAATATAACGTCGGCAACTATACAAGACAGTTCGAGCTTTCCAATAAGATCGATCAGTCCGGAATTGAAGCTAAAATGGAAGACGGAGTTCTTTCTCTGGTACTGCCCAAGATTCCCGAGGCACAACCGCGGAATATTCAAATCAATTAATAGAACAGCTGTGGTTTAGTCCACAGCTTACTAATACTATAAAAGTTCAACCAAGGAGATACCATGACACTAAGGAATCTGGAAATCTGGAACAATAAAAAGGATAATTATAAAAACTCCGGTTTACCAAAATCGTTTCAGTCTTTTCAAACAGACGTAGACAGGCTTTTTGACGGTTTTTTTAATGATTTTGGTCGATTTTCGTCCTCGCTGATAAACAAAGGTCGAGCAGGTTCTTTTTCGCCTAAAATCGATATTAGCGATGATGAATCTTCAATCGAAATCAATGCCGAGCTTCCGGGACTTGATGAAAAGGATATTCAAGTATCCCTGAAGGAGGATGTGTTGACAATTAAAGGTGAAAAAAAATCCGGTGATGAGAAAAAAGATAAGGACTTTTATCGTGTTGAGCGTCGATTTGGTAGATTTGAACGTTCCATCAGGGTCCCTAGGGAAATTGATGCAGAGAACATAAATGCATCGTTCAAAAACGGCGTATTGAATGTTTCTTTGCCAAAATCTGAAAAACCAAAAGAAAACGTTCGCAAGATTGAAGTAAAATCAGATTAGAGATACCCCGGCAGGTTTGGAAAAGCGGACCGGTTTCCCGTGGGTTGCTTCCCCCGCAAAATCACCTTGCCGGCCGTTCCAAACCTGTTTTGTTTTTGGCACAAGCTTCGCAGTTTTCAAGGTTTTAAAATTACTGTGATGACATTTCTAACCAGTTTTTAATAAGAATACCGGGCCGAAAATTGTACTAATTTCTCAATTCGGATCGGAAAATCAATGACTTAGTTGATTCAATGGAGAAACCATGGAAGATACGATTGAACGCCCGAAAAAAGAACATCAGGCAGGAATAAAAAGAGACAAGTTGTCGAATCTCATCAAGGATAATGATAAAAAGAATAGTGACAACGAATCCGGGTTGAAGCCTCCTGAAAAACGTCCGCCTTTTTCAATTAACATGTGGTATTTTGCCGGTTTTTTCCTTTTGATTTTTCTTGTTAATTCACTGTTTGCTGAAAAACCTCAAACTATTGAATTTAGTGAGTTTAAGCAGAGGGTGAGTTCCGGTGAAATTAAACGGGTGGAACTCAGTGATTCTTTTTATGTCGGTTCATCGTTAACCAGTGAAGAGTTAAGAAACAATCAAAACGCAAACAGAA
>JANQLH010000388.1 GCA_028280735.1 SAR324 cluster bacterium | reverse complement strand
GAACAGCAAGGAAAGCCAATACCCGATCAACGGCGTTCACAATATATTTTGTTCTTATTACGACCGAACTCCGGATTTCACCGAGGATGAGCTTGCGAGATTATGGGATCATGTCGGCAGGATAGGTCATTTCCGTGTGGCACGAGCTTCCTTAAAAGCTGATTCGGAGGCTGATTTATCGGCCGGCAATTTTCATATCGTAGAAATCAACCTGTTTACACCAATGCCTCTCAATTTGCTCGATACTGCCGGGTCATGGCACGAAAAAGTAACATTCATCAAACACGCTATGACTCACCTGGCTAGAAACACTGCAAGACTGTTTAAAGATCAAAAGGGCGACAACATTTTCTTCAAAAAACTGATCATGCATTACAAAGTAAAATCATGAAAAAACTGAATAAACTCATCTATCGCCGGATCAGCAAGATCTTTATGGATGGTTGCAGCGATTACAACACCCTGGATGTAAGAAAAAAGAGCAGAACCAAACTTCAGGCCAGGGAAGCCTTTGCCAGGGAAAACATACCCCATGCCAAAGGAATGAAGTTTTTCAGCCCTTTTAAAGCAGTGCGCTTTGTTAAAGAGCATGGTTTCCCTGTTGTCATAAAACCAAATGTCAGCGGGTACTCACGAGGAAGTCACTTTCCGATCACCAATTACCGGGAGTTATGGAAAGCTGCAATCATGGTCAAAATCTGGTGGCCTACCTCCATTATTGAACAATATCTCAAAGGGAAAAACTATCGTGTGGTAGCTGTAAAAGGAGACCTGATGTCGGTAATCAGGAGATACCCGCCGTTTGTCATCGGAGATGGTAAATCCACGATATCCGAATTGATCGACGAGGAGAACCAGATTCGCAAAGCCATGAAACTTCATCCGGTCATCCACTCTATTCAAAAAAACAGCAGGATCAAAAGATTTTTGAAAAAACAGCGACTGACGCTTAATTCAATCCCGCAAAAATCACGACAAGTCGAACTTTATAATAAGATTGCCCTGGCCCCGGGTGGTATCGTGGAAACCATCGACAAGGAACACGTGGCGGCTGAAAACAGGCAGTTGTTTCTGAAGATTCTGGATGCTTTCAATGCCAGTATTTTTGGTATCGATGTGATTTTTGAAAAGGGAATAGAGGTGAGTCACGAATCTCAAAAATGTATCTTCCTTGAACTGAATTCAAGACCCTACCTTAAAATGCACGATTACCCAAGATACGGTCAAAAACAAAGCCTGGATCGATATTACCAAACATTGAATTCCATCCAACTGGCAGATTCGGGGGTGTTTTAGGTCATTCGTCTAACCACACTCAAGAGCAATGAGCGCTAAACCTGGCCACATTTATAGATTTATTGGATTACATTCCTTCCTGATCGGTCTGTTCCCATTTTATCTGCCTGTTTACCTCTGGAAAACAGGGACATCATTTTCAGGCATTTCCTTTTTTATCGCCTTGACCGGACTGGGGTTTTGCATGACTCTCTGGATGTGGGACAGATTAAGACACAAAATCACGCTTAACGGGTTTGTCCTAATTTCCTTCATATTGGAAATCCTGCTTTTGGCTGTGGTTTTTCTGGACAAGCTCCCGGTAATATTTCTTGTGTTTGGATTGATAAACGGTGCTTACAATGGGATGTTTTGGACCACCCAACGCATACTTTTTTTCGACACTATTCAACCCTCAAATTCCGGCGAGAAGTTTGGAAACCTGCAGATTATTGTAGCCTTATTTCTAAAGTCAGGTATTTTTATAGGCGGCCTAACTCTGGATACTCTCGGATTTAGCTCATTGTTTTTTTTATCAACGCTTATTGCGGCACTTGGCGCTATATCCTTTTTCTTTTCCCGTCAATCGGCAGATCATTCACAGGAGCTGGTTCAGGCCACGCCGCTTGGAATGATAGAAATACTGAGATTCAAAGATACCCACCATTCAAAACCCGTTTTCCTTCTGGATGGCCTGTTTCTCTATCTGGAAAGTTATTTCTGGATGATTTCGATGTTTCTGATCGTCAAAGAAAGCTTCTGGGATTTGGGATTGCTGGTGATCGGATTGATGATACTGTTTACCATTCTTTTTTTTATCATTAAAAATTCCATCGATCGGTTACCTAAAACCTTATTTTTCAGAATTAGTATTCTTCTCTACGGGGTTTCCTGGTGGTTGAGGGGCTCAATTGGGGACAATCAAAACCTGATTCGCTTATTTTTGGCTTTGATCCTGATTTCCTTCTTCACTTCGCTGTTCAGACTAACCTTTAACAAACGATTCTTCGATATCGCAAAATCGGGTCTCCGGTATCAATACCTAATTCAAAAAAGCTACTATTCCCAGGCGTCTATTGCCGTTGCCTTTGTACTCATCGGAATCATCACTCTTAACCTTCAGGACCCCATCGTTGCTTTACAAACCATATATTATCTTGCTGCATTCCTGACCGCGGGTTACATTGTTTATTCTGCAAAAGGGACTAAATCCGCCAGTCTTGGATCAATAAAACAAAACATCCCTGAGGCCGGAAAACCTTCAGGTAAATCAGTGGTTTAAATAACCGGTTCAAGGGGGGAGTATTCAGATAAAAACCTTGATTGATTTGTTATCCTGCCTGGGTTTGTGCGTTGGTTCACTTCTCAATATCAATCATATTAGTTAGTACAATAATTGCAGAATATCCTTCCAATGCATAAAGTCCTGTCTGATCTACAAAGGCAACGGTTACCTCAATTCTGGCAGGATTCACTATAAAAAACACTAATCTGTCCCCAAAAAAATTGACGGAGTTTAAAATGAACAAACCACTGGAAGCAGGCAGTATTCAGCAAGCAAATCCGGCAGCTGAAACCTTTAACCGTTTAAAGGCCGCTTATAATAAACAGCCTCTTGTTTCCTACAAGGAGAGAAAAGAGACTTTAAAGGCCATTGAAAAGATATTGTTGGATAATGACGAAGAAATTTGCAAAGCCATTTCAGCTGATTTTGGCAACCGTTCCTTCCATGAGACAAGAATAATCGAAATTGCTCCGGCAATACTTGGTATTCGGTATACCCTAAAGAAACTAAAAAAATGGATGAAGCCCCAAAAAAGGCATGTCTCATGGTTGTTTGCCGGTGCTTCAAACACAATAATGCCCCAGGCAAAAGGAGTTGTTGGCATAATTACCCCCTGGAACTTCCCCCTGTTTCTGGCATTAAGTCCTTTAACCAGCGCCATAGCGGCAGGAAACAGGGTAATGCTGAAAATGGCTTCTAATTCTCAACATCTGGCAAAACTTCTGAAGCTGCTGTTTTCAGCTTCAATTTCCGAAGACCTGGTTACATTTCTTCCAGGTGTGGGAGCCAACGACTTCTCGTCCCTTCCTTATGACCACCTTGTATTCACAGGTTCACCGGCAGTAGGCAGAACCGTTATGGAAACCGCTTCCAAAAATCTGACCCCGGTCACACTGGAGCTTGGAGGAAAATCCCCCACGATCCTGGGAGAGGATTTTGATGTTAAAACCGCTGCAGCCCGAATCATGCACGGAAAGCTGATCAACTCTGGACAAATGTGCGTCGCACCGGACTATATGTTTGTGCCTGAATCAAAGGTGGATCGATTTATTGAAGAGGCCAAAGCTATTGTTAAGCAGCGTTATCCCGACATTTCCACAAAGGATTTTACCTGCGTCATTGATGATAGGGCTTTTAAACGGCTGACAGACACCCTGGAAGATGCCGGGTCCAAAAATGCCGAGATCATCAATCTGCTTCCGGGTGAAAACTTCAATGCAAATGATCGAAAAATCTCTCCCACCATCCTCAAGAACGTTAACGAAGATATGGTCATTATGCAGGATGAAATATTCGGTCCGCTCCTGCCCATCATGACTTATAAACACAGTTCGGAAGTTATTGATTATATTAATCGCCATGAACGGCCCCTGGCGTTGTATATTTATTCAAACAATAAAGACTTTCAAAAGGAGGTACTCACCAAGACGATTTCGGGGGGTGTCACGGTTAACGATTGTGCCATGCATGTAGCCCAGCACGATATGCCGTTTGGTGGAATCGGCAACAGTGGAATCGGTCACTATCACGGTTACGAAGGTTTTGTAGAATTGTCTAAAATGAAACCGGTTTTTAAGCAATCCAAAATAACCCTGGCCATAGCCCCGCCCTATGGTACTGCATTCGATCGGATATATGGCACGATCCGCAAACTGAAGTGGCTGACCTGATAAAATAAAAGGATGGGTAACCGGAAGCCCATCCTTGTTTTCAAAATTATTTATATTTGTCCCTCACATGGTTTGATTAACCATGACTTGACCTGTCCAATCCATTTGCCATGACGGCAATATTCGCGTAAAGATAGTGTAAAAAAAGGATATGCCTGCAGATAAGTACTGAATTGGTAATATCTTTTACCACCTTTGAATACACTAAAATTTCAGGACCCACATGAGCGCGACAGTTTCCGAGTTTTTATCGAAAATAAAGCCTTTCAATTCCCTTCCGGGAGAAGATTTTCAACTTGTCAGCGAATCCGCTGTTGTGGAGGACTTGCCTGCGGACTCGATTCTAACCGTTCAAGGGAAACCGGGGTTTGAAAACGTTCATGTTGTCAAAGAGGGTTTGATCGAGTTGTTTTACGATCGGGGCGGAAAGCGGATTCTCAGCGGTTTGGTCAGCCAGGGAGAAGTATGTAACGGAATTGCCCAAATAATGAACTCCGGGGTCGCCATACGAACAGCTATAACCAAACAGGATTCCACACTGGTTAATATTCCCGCTTCATTATTTGACTCAATTGCAGCCAGGCACCAGCCTTTTCGTGATTACTTTGCCAAAATCTATCACAAGCTGATGCATGATGAATCCTATTCATCCATTGTGATATCCAGTCAGGCCAACCAGTTTTTATCCCAGGTGGATCCTTTTTCTTTTCTTCCGGAAGAGGAAATTGAAAAAATAGCCCAACAGGTTTTTATCGCCCATTATAAAAAAGGCAAAGTGCTTTTTAACCAGGGCCAGTCCACGGTGGATTATCTCTACATCATCCAAAAAGGGGCTGCGGAGAGATATTTTGAAGAAAGCAACGACAAGAAATTAAGCGGAATCCTGACGGAAGGACAAATGTTCGGCGGCATATCCATGCTGTTGAACAAAGGAATACCTGTTCGTACCCTGCGACTTACAGAAAAAACATACTTCTATCTGCTTCCCAAGAGCTACTTCTTGAAGCTATGCGATGATTATGAGGTCTTTTCCGAGTATTTCACCGATACCTTTGGAAAGCGAATGCTCAACAAGACCTACTCCACCGTTATCAGTGGGGTATTTGAGACTAAAGACGATTCACTGCATCTTTACAGTCAGCCAATTAAAAACATCTTCAACAAAAAGATGGTTACCTGCCCGACTGACCTGACAATACAAAATGTCGCCACCCTGATGATTGAAAACGGTTGCAGTTACATCCTGGTCCAAAATGACAATGGCGAGTTTGTGGGAATTGTCACCGGGAACGATCTCCGCAAAAAAGTGGTTAGCGCAGGATATAACATTAAAAACAAGGTGGAAGATATCATGTCAGTACCCCTGATCACCATTTCCGCAGATGCTATGGCTTTTGAGGGGTTGATCATGATGATGGAGAAGGGCATTAAACATATTCCGGTCACAAATCTTGCGGGCAACGTGATCGGCATGATTTCCAACAATGATTTTATCAAGGCCCAGGAAAACTCACCTTTTTTCCTGGTGCGCGAAATCAGTACTTCCAAAAGCCCCGATGAAATCATTGAAAAAGACCTGCAACTGCCCGTGGTGATCAGGAATATGATATTTAGCGGTGCCAAGGCACAAAACATCAACAAGTTAATCACAACCATCTCCGATGTAACCCTCAACAAGATGATCGATTTTTCGCTGCAGGAGTTGGGTCCGCCACCGGTTAAATTTGCTTTCATGATACTTGGTAGCGAGGGACGAAGGGAGCAGACCCTGAAGACGGATCAGGACCACGCCATTATATTTGAGGATGTCCCCGAGGATTCG
>JANQLH010000298.1 GCA_028280735.1 SAR324 cluster bacterium | reverse complement strand
TGTAACTTGCTGAAATCATGAATAGACTCCGGATCAAGTCCGGAGTGACAAGTGTGACTAAACGTCTGTTAAATCTAGGAAAATCACAGATTTTCCTATTGTGACACAGTCTGCAAGTCCGGGGTGACAAGTGTGTTGTTTTGTCTATAAAAATAGAAAAACCATAAATTTTAATAGTGTGGCACAGTCTGTAAATGGAGGATAACTAGGGCTCAGACGTAATCTTCCGGAACATGGTGCCTGAGCCTTGGTGAGTGAGGAAAGCCAGAGGCTGGAAGCAAGTTAATCTTCAAGCTAATTTTCTAAATCCGGCACAAGGCTGGACTGGGGTTAGTGAATTTTCGTTCAGGCGCTAATCATTGAGAGCAGCTTTTATTGCCGTAATATGATTCGGTGTTGTACCGCAACAACCACCGATGATGTTGACTCCTGCATTTACCAGCGGTTTTACAAACGAAGCGGTATCTTCGGGTGTTTCGGGGAAAATGTCTTTACCATCCTCATTCACCGGAAGACCGGCATTGGCGTGAACAAGAATCGGAATTTGAGCGTCCACCCCACGGATATCCTTGACAATAGGAATCATTCTCTCCATACCGTTCCCGCAGTTGGTTCCAATAATATCAGCACCTTGATCTATAACCGTTTTGGCGAAATCCTGGGGCGTCGTTCCCATCATTGTTCGGTATTCGCCTTTTTTGGTCAGTTGGAAAGTAAAGGTGGATATGACTTCACAGTTTGTATTTTCCTTGACCGCCTTTATCGCCTGAGTTGCCTCGCCCAAGTCGTACATGGTTTCGATACAGATCGCATCAGCACCTCCTTTTTCCAGTGCCAGTGCTTGTTCTCTAAACGTTTCGTATAGTACTTCCTCTGTAACTTCTCCGGTAACGAGCATTTTTCCTGTAGGTCCGATAGAGGCGATAACCCAGTTATCATCCCCCGCTGCTTTTCTTGAAATATTAGCAGCTGCTTCATTGATTTGCGACGTTTTGTCGCCTAAACCATAATGTTCCAGTTTAAATCGTGATCCGCCAAAACTGTTGGTCTGAACCATGTCAGAGCCGGCATCAATATAGCTTTTTGCGACTTCATATACATCGTCGGGATGGGTCAGGTTCCATTGTTCCGGGCATTCACCGGATTTTAAACCCTTGGCATGCAGAAAAGTCCCCCAGGCTCCATCAGATACCAGTAATCGCCCCCCCGCTATTGTATTAGCAATTTTTTCTCTCATCATTGGTTTTCCTTATTCGAATTTAGTGTTTTTTCCGCTAATCATGACAAGAACAACCAGTTCCTGGCAATGCAGTAACTTGATGAAAATATCAAATAATATATTAAGGAAGCCCTGTTGATACCTTGGGCTAGGAAACGATTATTGCATTAGATGCGGATTTATTTTGACTGCATTTGATAAACGCCGTCCCAGGTTTCGCCGGGAGGATCGTTTTTAAATTCTTTGCAACGATCAAAAAAGACCTGAGATGCTCCGTCGTAACCAAGTAGTTTGTTGGTATGAGCAAAATATTTTTTTGCTTCATCCCAATCTTGCTTGCGATAGAGCTCCAGTCCTTTTGAATAGTATTTGAAGGCCTTCAACTTCTCTTCGTCTACTTCCCCTTTTCTGCCAAGCACCTCGTAAATCTTTACCGGTTCGTTCTTTCCAACCACACGAATCATATCCAATTCCCTGGTTTCAATAGTGTTCTTTACATCTTTATAGGTAAATTCACTGATCATGCAAAAGGTTTTATACTCCTTGTTGACTCCTTCCAACCTTGCTGCCAGGTTAACGCTATCTCCCATCATGGTGTAGTCCATTCTATAGGCAGATCCCATGTTTCCGACTACACAGCTGCCTGTGTTGAGCCCTATCCTAACATACAATTCATGCTTACCTTGTTCTCTCCAAGCTTCACGCATATGAACAAGTTTTTCCTGCATTTCAAGTGAAGCGAGACAAGCCCGGGTTGCATGATCCGGATAAGCTATGGGCGCTCCAAAAAACGCAATGACAGCGTCTCCTTCGAATTTATCTACGGTCCCATCGTACTTCATAACAATGTCCGTCATGGCAGTAAGGTATTCATTTAGAAGCTCCACCAGTTCTTCGGGAGTTAATGATTCGGAAATTGTGGAGAATCCCTGTACGTCAGAGAAAAAAGCTGTGATGTCTTTCTTCTCACCTCCCAGGGTCAACATGCTGGGATCATCAACCAACTGATCAATAACTTTCGGTGAGAGGTATTGTTGGAAAGCTCCTTTAATAAATCTTTTATCTTTTTCTTCTCCGAAAAATTTGAATATAACAATTGAAAACCAGTTTAAAACTATCACAAGGACAATATAGACATAACTGGTCCAGGCCTTTTCATTTACCAAGAACCATGAGTTTATTCCTATATATCCTCCAAGGACGGCCAGGGAAAAAATGAGTCCGGGTGCTGCACTCAATTTAGGTAGTATGATACCGACCACAAAACCAAAAACCAGAATTAACAGTGCAGTTAAAAAATATACAAAATCGGAACGATAGAAATAGTCTCCTGATATCATGTTTTCCAGGATCGTGGCGTGAACTTCGACCCCGGGATAAGCGGCACTGACCGGTGTATTTCTTAGATCGAACACCCCAACCTCAGTAGCACCCAACATCACGATCTTGTCTTTCAGCTTTTCCTTGGGAATATTGTGATTAATCACATCGTATACCGAGTAATTCGGGAAGGTGAACTCAGGCCCTTTGTAATTAATCATAACAGTACCGTCGCTGGCGGTATTGATTCGCTTGTCACCAATATGAAAAGCTTCAATTCCGCCCTGGTTGACTACCATGCGAATCGGTTGGTCTCCATAATAGCGTCTTAAAATCTGAAGATCGAGAGATGGATAATAAGCATCCCTGTATTTGATTACCAAGGGAACTCTGCGTATGGTTCCATCTTCCCAGTCGGGCACAACGTTGAAAAACCCGCTTAGGTTTTTGCTGGAAATTAAAGCGGGAATATTAGCCTCGACTGCAAATCCTTCGTAAAGCGGTATATAGTCTAAATATTCTGCACCCTGGATAATCGTGATTTCCGAGTTTTCAATGCGCTTTGAAAACTCTTCCAGTTGTTCAGGGGATAAATGAGAGGTTTGTTCCAGATTGGAATTTAGAAAAAAGAAATAGCCGAGGACGATATTGTCCCATTTGCTTAGCTCCGCTCCAAACTTTGCGTCATTGTTCATTTCCGAATACACGTCGGACTTGATTTTTTGTATGCGATCCAAAAAATACCGTGAGTCAGGATTTTCCTTGCTAACCAGATCGTAAAACCTCTCCAGGACTTTACCAGAGGTAATATCATTAGAATCCGGCTCGGAGAACAATACATCATATCCAAAAACCTTTACCTGGTAATAATCTTGAAGTTCATGTAGGAGTTGAGCCATTTTATCCCTGCCCCATGGCCATCTTCCGTAGTAATCCACCGACTTCGTATCAATGGCGACAATTGCGATATGATCTGTTTCAAGAGTGGTCCCTTGCGATCTTTGGATAAAATCGACGACTTTTTTATCTATCAACTCTATAAAACTGGTTGATCCGATATTCAAATAGTTCCAAAGATAGACTCCAAAAATAGAAATCGTGATAAAAGCTGAAATCTTTAAACCGGTAATGGTAAACATTTTTTTAAGCATGATTTTAACTCGGGAGGATTGAGTTTAATAAGCAGAGAAAAACGACTGATTTCAATTATATAACGATTATTTAACGAATGCTAATGAATTTTTCAAGCTTTCACGCATAATTGCTACTGGAGCTGTTTGTCCAGTCCAGATTTCAAATGCCTCAACACCTTGATATAGGAGCATATCAATCCCGTTGTTGCCGGGAATGTTGAGTGATTTGGCTTTATACAAAAGAGGAGTAAGAGGCGGGTTATAGATGATATCTATAACCTGTTTACATTTGGCGATCTGCTCTTCAGCAAGGGGAATTCCCTTATCTTTCATTCCGACGGATGTTGTATTGATCAGCAAATCGTAATTGGATGGATCACCGGGACTGGTTGAGATTTCTATTGCCTGGTTAATTCTTTTCAATTTTGATACTAATTCTTCTGCTTTCTCTTTAGTCCGGTTTTGAACATGCAGCCTTGCAATTGAACTCTTCACCAAAGAAAAAGCTATGGCTTTAGCCGAACCTCCTGCCCCTACCAACAATATTTTGCTGTTTTTTATAGCGATTTTTTGATTTTTCAGCGCCCTGATAAAACCGCTCCCATCAGTGCAATATCCCTTCCAGCCGTCTTTTGTTTTAACCACCGTGTTAACGGAACCGATGAATTCTGCTTCTTCGGACAACTCCGGCAGATAATTCATTATTTTTTCCTTATAAGGAACAGTGACGTTGAAGCCTTGCAGATTAATCAGTTGAAATGCCGTTAGCAGGTTTGGAAGATCATGGTCCCGGATGAGAAACGGAAGGTAAACGGAATTGAGGTTCAATTCCCGGAAAGCACGGGTCTGCATATCGGGTGAAAAAGAATGACTGACCGGATTACCAACAATGCCATAAAGCTTGGTATTACCGTTGATAGTTAAGGTTGTCACCAAATTCTCCGATCTTTCATCAGCTTATCCGCTGAATTCATTCACCTTCACCGAACTTATCCTTAAACAAAGCAACTATCTGATTGATTATGTCTTGCTCTTCTTCAGAATTGTCGCCGGATACTTCAATTTTAATGATAGACCCGACAATAGCCGCCAGCATTAACACATCCATAATTGACTTTGCGTCAGCGGACTGGTCATTGCAGGAAACTGTGATGGCGGCCTCAAATTCGGATGCTAGTTGAACGAGTTTGGTAGCTGCACGAAGGTGCAATCCCAATTTATTTGTGATTTCAATTTCTTCTACAAGCATTGATCTGCGTTTCGATCGATTATAAACCTAATGCGGATTTGATATCATCAACCCTGTCTGTTTTTTCCCAGGAAAATTCGGGTAGTTCTCTGCCAAAATGACCATAAGCAGCGGTCTTTTTGTAAATTGGTCGTTTGAGGTCCAGGGTCTCAATAATCCAGGCAGGAGTAAGTTTGAAAAGTTCTTTCACAGCTCCTTCAATTTTGCTTTCGTCCGCTTTGGCTGTGCCGAATGTGTTAACCGATATTGAGACCGGTTGGGGAAATCCAATAGCGTAAGCAATTTGCACTTCACATTCATCCGCAGCTCCGGCTGCAACCAGGTTCTTCGCTACATATCTGGCAGCATAGGCAGCTGATCTATCTACTTTGGAAGGATCTTTTCCGGAGAAAGCGCCACCTCCGTGCCTTCCCATTCCACCATAGGTATCAACAATGATCTTTCGACCGGTCAATCCGCAATCTCCCATGGGACCGCCAATTACAAATCTACCTGTCGGGTTGATTAAGAATTTTGTCTTGTCATCTATCAGCTCTGATGGAATAACTTTTTTTGCTACTTTCTCTATTAAATCTGCTTTTATTTGATCGTAAGTGACTACTTCATCATGTTGGCTACTGAGTACAATTGTCTCTGCTCTTTTAGGCATCCCTCCTGAGTAAAGCAAGGATACCTGGCTTTTACCGTCAGGTCTTAAATACTCCAATTCCCCACTTTTTCGTGCTTCAGACATTCTCAAACTCAGCTTGTGTGCCAGAGCAATAGGAGCCGGCATCAATTCAGGAGTTTCATTAGTAGCATAGCCGAACATCAGGCCCTGGTCACCGGCACCCTGCTCGTTGTAAAGCCCTTCGCCCGTGTTCACGCCTTGTGCTATGTCAGGAGATTGTTTGTCCAAGGCAATAACTACAGAACAGGTTGTACTGTCATAACCTTTTCTTGAGTCATCATAACCAATATCATTAATGGTATCCCGAACCACCTTTTGAAAATCCACATGAGACGCCGAGGTTATCTCTCCCGCCAAAACTACCATCCCGGTTGTTATCAGAGTCTCACATGCCACTCTGCTGCTTGGGTCGTCTTCAATCATCGCATCCAAAACAGCATCGGAAATCTGATCTGCCATTTTATCCGGATGTCCTTCCGTAACTGACTCTGAAGTGAATAAAAACTCTTTTGCCATCAAATCTCCTATGGTTTGTTAGGACTAATATTATAAATCTTTACTATGTTGCTACGAAATTCGTTTTTATGTAATCGGTTTGTAATGTATAAAAGTTACGTGTTATAATGGCGCCATGTCAAGGATCATAACATAATACCACAACAAATGATGTTATCGAATAAGTGCGATTTTTTTTTATACTTTGCACATCAAACCTGCAGGACTTAACTTATCTCTCCAAAAGCATTTTTTGTATTGCCGGAAAAGTGTGCTCAAATGGCAATAAATTACTTGTATCCGGTGATTTCAGACTTTTTTTCCTCGTAACTTTAATGGGAATTGCAATTTTAAAAATAAAAAAGTAGTAGTAAGTTAAGTGTTATAATTTTGTATTCATTTACTTTTTACATTGGACCCATTCAATTCATTAACAATTAGAGCTATTAAAGACCAGTAAGCACGCTTTTTGCAATTCCTTACGGCATTTTACAAAAATTTATACGTTTTCAAAGAGAACATCCCGCGTGTTAATAACCTTCGAGCTGCTTCAATGCTTATAAAAAGCTTAAAAAAAAGCCGCATTCAAAAATCGCATTTAAAGACGGACGAACTGATTAAAAAGGGTTTGTCACTCCTTGACGGAAAGCTTTACAAGCAGGCTATGATTGAGTTTCAGAATGCCTATGAACTGGAACCTACTTATGCATCTTCACAACTACAGAAGCAGTTTGATGAGGCTGTGGCTGTTTCAGATCATGAAGCGGCGCTTTCCATTGGATTAATACTGATCAAAGTCAACAAGACAGATTACCATCTTGCCAACACTCTTGGTAATTGCGCCCGCCACCAAAAAAACTACAAACAGGCAAACAATCTTTACCGACACGCGTTAAAAATCAAAAAGAATTATACCGAAGCGTTCTACAATCTTGCCGCCAGCATGGGTAAAGTTGATAAGTTTGACAACGAAGTTCGTGAATCATTAAAAATTTTCGAAAAGATAAACGATTTCATTTATCCTGAGTTTGTAGGGGATAAAAACATTGTTACAACGATTAGCGAAGAACTTACCGAAAAGAACAGGCAGCTAAGAGCGGACAAGATGGCTGAAATGGAACAAGCCTTGGAAGAAAAGGAAGCGGAAGGTGAGATTCATGAAGCGGAAAAACTGAAGTTTGAATTCAACAAGTTAAAACAAGCCAAAGATACACCGTCCCATGAACAGGTTTGTGATTATTTCAGGAAAATGATTAAAAACCTGGAAGAAGATGTTTCCGAAGCTGGTAAAGAGGAGTATCACAACACCATGTATAATATGGGGATCTATGCTCTAACCAAAAAAGATCCCGATACGGCTCTTGAAGCTTTTGAAAATTTGAAAAACCAGAAGGTAAACTTTAAATATCTGGATATGTTTTTCGCCATAGCCAAAACATATTTGGGAGATGTCAAAAGCGCCATCGAAATATTCGTAGAAGGCTTGGGTGCAGAACAAAACAATCGCTTTTTCAATGTTAACCTGGGCTTAATGTATCGCAAGGCTGGTAACAGGCTTCTTTCAACCAAATACCTCACAATCGGTGCTTCCCTTTTAGAAAAATCCGATGGTTTGTATCATCTTTCCGATTTAACCAGGATTGCGGACGAAAATCTGGAGTCCGGAAATCTTAAGAAGGCCTTGAAACTCTATGGAATTGTCGTTGAAGAGACAGATGATCCCAATGTCTGGTCAAGCATGGGTGAAATCTACATGACCCAGGAAAAATTTGAAGATGCAATTCAAACCTATCGTGAAATCCTCAGGATCGACCCCAAGTCAAAACATGCCCAGCTTCAACTCCGGGAAATTCATGATATTTACAGAATCAAAGGTGAAGCTTTTTACAGAGAGTCAAAGTTCAAAGCTGCCGCAACCTTTTATGAAAGGGCACTGAGGGTTCTCAGGGACCATGAAACTATCAAGGAAACGATTGCTGTCTACAAATTGATGAAAAATCATCAAAAAGTAGAAGAGCTTACCGAAGAGCTGGAAAAGATTCAACAACGACTGAAAGAGGAAGAAAACGAAAAAAGGCGCCAGGAACACATCCGCAGTGGAAAAATCTCTCTAAAACGAAAGGATTACAAACAGGCTATTGAATCATTTGAGTTCGCTTTTCGAATGAAACTCGATAAGGACGTTTTTGTCTATCTTGCAACGATCTACAAGGCGTTGAAAAGAAACGAGGAGATGCAACTACTTTTGGAAAGATGGAACAAAATGGTCGAGCACGAAGACAAAATGAAGCTGTTTCAAAAGCAGGAAGAACGTGAAAAAGAATCCGAAGAAGAAGACTCAATTATCTAGTACCCCGAAACTGGTATCATTTGTCGGAAGGTCCAACTCCGGAAAAACCACCCTCTTAACTAAAATCATTCCTCTCCTTAAAAAACAAGGCCTTTCGATCGGGACGATTAAAAACACTCATCATGATGTGGAATTCGATGTTCCGGGAAAAGACTCCTGGAAATATCGTGATTCCGGCAGTGATCGAACCCTGGTATCATCGGGTAAAAAAATTGCGATTTTTGCCGAATCGAATTACCAGAGCTCTTTAAACGAACTTGCAGCTACCTGGTTTGACGATATGGATCTCGTCATTTCGGAAGGATTTAAAAACGAAAAATGCTTAAAGATTGAAGTTGTCCGATCAGCAAACAATAAAAGCCCATTGTATCAAGAATCGATTTTTGAAATAGACGCCATAGTTACCGATATTGCGTTAGACACAACGCTTCCGACTTTTCACTTTGATGAGTTGGATTCAATTGTGAATTGGATTTGCAAAACACTCTCATTACCCTGCCAATAATTCGTATAGCCGTTTTCATCCGTCAAATCATTCAAGCATAACCTATAATCCACCAAATTCCACCGCGTTTTGATTCAAATCCGCCATATTCATCCATGTTGAGCAGAATGAAGCGACCATTTTGATCTTTCCGGAAAACAATTCATTGTAAGCACCTGTAATTTTTATATAAACAAAGTATGGCAAGTAATATGCAGAAGTAACCAATGTATAGTAAACCATCAGTTCGTTATTAATGATACAGAATCTGCAGGCTTTTAGGATCTAACGGGTAAGTAGTCGAAGTGAAGTACGGACCTAAAGGCCTGTAGACCCCATCGGTGAATGATTGAAAGTTTTATCCCATGAAAAGAGCATTGTTTAGTCTTTTGGCAGCAATTTTTCTTTTTACTTCATCCGTTTTGATAGAACCGATATCACCAACAGTAACGCTGGAATCCGACACACACAATATTCCGGTTATGTCTACAGGGCAAAGAGGAGAAAAGAACTACTCTTGCGAGTTTATTCCGGCATACCCATCCATTTGCATTATGATTGCCTGAACTCAGTCGGATCAGCGATCCAGCTACGGTTTCAATCCTGCTAAATTTCCCCCGGACTCCAGTCCATATCTTTGTTGAGCCAATTTAAAGTCATATTCGGCACGTCTTTTTTCACATTTGCTTTTATCACACAACTGGCAGCTGAAAAAAGGATCGGCAGAATCAAACATAAATCCCGATAATGATTTTAATGGCTGCATGATGAAATGATCAGTCAGTTCTACCTTGAGTTTGGCAGCGTCTTTCCCAAAAATGCCAAATAACTTTTTTTGTTCACCTATAGGCCATTCGTCTAATGATCCGGGGGTCATCCAAGACAGGGTGGTCAGATTATATCTTTTCCTTGTCTCCTCTTCCAAAAAGCTCACGGATTGTCCCAAAGCTTGGTCAACCAAATAGTCAGCCCAATACCTAAAGAGTACATCATCAAAAGAGCGACTCCACTCGTCCGCCTCATTCCCGGCTGTGGCTAATACTGCGAAAACACTTTTTGCCGATTCAAGATTGATTTTTAGGACCTTACTTTGAAAGGTATGTTCATCAATCGTCAGCATCGAAGCTTTACGAAAAACTGGCGTGACAGGAATAACAAGAGCTTTTGGCCTAGCAAGGTCAATCAGCTGGTTTGTCATGTCATTAAGTGTTTTAACGAATTGCGGTCGTTTACTGATTTTTAACTCACCGGCCAGGCTGTCTATCTCAAATTTAATCGCAATGTTGTTGTAAATAAAAGACTTTTTCATTACTTTGAAGCTGTATCAGTTTGCTTGACTTTCAAAACTCGCCTTACCTACTATAACAAAAGTATCGAACATGTAATTCAGTTGTAATGACTGCAGTCAAAAGCCTATCCTTTCTTTCACCAATTTTCCCAAAATTTAACTATCCCAAAAAAGGTCCATTATGGCATTTAAAGTTTTTTTTCACGATGACTTTTACGAAGTATACACATCAGATCCTGCCGCTGCCAGTGGCAGGATGGAAGCAGTTGTAACCGCTATCAAACCATTTGTGGAATTTCTGCCGATCGAGCCTGTTTCGGATGATTATATCAGGATGGTGCATACGGATGAACAAATTGAAAGAGTTCGTTGGCAAAAACTGCATGGAATAGCCTCTCTGGCTGCCGGTGGCGCTTATCAATCTGCGACACTTGGATTATCAGAACCCTGTTTTGGATTAATAAGGCCTCCCGGTCACCACGCTTCCCAAGGAAACTCCTGGGGATTTTGTTACTATAACAATATGGCTATTGCGGTGGAAGCCTTGAAACAAGAAGGGAAAATTGAATCCGCAACTATCCTTGACATCGATATGCACTATGGAGACGGCACAGTCAATATTCTGAAAGAAAGAGAGTATGTGAAGGTTCTTAATTTTGAAACTGAGGATCGAAAAATCTATCTGCGAGAGGTCGAATCGGTGCTGGAGGACTGCTCTTCTGACATTATCGGAATCTCAGCGGGATTTGATAATCATGTTGAAGATTGGGGTGGAGTCTTGGAAACTGATGATTTTAAAACCATTGGCAGACTGGTCCTTGAAACTTCAAAACGAATCAATTGCGGTTGTTTTGGCATTCTTGAAGGAGGGTACAACCATCAAGTGTTGGGACAGAATGTGCTCGCTTTGATTGAGGGGCTGCAGGGAGATTAATAGTTAATGTAAACCGGGGTGGATTCTTCACCCATCTTTATGATCGACTGCTTTTTCCTGTTCAATGCAATAAACTCCCTGCCCCAGGCAATAGTAGCCTTGGCAATTCCGCCTTCAAAACCCAATTTTCCTGCGATGTATTTAAAATAATCAGTTTCGGCAACTGAAAGTTTATCATCCGTTAAAGCAACTAGCGCTAAAGACATCAGGATTTTGGTTGCCGTGCCGCGATCTGTTTTTAAAACTTCCAGTTTTGGCTTCTCCCTGTCTTTTACCATCGTCACAATTTCATTGATGCTTTCGACATCTTCAAGGAAACCAATCGATTCTCTTAAAACTCCTAACTCGGCATTGGTCACCACTCCGTCAGCTACTATGATTCCGGCTATTGCTTTTGCAGACCACAGCTGAGCTGCTTTAGGGAGGTGACTAATGAAGCTGCCCGACATCGAAAATCCTCTAATTACTCGTTAAATCAACTACATAGTTTAGCAAACTGATGCTTATTTTAAATTGTAACCCATGAGATTCGCCAATCCAAACTAACTATTGGACTATTGTCCATAATCATACCATAATCAGGCTTAGATAACCATATTGAATACTGGGTATGTCGGTACAGTTTATCGACATGGTTTGAAACAACAATCATTTCGTTGTTTCAAAGAGTAATACACGCTGCCAAACAAAATGAAAGACTACAATCCCAACCATAAAAACCTTTCAAAAACACAGGTCAAACAAAAGACGGAAATCGGGCGTAGCAAAGGAAAGTTATTGTTCATCTCGATGAAGTCAATCCTAACGCTGATTATTTTGTCATTGGTCGTATACTGTTTTAGCTTTGTTCCTGCCTATCTAACCAAGCCCATCAAGCCTCAGTTCATCAACATTAGTGGAAATCGGGTATTAACTTCGGAAGCAGTTCTTGACTATTTGCCAATCTACAAAAACACCCGATGGTTCGATTTGGATACTTTCGAATTAAGTAGATTGCTGACCGAACATTCCTGGATCGAAAAGGCAAATGTTCATCGTCGACCCAACTTGGGAATTGATATCAAAATAGTGGAAGTAAATCCTGTTGCTTTTTTAAAAGCCGGGGATGAATTGTATCTTGTAAGCAACGATCTTCAGCTGTTATCCTTTGAAAAATCGGGCGTTGGCAGGAATTTACCTGTTATTGTTAATGATTCATTCGAAAGCACTGCTCCCGGGGATTACCTTCCCCTTCAAACCTACCGAAAAGCGATTAACCTTATCAAATTGCTGAAAAACAACCCAACGATCCCATTACAATCTGTATCGGAGATTAATATTACCGATCCGTTAAACATGGTCCTGGTTCTTATGCCCAACGCGGTTCGCTTGAAATTAGGTTCTGACGGATTCGAGGAAAAGTTGCTAAACCTGGGAAAAGCCACGGATAAGCTGATTAACGAAGGGAGCAACATCCGCTACATCGATCTGCGCTATAAAAAAGCAGTTGTTTTCAGAAGAAAGATATAAGCTTCGGACGCTTGATCAAATGACAACAACGGTTCACAGGTTAACGGATTTTGAGGCATCAATAAGTAAAAAAACATACAAGGTTGATCGCACACCCTACATTGAAAAATACGAACAAGCTGATGAATCGTTCGTAATTTGCCTGCGTCCCCGTGGATTCGACAAGCGCCTCTTGCTTTCCACTTTGTTTTATTACTATTCCGAAAAAACACAAAAAATCAGTCGAAAACTATTTCGTAATTTATATGTATCCAGTTTTGAGCCGGTGACAAGATCCTCTTTTTCGATTTTTTTCCTCGATTTCAGTTCCATTCAACCAGATAATCCGAGTTGTTTGAAAAAAAATTATGAGACAGAAATTGAGTTCGCAATCCGGGAATATAGCCATTTTGAGTCTATTACAACTGAACCACATTTCAAAACCAACCCGAATCAGTTACTTGAGGATTTTTTTAAATCTTATGGCAATGAAAAACTACTCGTTCTGATTAATGAATATGACGGATTTCATTATGAAATATTGGATCCGGAACTGAATCAGTTTGAATCGAAGAAGCTCGGTCAGAATCCCATAATAAGGGGACTGTATGCCAAACTTAAAGAGGCCCTTAATGCGAGACGGCTGGGTAGAATATTTGTTACGGCTACAGACAACAGCCAAGACCGTTAATGCAGAAAACAAAAAGAGAGTAAGCCTTGGGAAGACCCGATCTCTGTTTGTTTTGCGGAGGCACGGATATTTTTCTCACTAAGCGAGCAGAGTCATATTAGCGGATTTGACATCTTCACAACCGGTCAACACCATTGACTGCTGCAATTCCAAAGTTATGGAATCGATATACGATTCAACGCCTTCTTTTAATCCCCCTATCGCAGCCACCGAGAACGGTCTTCCGATCATTACCGCATCTGCACCGAGAGCAAGCATCTTAAGGACATCTCCACCGGTTCGAACACCACCATCTGCAAGAATATCAATTTCCCCCTTAACAGCCTTAGCGGTCTTTTCCAAGATTGATGCGACTCCAGGTGTATGGTCCAACACCCTTCCCCCGTGATTTGATATGACAATACCCGCAGCTCCTGTATCTACCGCGAGCTTTGCGGCATCAGGAGTCATAATCCCTTTCAAAATGAATTTTACAGGGAACTTCTCAATGATCGCTCTAAGTTTTGTTGAAGATTTGGCTGAAACAGGTCGTCCCATTTTTTTTAGTGTGATGAGACCAGCTGCATCAATATCTATTCCAACAACTTTGGTACCGGTGTTTACAGCCATTTCCAGTTTTTGGAATAATTCTTCGTCTTCCCATGGTTTAATAAACGGAATTCCGTGACCTTCCAGTTTTTTAACAGCCTTAAAAGCGGACTCATGGATGAATTCAGGAACACCATCACCGGTACATCCTATTGTTCCTTTATTCAGGCACCCATCCAGGACAGCCTGAATATAGTCATCTTCCGATATTTTGCCTCCCATATTGAAAGACACACCACCAATTGGTGCCGCAATGACAGGAACATCCAAGTCGTAACCAAGCACGTTGACCTTTGTTTTTGGTGAGTTGTTGTCATGAATCACCCTCATATTGAACGAAATGTTCGCCAATGATTCAATATTAGCCTGAAAAGACCGAGCCGTACCTACACCGCCCATGCCCGGTACTTCATTAACGCAGGCCTTTCCGTTACAAACAGGACAGACACGGCAATATCCTTTCATTAGATCTCTGGCTTTATCCCTGGTTTCTTTCATAACATATTCTTTATTAAGGTTATTAGCTTTACTTTCAGCAAAGCATTACAAAATGAATGAATCCCCGTTTTTCATTCCAAATAACACTTTTAGCAATTGATAGGTTTTATCTTTTTATATCCCGTCACTTTATGCCATATATCTATCGAAAAATACAATGATTCAGATACAACCTTTCGGATAAACATTGACGAGTCATATCAGGGATAAGCCTATAAACTGGGAAATAAACTCTTGTGGCTGTTTGTTTGTGCCCGGCCCCAGTATTGGTGTTGTTTTAATAGTACTTTACATCCGTTGGTAAATATTCAATGCTCAAAGTGAAGCCGAATACAATAGTAAAAAATTAAACCATTGTAATAATTAAACTACCAAAAACAGGAGGATACCACATGCCCTCTAATCACGAACAGTTTTTTCAAAATCAATCATTCGCTGTTGTCGGCCATACCAAAGCAAAAGGTTTTCCAAAGCTTACGTATACTGGTCTGAAAAAATTAGGTAAAACTGTTTTCGCTATTGATCCCAGTGTCGAAGAAATTGAAGGTGAAAAAACCTTTAAAGACCTTTCTTCTTTACCACAGAAAGTCGATGGTGTCGTTTTGGAAGTTCCCAAAACGGAGACGGAAAGCTGGATCGCCAATGCTGCCGATGCAGGTATTCGGGATGTTTGGATTCATATGGAAAGAGAAACACCTGAAGCCCTTGAGTTGGCTAAACAAAAAGGAATGAATGTTAGAACAGGCACCTGTGCTGTTATGTATGTCACTCCGGGATTTTCATATCATGCAATTCATCGTGGTATCAGAAAGCTTATGGGAAATTACTAAAGCCGGAATGCAGTATTGGTAAATCCTTTTTCTTAAAAACGCGGAAAAAGCAAAAGAACAAGCATTTATATCTTCTAAAATGCTTGCTCCTGCAGAATCGCTCTATTTCTCGCCAAATGATTCTTCTGCCATTTCAATCGGTGCATCGCTGGCAAATGCAACTGCCTCCATTTTTCCAAGAGACACCGGAATAATTGTCTGCATAAAATACTGGGCATTTTTAATCTGCCCTTCGTAGAAAGAGATATCTTTCTTTTTTGCTCCTGATTCAAGTGCTTCACTGGCGACTATTGCTCTCCAGAGCAAAAACCAGGCGATTATCACGTCACCCATCACCATCAAAAACGGCACGGAATGAGCAAACGCCACTTTAAATTTGGCTGACATAGCATTTTTACCTAACTCCATGGCAGTGGATTGGAGTTTATTTGCCGCTTCTTCAAGCTTTTCCCCAAAGCTTTCCAGTCCTTTGGCTTGTTTTGCCTTCTCGGCGATAGACATGATTTCGTTGATCAATCCGATAAACACCTGGCCTTCTTTCATCGGCATTTTCCTGGCCAGCAGATCCATTGCCTGAATACCATCGGTTCCTTCATAGATTGATGCGATCTTACAGTCTCTTGCCAATTGCTCAATGGGGTAATCCTTTGTGTAACCGGCCCCGCCGTAGACCTGCATCGCCTGAACACACATATTAAATCCAATATTTGAATTATATGTTTTTAATATTGGAGTCAGGATATCAATCAGTCCGTTGTATTTTTCTTTTTCCTCATCAGTTTTGGCCATTTCGACCCAGTCAAAACACGCAGCCACGTAATGAGTAAAACTTCTCATACCTTCAACATAAACCTTCATGTCAAGAAGCATTCGCCTGACATCCGGATGTTCAATAATGGGAACTGATGGGGCATCATGATTCATGAAGTTTTCTAAAGACCTACCCTGAATCCGTTCCCTGGAGTATCCCAACGCGTAAAGATAAGCAGCGGAAGCGTGTGTAAATGCTTGATGTCCGACGCCCAGCCTTGCTTCATTCATCATATGAAACATAACTCTCATGCCTTTGTTTTCATCACCTAGCAGAACACCCCTGCAATCCCCTTTTGAACCAAGAGACATTGAGCATGTGGCGCTGCCATGGATTCCCATTTTTTCTTCAAGAGCCGTGCATATGATATCGTTCCTTTCTCCCATGCTTCCGTCTTCGTTCACCCAGAATTTTGGTACCAGGAACAAGGAAATACCTTTGGTTCCTGCCGGTGCCCCTTCAATTCGAGCTAAAACAGGATGAATAATGTTTTCTACCAAATCATGATCACCGGATGTAATGAAAATCTTGCTTCCGGTGAGCGAAAAAGTGCCGTCATCATTCCTTTTTGCAGTTGTCGTTAATGCACCAACATCAGATCCGGCATCCGGTTCTGTCAACAACATGGTTCCGCCCCATTTACCAGTGTAAATGTTTTTCAGGAAGAGGTCTTTCTGCTCGTCAGTTCCATAAATTTCGACCATCTTTCCGGTGCCATGACCAATCAGGGCATAAGCCGCAAAAGAAAAAT
>JANQLH010000292.1 GCA_028280735.1 SAR324 cluster bacterium | reverse complement strand
TTGTTGAGTCTCAAATTAGAGTGGACTATGTCAGTTTGCCTTCCTCGACTCGATGCAAATTGCACCCTATACTTTTCCTGTAACTCATGCTCCAATTGTAAGAATATTAGTCAATTTTAGTATGTATAAAGTTTAATTTGAAATAACTTTCTATAGACAACTTAATTAATTTAATTTCCTATATTTTAAATGAATTAGTGTGAATTTAATTACTACTATTGTGTAGGAAAAGTTATATATAATGACATTTTTTACTGAGAAATAAATTACTCATAATTCTTCTTTTTACTATCAATACGCCTTCTCCATTGCCGCCACAATGTGGTACGGTTCATGCATTTAATCTATCTTATTAAAGTGTTTCCAACTTTACTAATTTGATAATTAATAAACTGTTTTGGAGATATGACAAATGAAAAAACAACTGATTCTTTATAAGATGAAAATTATGCAAACCCTTTTTTTAGCAGGATTTGTAAGCTTCTTTTTAATTACCTATGATGGGTTCAAACAATATGCAAATGCTTCAATAATTGGCGACAATGTTACAGTTAGCTATAGCGATTCCGAACCTACCAATATATCAGTGTCAGGCATAGCAGGTACTGACGATTTCGCTATTCTTGTTTTTCCAGGTTGGAACACGAGATTTGATCCTACATTTGGTGTCTCAAGTATTGAAATTGGATTTTCTACAGAGTTTCCAAATGGCGCTTGGGCTTTTTTTAACGTAACAAATCTATCATTTAGTGGCTTGGACTGGGGTGGAACAGGAATCATTAGCAATGTAACATTGGATGAAACTGTTGCAGACCCAGACCTGACACCGGCTGATGTCAGTTTTACTGACACCACCATTTCATTAGACCTTGGAGGAGGTATTATTTTAAGAAATGGGGAAACAGTGACATTGAATATCACAGCTTCAAAAACTGTTCCAGTTCCTGAACCTTCTACAATGATCCTCTTCGGTTTCGGACTCTTGGGATTAGCAGGATTGAATAGAAAAAAATAGTAACTAAAAGCAAATATTCGCGATTAGGCAGAGTCGTAAGCGGCTCTGCCTTTTTTATTCACGATTCAAGAATATAATATATAAAAACTCATATTCGATCAGACTGAAGGTAACCTTGAGGTGAGGACTATCACTTTTTTGAGTTGGCTTCTAGTATTATTTCTCGATTTTGTAAAAACTGTCAGCCGGCTGACAGCCAGAAGAGAATGGATTTGATAATCATTACTGTGTATAAGTATAAATAGGCACCATTTATTGTCACTGCAATAAATCTTTGCTTGATGGTTTTATGAAAAGAGAGCCAAACAAATGAAGTTTTTAAAAGAAAACCTTCTTGATCATTTAAAGCGGCCGGAGTTTGCTCAATTACATGCGTCCTTAATCCGACGCAGCCACCCCAAAAACGCCTTTGTCTGCCAGCCTGGATCGGATGAAAATCGCGTGTTTATCGTGAGTAAAGGGCGGGCAAGGGTTTACCTGGGTTATGAAGACAAGGAGTTCAATCTAGGTATACTCACAAAAGGTGATATTTATTCCACTCATACCGGTACTTTTGTACAGGCTTTGGATGACATTGAAATTCTCATTGCCGATGTTAACACCTTCAGGCAGAAAATGGTTGATGACCCGGAGGTCACCCAGGCCATGATCCGCGTTCTTGGCAACATTTTGAAAACATCTTTTTCAATTATTGACGGACTGGTTTTCAAGGATGTCAATTCCCGACTGGTGGCATTGCTGGTAAATGAAGCCCGGCGGCATGGAACCCGAACAGCCAATGGCCATGTTATTGTCAAAATTGACTTATCTGTGGAACAGATCGCCCGTCTTGTCGGCTCCACCCGCCAGACTGTTTCGACCCTTCTTAATGATCTTTCCCGGGCCGGCCTGATCCAACGACCCGAAAGGGGTACCTTTCTCATCCCTGATATCACTGTCCTTGAATCCGTGGGCGGAATCCATTCCCAATAATTTTTTTCTAAACTGTCATTCACATGACAGTATTTTCTGATTTTTTCTAATACTATCTGTGCTTAAAGGATCAGTCCGTTTTTCGGACGGGCCGAAATCGTAAAATGCAGTTAAGTTCAAGGAGGCGTTACCATGGAAAAACAACCCAGGCCGGCAGAAGAGTTAAGTATCTGGAAAGATGCACAAAAAATGATTAACAAAGCAAGAAAAGACGGGGTGGAAACCGTCTGGGATCGGTTTGAACAACAGACACCAGGATGTAAATTCTGTGAACTCGGCTTGACCTGTAAAAACTGCAATATGGGACCTTGCAGAATCAGCCCGAAAGAAAACGGAAAAATGCAAAGAGGGGTTTGCGGTGCCGATGGCGATGTGATTGTGGCACGTAATTTTGGCCGGTTTGTCGCCGGCGGATCAGCCGGACACTCTGATCATGGGCGTGATCTTATCGAAGTGATGGATGCCATCGTGGAAGGCAGGGCACCGGATTATTCCATAAATGATGAGGGAAAACTGTTTCAGGTTGCAAATGAGATGGGTATTGAAACCGATGGGAAACCTGTATTGCAAATCGCTAAAGAGGTCACCGACTGTTGCTTTGATGATTTTGGCAGCCGGAAAAAGCAAATTGCCTTTGTAAAACGCGTACCTGAAAAACGACAGGAGATCTGGAAAAAATTTAATGTCATTCCCCGGGGGATTGATCGCGAAATCGCAGAGATGATGCACAGAACCCACATGGGGTGTGATAATGATGCCGTCAGTACCTTGCTGCATTCTGCACGAACGGCTTTGGCAGACGGTTGGGGCGGGTCCATGATCGGCACAGAATTATCTGATATTATTTTTGGGACACCCACACCATCGTCATCCCAGGTAAATCTCGGGATCATAAAAAAAGATCAAGTCAATATTCTGGTTCACGGACACAATCCTGTTGTCTCTGAAATGGTTCTTGCTGCTGCCAGATCCCCTGAAATGATCGAGCGCGCCAAAGCAGCAGGGGCAACTGGCATAAATATCGGTGGACTTTGCTGTACGGGGAATGAACTGCTCAGCCGTCAGGGTATCCCCATGGCAGGGAATCATTTAATGACCGAGCTTGCCATTGTCACAGGTGCTGTTGAAGCCGTTGTTGTGGATTACCAGTGCATCATGCCAAGTATGGTCCAGGCAGCTGCCTGCTACCACACTCAATTTATTACCACAGCAGATAAAGCCAGGTTTACCGGGGCTGTCCATATTTCATTCAAGCCAGAGAAGGCGGCCGAACAGGCACGTCAAATCATCGATATGGCCATTAATGCATTTGCCCGGCGGGATAATTCCCGTGTGGAAATTCCGGATTCCCCGGTGAATATCATGTGCGGATTCTCCAATGAAGCCCTGTTAAAAATGCTCGGGGGCTCTCTTGATCCTTTATTGGAGGCTGTAAAATCCGGAGTTGTCAGGGGATTTGCAGCAATTGTGGGGTGTAATAATCCCAGATTTCAGCATGATTCTCAAAACGTTGGGCTTGCCAAAGAGTTGATTAAACGAGACATTCTGGTCCTGGCAACCGGTTGTGTTACCACAGCTGCCGGGAAGGCCGGACTACTGGTCCCCGAAGGCGGAAAAATGGCAGGCCCGGGTTTGTCTAAACTCTGTGAAAGCCTTGAAATTCCACCGGTGCTTCATTTTGGATCCTGTGTGGATAATTCCAGGGTTATTCACCTCTGTGGTCAGATTGCCAATGCGTTGGGCGTGGATATTTCTGATCTACCGGTCTGGGGAGCGTCTCCTGAATGGTATTCGGAGAAAGCCGTGGCCATAGGGTTGTATTGTGTGGCCTCCGGGATTCCTGTTCATATCGGTACCCCACCCCATATCACAGGATCAAAACTGGTCACAGAGATTGCCTTGAATGGGCTTGAAGAGATTTTTGGCGCCAGTTTTCTGGTAGAACCGGATTTTGCAAAGGCTGCATCTCAGATGGATAAGCGGATCAGTGCCAAAAGGCTGGCCCTGGGTCTTACCGACCCTGTAGGGGGTGGAATCAATTAATTCCTACTATTCATCAATAACAATAAAAAGGGTCGAGTGTATTTTCGACCCTTTTTTGTCTTTTTAAAAAAGAAGTTGCCCATAATTGCATTATTCATAAAGCATTAAAAATTCAACAATACAGATGGTATCATTGAGAATGAAGCAAATTTTGATTTGAATAGATGCACCTGTAGCTCGGCAGAGACAGGCCAGAGCCTTTATGACCATGGCCTGCCTCCCAGAATGGTACCTGGTATTTCAGGCTGCGTATTCTAGATACGGTTGAACACTTCTTATTTTAAAACTTTCAATTCAGTGAATGCTTACTTCAAATGCATCTTTCCAGCGGTCTTTTAGCGGAATATTGACTACAAGAAGGCCGTTTTCATATTTGGCTTCTGTATGGTCAATTTCAACGGGACAGCAGAACCGGCCTGTGGAAACATATTCAACGTCATCTTTTTCAGCTACAAGGTTGAAGCTGTCACCATGTAGTTTGAGGTGGATATCTTCTTTGTGTATGCCGGGCATGCTAAATTCCATATGGAGTGTCGAGGTTTTATCATCAACACATGAGCATAAGTTTGCAGGCATTCGCCGTTTTCCATGACTTGATTTTTCCATTATCTTCACCTTCTTTTATAAAAATCAGGATTGTTTTTATGCCTACCGTTCATCGCAGTCTTCATAGCAGTTATTCTCAATTGTTTTGCAGATAGCCGCACCGTCCTGGGTTTCCATGCATTCTACCCATTTTACTGTGCAGACCTCTTCACATCGCCAGTCGTTATCTGTTTTTAAAAAATCATCATTCATGATACTTGTCCTCTATTCATTAACAGGAAACCTTGTGCCAAATTTTGGCTTACGAGCAAGAGCCGGCTCCTGTGTCGTTTAAAAAAAGCTGAACAATACAGGTCGTCCTTTTAGGATTTATGATTAAAAAATTCAGTCTATCGGGAACAACGGTGATTGTTCATCGGTTACATATTGTTGTGGAACTTTATGGGACAATACCGAATGAAATTTTTTTAAAATTTAGAAGGAGGAGAGTCAAAAGTCCCACTTGTTTTTATGACCTCTGGGAAGATTATACTATTCCTTTACCAGATGGGATTCGGCTTGAAATGACCAGAATAGGCTATACTCTGAATAATAACCGGGTTTCAAAATTCAGTATTAGAGAATTTCATTTCTGATGTAACCTACAGTAAATAAAGTTAAAGATTAATCTCAGCGGATTACCTGGCGAACCGACAAGACAACATCCCGGCAAATGCATAACAGATTAGCGCAATAAGTATCACAGTGTTGAATCCATAGATGATGGCCAAAATAGTTGCAAGAAGGATACTGATAACGCTGAAAAAACCGTTGATCCCCCAGGCCCAGGGCACCGAAAAAGGGTCTGTATCTCTCAGAAGAGCCAGGGCACAAGGGAACGGAAACCCCATGAAAAACCCCAATGGGGCAATAATGATCAGAGCCAGAACTATTTTCTGTTCAATGGGGAAGGATATAAAAAAAGAAAAAATATCGTTCAGCCACATCAAATACATCCCTGTAATAGCAATAATCAAACTAGTTGATAAAAAAATCCGCCTGTTTTCAGGGAACACCCATTCTGAAAACAGGGCACCGATTCCGGAAAAAACAAGTAGCCCTGCAATGGTTACGGAAAGAGAAAATGAAGGGTGTCCAAGGAATAAAATCATCTTCTGTATTATGGGCATTTCAATAAAAAAAAATCCAAACGCAATCAAAGAGAAATAAGCAAAGATATTTTTCTTCATCCGGGTGATTTTCTGGCGGGTTATCATTAATGGAAGAACAATCAAAACAAAGCTGAAAATCAGGACAGGCAGAAGGATAATCACAAGAATTAGATATCCCCACTCCGTGACCGGGAATTGGGACGGGCCATAGGTTTTGATATACTTTACAGCTGAGGGTTTGAAAAAATTATAAAAATATGGCCGGTTGTCCGTGGCTGCGCGGATATCAAAATCAGAAAACTTTCCAAATGTCCCGGAATCCAACGACAACAGTTTCTGGATGGCATTGTGGTAAATTGGTGCTTGAAGCCGTATAAACCTGTTCAGTTCTTTATCTTTAATGCCTGGATAATAGACCAGGTCAAAGAGTCGTTTTGAAGTAAAACGCTTTGTTCTGTGAATCATTTCATCGGGGATAGGAGTTCTTGAAATCAGAAGCGTAAGCGTCTGAAGTGAACGAATGGCGAGGATGTGTTTTCCGGGATCTACAATGCCCATGTCTTGTAATGCAGTAATTGCCATATTGAAGATTTTAAGGTTGTCCCTTGCCGGGGTGACCACCCATCTGCTGATAGCCAAAAGGCCTGTTTCATTTATATGTTCAATCATCTCTTTGATGGATTCCACGGTATACAGGTAACTCTCATTCAAAGCATACACGCCGGATGCAGCCGTATTGTAAGCATCAATCATTGACAGTTCGATCAGGTCATATTTTTTCTGGGTCTGTTTGATAAAGCTTCTGGCTTCTTGATTCAAGACCCTCACATTCTCTCGATTGTAAATCTGCCCGGAATATTGGCTGAATTGATTTTTCATCAGGGAGATAACATTAGAATCCACCTCAAGCACATCAATCTGCCGAAAATCACTCAAAATGGCCTTTAAAATCGATTCACCACCACCGGCACCAATGATCAGCACCTGGTTTCTATTGCCTTTATTTGTCACGTAAAAGGGAAGATAAGTGGCGATCTGCCCAAGATGCCGGATATTCTCCTGGCGTCCCCCAAAGGGGGCGATCGGGCTCATGGAATCGCCGTTAAAAAAAATGCCTTTCTGCTCAGGGATGGGAAAAGGGGATACCAGGCTGAGACCCTTTGTTGAGCGAAGCCCGTCTGCCTGTGCCACCTGCACCACTCCCAGAGGTGAATAAGCTTCATGTACAATCTGAGCATTGGGCAGGTTCAGGGCTGCTGAAATGGATTTATACTGGGATACTTTTTTTACCCCTGGAAAAAAGACCAGGAACCCAAGTATCGTGACAATAACCATAGCTGCCGCTGCTGTAGTGTAAAGATACCTGGTACTGATGTGTATCGCCATAGCCACTGCACTGACCAGCGAAATAAGGATAACCACTGCCATAATATCAACAGGATGTAAAAAATAGGAGACCCCAACCACAAAAAGAGCCCCTGACCCGGAGCCCAAAAGGTTATAAAAATAAGTCCGTGAAATCGAATATTTCAGGAAGGCCATGCAGATGACCAGGGCGCCCAGGAAAAAACAGACTCCCATAAAAGAAAAATAGAGAAACATGCCGATGATCTGAGCCCCGCTGAAGGTTATTTCATAGGGATTGATAACCAGTTGGGTGGACAACAAAATACCTATGGCTAAAGATAGAGGGAATAATAAAAGCCCCCCAAAAAAATACCGGGTAAACTCATTTAAAATTCTATTTTGAAATACACTGACAATTGATCCGCTGGCTCCAAATCCCAACAGCGCCATCGTAATAATCAGAGGGGACAGGTTGACCCATTGCGACCAGGCAAATATGCGGGTAAAAGTAATTTCATAGCCCAGGATCGAAAAAGAGGTAAAGAAAACACTGAAATTAACGACAGAGGAACCAGGCTGTTTCATGAATCCATCTCTAACCGCGTCTTATTGTTTTTGGCTGTCTCGTACCAGGGGAACAAACCTCACCGATGCCATGATCTGTGTGGTGATTTCCCCGTTCATCTCTTTTTTTACCAGGATTAAATGCTGGATTTTAAAGGGGGGCCCCACCGGGATGCACATCACGCCCCCTTTTTTCAACTGTTTGATCAAGGGAGGTGGAATAAAATCAGAAGCACAGGTAACGATAATGGCATCAAATGGGGCCTGAGATTCCCATCCAAAATACCCGTCTGCATTCTTTATCTGGATGTTTTTATATCCTAAACGCTCCAGGAGTGTTTGCGATCTTTGATAGAGAGGTGCTACGATTTCAACTGTGTACACCTCTTTGACGATCCCGGCTAAAATGGCAGCCTGGTATCCGGAGCCGGTGCCTACCTCCAGCACCCTGGATTCCTGATCAACACCAAGAAGTTCAGTCATGTAAGCCACAATATATGGCTGTGATATGGTTTGACCGTATCCAATGGGCAATGGACGGTCCTCATAGGCATTTTTCCAGAGTCCCTTTCGGACAAACTCATGCCGCGGCACCGATGACATGGCACGAAGGACATTCTGATCCTTAATCCCCCGTTTCCGGATTTGATATTGGACCATTTCATCCCGGGCCATTGTATATCTATCAACATCTGCGGATAAGTTCGAGTCGTATAAAAAAACAAACAAGGTGAGAAGCAGAATAAAAACCCGGCACCTATAAATGAAAATGTTCGCTTTCATTTGCAGGACTCCGCGATCTTTTAAAGTACAAGTTACTCTTATACTATTCCCCAATTCTGTTGAAAAAGCAAACTTATGAAATAATTAAGCAATATCCTTTGACAAATGATAGAGCACCCGTATTTTATAACCGAAACAGCCAACTCGATTCGTTAAAAGACTTACAAGAGTCCTTTTTGGCGAAGTTCTGCGAGAAGAGCATCTCCCTGAGTCAGGGCATCGATTATTACAGCACTCGTTATAGTCGCCGAACTGATGGCATCGACTTCGGAATTAAATACCCACGGTTTGGTGATTGATCTTCCGATGATTTTCTCGCGCATCATGTGAATATCTTCCCGGTCCCAATGCCAGTTGTCTATTTTGGTCAACTGCAGGGGAACGAAGCGAATCACCTTTCCGGAGGAGTCGAACAGGTAAATAAAATGGATGTCATGGCAGACATCACATATGGACGGACGCCGAACCACCTCCCCAAAAATACGGTAGGAACCTTCCTCTTTACGGGTCATTGCGGTATAGACAAGACGGGGGATGCTTAGATCGACCTTTTGAAATCCTGAAATAGTACCTCCGAGACCCGCAAATGCGGTTTTCACAAGTTCTCCGAGAACAGTATCCGAAAGGATCGGTTTTACTTTCGAGGCATTTGTGATTTTTTCGTCATTTTCCCGTGTTAGTATGACTGAATCCTCTTGTATGAATCCGACCAGCTTTTCGAACAAGTCAGCCACATTTGTGTTGGTGCCCAGATGGGTATCCACTATCCTGCCTGCCTCTCCCTTACCATTCATGCGTACATAAATCGAAAATGGTGTCCGGGGTCCCCCTACAGCCTTGTGCATGGCGAACCCAAGGTCCTCTGCAATGGGGAAAAGCACATCATAATCTTCCTGGAAGTCTGCGATCTCCCGCTCTCCGTTACCAACAGCGATTCCGAGGATCTTGATTTTTCCCTTGGTACGGGAATCGTTTTCGATCATTTCGAACAACTGGTTGTAAAAAGGTGCCTGACGCTGGCATGTGGCACAGTATACATTCAGGATCTCTACGAGCACCAGTTCAGCCTTGACATCGCTCAATTTAAAGCGATCTTTTTGATCAATCCCCAAATAATTACGGGTGAAAGGGGGCGAGGGTACCACAATTTCTAATTCCGGAAATTCGTCTCCACTCTTCAAAGGTAAATCCGGAGAGCCTGCTGCAGGGTTGGCTACCATGAAAAAGACAATGGCAAATATATATAAAATTTTTCTGTTCATGGTATTACCTCTTTCATGGTTTGATCTCTTCAATGGAATTCAGGTAAGGGTTTTTCCTTCCCTCAACTTAGCAAATAGCAGAATCAACGAATTAGCTGAACCGGTGAGTCCAACTGAGCCATTTAAAAATTAAAATAATACCAACTTTGACTCTTTAAAGCAATTCTCTATTATCCTGTGAATTGCTTTAATAATTGTATGTTGGGATCAGTTTTTGTATTGAAAGAGCGAATTGATTTGTGAAATCTGGTTCACAGAATCGATATATATTTAGAGGAGGACTACTCGTAGGACAAAGTCAATTTTTATATGAATGAGAACTTGGAATATTCCTGTAATTCAGGTTCCAATTGTAAGAACATTAATTCTGTTGGGAAAACTTAAAAACGATTTTTCCGGAATTCGGGAGGCGTAGTTTGATGAATTTTGCTTCCGCGGAGGAAGATGCAGGCATTCTATCTGTCCCTGAAATAGTCATTTTCGAAGTGGTGCTGACTGAAAAAAAAACCGAGTCTCCCAATACCGAAACCGGAATTTTTTTAATCCACCCCAAATCTGCAATAACAGTATTTCCCTCTTTTCTAATTTTTGATCGGGTGCTATTCAAAAACTGGGTTAAATACTGTGCAAGATCCCGGGCTATAAGGAGATTTTTTTCTTTAACCCTTTTATCAATCGCTTTTACCCAAGAATTGACTACTTCCAGGTTTTTCTGGGGATCTTTATGAAGAATATTAGCCCAATGCAGGGGAAGTATCGTCTGATTTTCATTAATTTCCGGTTCAGGCGCGATACGGTTCCAGGCTATGGGTGCCTCCCCTCTATCAATC
>JANQLH010000278.1 GCA_028280735.1 SAR324 cluster bacterium | reverse complement strand
GGATGTCGTGCTGATGAGCGTGAGACCTGTTGAATTGACCCGAATTATTCAGGCCTATCAATTTTCCACAGGCAAGCGGGTGAATGCAAGCATGGGCGGTCTTCGCATGGTAAACTCCGATCTGATTGCCAGGCCCTATCTTACCGGGGAGATCAATATCTCCAGCTATTGCCTGGGAGCAAGATTAATTGCCCAGTTCGACGCTGATCGCCTGGGAATGGGCATTCCTTTTTCAATATTTAAAACAGTGGTGGACGGAATGGAGAATTCGCAAACCGGATATCCGTTTCAATTGTATCCAGGTGCCACAGACTGAATCCGTTTTATGAATAATTATACCAAAGCCTTTATTTACCAAATGTCCCGAAGGACAGGGACAGAGTTGACTCGGCGTCATTTTGAAATATTGGAATTTGCCAACGAGTATTATTATAAACACAGGGTTGGACCTCTCTTTAACATCCTGAAAAATAAACTGGGTGTGGAAAGAAACGAGTTGGAACTCCTATTCCCGAACGGATTATTTTCCGTCTACAGTTGGATAGGTATCCCGATCCACGACCCTAACCATATCTGTAAGCCTATTGCCACTGTTGAAGTCCCTGATTTTCGTGAAGTATATTTCGATCACAACGGTACTACTTATATTCGGGACGAGGTTAAAAAAATTCTGGGAGATTATTATAAGGGAGAATATGGCTATGGAAATCCCAGCAGCAGCACAAAACCGGGCAAAGAAGCTTATGAAAGGATTTTTGAGGCAAGGGCCCAGGTAGCCAAAACCTTGAGTGTTGTCTCCCCGGAAATCATTTTTACGGGAAGCGGATCTGAAGCCAATAACATGGCGATCAAGGGGATTGCTCTCAAACACCTGGGGAAACGCAAGCATATTGTCAGCAGTAAGACGGAGCACCCTTCCGTTTTGCACACCCTGGCCTGGTTGGAAAATCTGGGATTTGATATCACACTGCTGGATGTCAATAAAGACGGTGCCGTTTCGGCCAAGGATGTTGCCGCAGCCATCAGGCGAAACACGATTTTGGTTTGCATCATGGCAATCAATAATGAAATCGGCATGATCAATCCGATAGAAGCAATTGGTGAAATCTGTCAAAACAGCAAGGTGCCGTTCATGGTTGATGGTATTCAGGCTTATGGCAAGATTCCCTTGAATCCCAAAAAGCTCGGAATCGATCTGCTGTCGGTATCCGCACATAAAATCTACGCACCAAAAGGAATCGGGGCCCTGTTTGTAGATGAGCGAATTGAGCTCGAACCTCTGATCCACGGAGGCGAGCAGGAGTTCGAAAGAAGAGCCGGAACTGAAAATGTCGGATTCATTCTGGCTTTCGGAAAAGCAGCCGCCCTCATGCATAAAGAAAGGGAGAAAGAGCACAGCCGACTAAAAAAAATAAGTAAGCTGTTTATAAAAAAACTGGAACAGCATGTTCCCGGTTATATCATCAACGGATCCTTGGAAAACAGGTTGCCGAATAACCTGAACATTGGTTTTCCCAATGTAGATAGTGGTGCCCTGCTTCTTAGTCTAAACCAGATTGGAATATACGTTTCCTCCGGTTCGGCCTGCAGTTCAGGAAGTCATGAGGAATCGCACGTCATTAGAGCTCTTGGTGTTGATGTTGAAAATTACGGCTCTATTCGCTTTAGTTTCGGACTGCGAACAACGGAAGATGACATCGAATATCTTTTTAACTACCTGCCGCAAATTTTAGAGCAGCTCAGAAATAATGAAGCAGCCAACCTCGACAAAAAACCGTCGATAGCTGTAAATTCCAATTGATAGACACATTCAATCCTCACCGATAAAACACATTTCAAAATACTAAAATGAACAACCTGCGGTTAGCCCTGGCACAAATCAATACCACCGTTGGTGATTTTGAAGGAAACTTTAAAAAAATCTCCACTTGCATAAAACAAGCGCAGGGCGTCAAAGCGGATCTGGTTTTGTTTCCCGAATTAGCAATATGCGGATACCCGCCGGAAGATTTGTTGCTCAAACCCGATTTTATGGATACCAATTTAGAGTATCTGGAAAAACTGAAACCCTTGTGCAGAAACCTGACGGTAATAGTAGGATACGTCCACACCAACGACGATATTTATAATGCAGCTGCCATAATCCACAATGGGAAACAATACGGTACTTACAAGAAATTCTTACTGCCGAATTATGGTGTTTTTGACGAAGAACGTTATTTTAAAAGAGGCTTCAACGAAGCTATTTACAATCTCTTTGATATCCCCTTTGGCGTCAGTATTTGTGAAGACATCTGGTATCCGGTAGGACCGCCGGAAAACCAGGCCTTTAACGGAGCCAAACTTTTGTTGAACATTTCCGCATCCCCGTTTCACGAGGGGAAAACCAGGGAAAGAGAGCGTATGTTACAAACCAGGGCAGCCGATGATGTTGCTGTTGTCGCCTATTGCAACCTGGTTGGAGGTCAGGATGAGCTGGTTTTTGACGGCAGCAGTCTTATTATAAATGAAAAAGGCGAAACCATTGCCAGGGCTGAGTCCTTTGCCGAGGATTTTCTTGTCGCAGACGTGGATATGACCGGTGTTTTCAGACAGCGTTTAAGAGATCCGCGCCGACGAAAAGGGAAAAGTGAAACAGAGAATTCCCTGACCACCGTCCCGACTATACAGCTTGATGAATTAAAGACGCCTTCCGCAAAAAAAACTATTGTCTCTGCGATCAAACCCATAAAAGAAAGCATCGAAGAGATTTACCTAGCCCTTGTCCAGGGAACCAGGGATTATGTTCAAAAAAACGGATTCAGAAAAGTCCTGATTGGACTTTCAGGCGGTATTGATTCTGCTTTAACGGCTGTCATCGCAGTCGACGCTTTGGGGAAGGATAATGTGGTAGGCGTTTCCATGCCTTCCCGGTATTCATCGGACCACAGTAAGGATGATGCCAGGGAATTAGCCCAAAATCTCGGCATTCAATATGATGTCATTCCCATAGAGCCTGTATTCAATTCCTTTTTGGACACCCTCTCCTCCCAATTTAACGATACCGCTCCCAATGAAGCGGAAGAAAACCTTCAGAGCCGCAGCCGGGGTAACATTCTCATGGCCTTGAGCAATAAATTCGGATGGATGGTGTTGACCACAGGAAACAAGAGCGAAATGGCTGTCGGTTATGCCACGCTTTATGGTGATATGGCAGGGGGTTTTGCTGTTATTAAAGACGTGCCCAAATTACTGGTTTACGAGCTATGTGAATATAAAAACCGCAATCAGGAAGTCATTCCCAAAAATATTATCACCAAGGAGCCTTCCGCCGAACTCCGGGAAAATCAGCTCGATTCCGACTCATTGCCTCCTTATGAGGTCCTGGATGCAATTTTAAAGGCTTATGTGGAGGAGGATCGCAGATTTGAAGAAATCCTGGATCTGGGATTCGAAACAGACACTGTTAAGCGAATCATCAAACTGGTGAACCGGAACGAATATAAACGGCGACAGGCACCTCCCGGTGTCAAAGTAACCAGTAAAGCTTTTGGGAAAGATCGCCGTTTGCCGATTACAAACCGTTACAAAACCGACTGAATAATCGGAGGTCAGCTCTAAAGAGTGTATTGTTTGACGAGGAGTACTTTTGCAACATCCATGGGACTGGCATCATAGCGGTCCGCAATGTCATGAAAGGATTCATTGTGTGTGGCCTGAATGTTGTTCTTTTTTAGACGACGGGAGGCTTTTTCGGGGGTCAGCTTGAATTCTGCCAGTATCCAATTAATATTCCTTTTGCCAATTCTTTTACCTTCCAAAAGATCTTCAACTTTTTCCGGTGTCAGCTCTTCAAGGTTTACTTCTTCCCTGGCGGGTTCATATTTACGGATAACCATGTAGATATCCACCGGGGCAATATTGTTTGCCTTGGCAATCTTTTCCAATGAATCTTTACCTGCTGCCACTATAATTCCATTTGCATTCAGCTCCTTCAAAGCTTTGTCCTTATCAATTTTTAGCTTGGAAATGAAAGAATCAAACGCCAGTAATTCCGCATGGCCCATAGGAGCTTCATACTTTTCCTCGACTACCCAGGCTTCCTTGGCAAAATCACCAAAATCAAAAACATAACTGAAAGGAGGATAATCTCCAATCGCCGCAATGACTAACATAATCGAAATTGCCGAAGAGACAACCATCTCCTTTTTAAGGTTAATGCCGTTCTCAACTTTACTATAAAAATAATGCTTTAATGGTTTCCAATTGAAATAGATGTGAAAAAAGCCGGCAATGATCAACATGAATCCGGCAAGAATGTGTATATTGCCCCATTGTGTTTTAGTCAGACCTAACATGGTCCAATTAACCCAGTTAGCCACTCGGCCTGCCGGAACGATATAAAGCATTATGCCGGTAACAACCAGCAGAATAAATCCCAGAGTCATAAAAAAAGAAGTCATTCCCTTGTTATTCATTGTCTTTTTTGCCATGAACAGAATCCTATAAAAAAAGTTCAATCAATTGCATCATTACCCGTTATTGATTAGTCAAGCTCAGCCACACATGTTACTCGGATTATCAGAATAAAAAAAACCCCACAAAGAAGATTTACTTCTAAGTGGGTATTCAGGACTCTTTATTGATTCCAATTTCCGCCATTACCTGAGCGACATCCCATTCCCCTGCCTTTGCCTCTTGGCCCCATCGGACCTTTTTCCATTCTTTCCAGCATGTAATCACCCTGAACTTGGGTAATCTTGCCGTCTGCTACTGCCTGGGTAACAATTGTTTTAGCTTTTTCATGCATCTTCTTTTGAAATGTAGGGAAGTCTACTTTAGCCTCATCGAGCACAGCCCACATGGGTTTATATTGCAATTTGGCCTTGATATCCTCCTGCGACAAGTCGGACAATTCAGCTAAAACTTCAACCCTGGCATTATACATCTCTCCTCTTAACACACGACCGGGACCATATCCTGCCTGTCTATTCTGGGAGTATCCGGGACCTTTACCACCACCCCAGCCATATGCAAAAACAGCCGGGGACATAAGAAAGCTGATACTAACAACCATTACTGCGAGAGTTTTATTAAAGCGTTTCATAATAATCTCCATGTTTGAATTGGATAGATAGTCGATTAACTCGATCTTGTGAATTCATATGAAGCCTATATCGCATCCAACGTGCCAAATCGTTTATAAACTCGAATGATCTCAATTTAGGCTTTTGTTTTTATTTACTTTATTTACGTTTTTTTATCACTATTCCTTCAAAAAAGGGAGATATTTCATAGCAAAAACAAGTTAACTCTGGATACAATTTATCCAGTTCAGGAGGATAAAAAAGTAACAGTGGATACAATTTATCCATTTTAAACCTCACTTTTTTGTGTCATTCCAATTTTGCAGAATGTGCTGCAATTCAGATTTTTGGAAGTCATGCAAAAATCACGAGCCTTTGTCATTCCGTTCATTGTTATAAGCTTCGCATCTCATGACCCGGAATCCTTTTGTAACTAATTGAAATAATTGATGGACCCCGGATCAAGTCCGGGGTGACAAGTGTGACATTTTGTCTATTAAAATAGAAAAACCGTAAATTTTACTATTGTAACACAGTCTGCGAGTTCGACAGGACCCGGGAACATAGTTATTGTAAAAATGAAAAGTTGTTTTTTGGCAAAACACCATGATCAGTACCAGCGAAAAACCAAGCTTGCAGATTTGAACGGGTATATTGCCTTAGCTTCACAATATACCTGGTAAAAATGGTATATGAATACGTTTTGGAGTGAGAAACGATTGATTCAGGAAATTGATCTGACAACTATCCCCATTTATTTAAAGGATAGCTCGGAACATAGCTTGCAGAGATACGGCATCGATTTACAATAAAGCACAAAAAGACCATTAGCATGAATAAACAAGATAAGAAGTCCTTAACAATACCACCTTTTTTAATACTGGGAGCTATTCTGATTTTTTTCCCCATTGTGTTTTTTATTACTTATCAAAATATTGACAAACAGAGGGAATACACCCAAACCTTGTTGCTGGAAAAGGGAGCGGCATTGATCAGATCTTTTGAAGCCGGTACTCGAGCCGGTATGAGAGGTCGATTTTGGGGGAATAGACGACTGCAACAATTACTGGAGGAAACAGCCCGGCAACCGGATATCGCTTATTTGATTGTGACCGAAGCAAACGGACTGATAACTGCTCACGATAGTATTGAAAATATTGGGCAACCCCACAGTATTGACCCGGGTTTGCTGAAAGCCTCCGAGTCAGATGAGCTTTTTTGGAGAATTGTTGAAACTGAAAATAACCTTAGAACATTTGAGGTGTTCAAACAGTTCAAACCCAGCGGTGGTCCAGGTAATCCCAGGGCAATGGGAATGATGAAGCGATTCGGAATGCCCGGTCCTCCTCCACTCGGGCCGAGAGCTTTGGAGATCAAACCTCCGACTCAGTTCATTTTTGTGGGATTGGAAATGCAGTCCCTTGATGAAGCAGGTACTGCTACTTTAATAAACAGTGTTATTACTGGATCAATCCTCTTTGTTACCGGCTTAACCGGGGTTATCCTGCTGTTTCTTTTTCAGAATTACCAATCGGCCAAAACATCACTTTCCAGAATCAAGGCTTTTTCGGACAATTTGGTGGACAACATGCCGATCGGATTAATATCCCTTGATGCGGAGCAGACCATCACCTCCATAAATACGACAGCTGAAATGGTATTAAGTAAACCAGCTTTGAACCTGGTAGGACATTCCAGTGCCAAAGTACTTCCTTCTGATCTACAGAGCCTGGTAGAGAAATCCGACAAACTGGGGAGGATTATTGGTGAAGAAATCGAATACGAGATATCCGAAGGAAAATCCTTACCGTTGGAAATCAGTATTTCCCAAATAAAGGGCGACCAGGAAGAAGTGATGGGATATGCCGTTTTATTAAAGGATCTTTCAGAGATTCATCATTTAAGAAAGGAAATAGCGCGAAGTCAGAAACTTGCCAGTATCGGCAGACTTGCTGCCGGGGTCGCTCATGAGATTCGAAATCCATTGAGTTCCATTAAAGGATTCGCCACATATTTTAGAGATCGTTACAAGGAAATGGAGAAAGACAGGCAAACAGCCAATGTCATGATAAACGAGGTAGACCGCCTTGACAGGGTGGTTGGCCAGCTACTTGAACTGGCACGACCGGTTCGTATTATACCACAACCAACAAACATTTCCTCGTTTATAAAGGAAACCACAAACCTTGTTTCGCAACAACTCAAAGACAAGGATATAGAACTTGAACTGGCGGTACACAATCAACCATGCACGGTAAAAATTGATAAAGACAAAATCAGCCAGGTGTTGTTGAATCTTTACCTCAACGCAATCGACGCTATGGAACCAAATGGTATCCTTAAACTTGATTATTGGTATCATACGGAATCCGATACCTTGAATATCAGCGTGTCTGATACCGGAAAAGGAATTGATCAAAAGGATTTAACAAAAATATTTGACCCGTATTACACCACCAAACCGACCGGTACCGGTCTGGGTCTGGCAATTGTGCACAATATTGTGGAAGCGCACCACGGCAAAATCAGTGTCAGTAGCGCGGCCGGAAACGGAACGACAATCACGATTGCCATCCCCAACATTAAACAGGAGACCTAAAATGTCCGACAAGATATCGATCTTGGTGGTCGACGACGATCAAGGCCATAGAACTATGCTGGCAACCCTCCTGGGCGATTGGGGCTACCGGTTGTTTGAAGCTGATGACGGTTCCACGGCAATAGAGGCGGTAAAAAAAAGAAGCTATGATCTGATTTTGATGGATAACCGCATGCTTAAGGTCAGTGGTTTGGAAGCTCTAAATGAAATCAGAAAACTGAACACTTCCATTCCGATCATCATCATGACCGCATATTCCTCCATAGAAATCGCTGTTGAGGCAATCAAAAGAGGGGCTTACGACTACCTGACAAAGCCGTTGGACTTCGATAAGCTTCGCTTGGTTATGCAGCGCGCCGTTGAACACGTCAAGTTGCGGGAAGAAAACCGTTTGTTGAAGGAAAGCCTGGGAAAGCATTTTGATAATCGCAACATCATTGGCAACAGTTCTGTGATGAAGAAACTGCTGGAAACAGTCGCCCAGGTCGCTCCCACAAACGCTACTGTTCTAATCAACGGTGAGTCGGGCACCGGAAAGGAACAGATCGCCGGGGCCATTCATTACAATAGCACCAGAAAAGACAAGGCATTTGTTAAGGTCAATTGCGCAGCCATTACCGAATCTCTTTTGGAATCCGAGTTGTTTGGCCATGAAAAGGGGGCCTTTACCGGTGCGGATCGCAGGAAGGATGGTAAATTTCTTTTGGCAGATGGAGGCAGTCTCTTTTTGGACGAAATCGGAGAGATGCCTCTTCCTATGCAGGCCAAGCTGTTACGGGTATTGCAGGAAAAGGAACTCACCAGGGTCGGAGGCGAGCAGACCATCACCGTGGATGTCAGACTAATCACAGCGACTAACAAGAATCTGCAGGAAATGGTTCATACCGGAACGTTCAGGGAAGATCTATTTTACAGACTGAATGTCGTTATGCTTGATCTACCACCCCTTAGGGAGAGGAGAGAAGACATCCCTCTCCTTGCCCAGTTTTTTTTAACAATGTTTGCGGAGAAAAATGGCAAAAACATTGCTGGTTTTACCGGTAAGGCAATGCATTACCTCACATCTCACCACTGGCCGGGCAATGTGCGGGAACTGATGAACGCAATAGAAAGAGGCGTAGTCTTGTGCCGTGAAAAAAGTTTGGATCAGACGGATTTCTCACTTCCGCAAAATACCGGAACAGCCAATATTCAAGCTGTTGAACAGAAGGTTCAGGACGAGTTCATTGTTCCATTGGAAGAAGTGGAAAAACAGGCAATCCTCCATGCCTTAAAGATTACCGGTGGAAACAAAAGTGAAACGGCCCGGCAATTGGGTATCACACGAAGAACTCTTCACCAAAAACTGAAGAAGTACGGGGTAATGCCATAAGCCTTGTGAATAATGATTTTTAGAAGAGTGTTTTGTTGTTGTTCGGGTAAATCCCGTAAAATAATCAGCTTGATCCTCAATCAGCATTTATTCGGAGGCCACGATGACATTCTTACGAGGTGCTTTGGTTGTTTTGTTTCTAATCTCACTGTTTCAAGATTTGCATGGAGAAAGCGAAGCTACTTTTATCGGAAAATTCTCCAAAGGAGATCTCGAAGGCTGGGAAAACAAAGAATTAGAAGGAATGACTTCATATTCATTGGTGACCTTAAATGGTAAACAGGCAATTCAAGCCGAAAGTAATGGTACGGCTTCTGCCTTTCTAAAACCAATGAAGATAGATTTGGACAAAACCCCTTTTCTGAACTGGAGCTGGAAGATTGAACAAACTCTCGGCATTGAAGATGAGACGGTAAAGCCCGGCGATGACTTTGCAGCACGAATATATGTTATCGTTAAGATCGGCTGGGCACCCTGGGGGGTTAATGCAATCAATTATGTTTGGTCCTCCTCAAGCGCTGAAGGATCAGACTGGCCAAATCCTTTTAGCAGCAAAGCCAGGATGATTACCGTTAAAACGGGGGATCAGCACGCCGGTCAATGGGTTCGGGAAAAGCGAAACGTACAAAAAGACTTTGAGAAAAGCTTCAACCGCAAAATTCGGTACATTGATGCCATTGCCATAATGACAGATACGGATAATTCCCAATCCCGGGCCGTAGCTTATTATGGTGATATTTATTTTAGTGCGAAATAGAAACACGGAGATATCGGAACATGCAGGAATCCATTTTAGTAGTTATCCGTCACGGGGAAACAGAGTGGAATATCCAGGGCAGGTGGCAAGGGCATAATGACAGTCCCTTGACCAGCAATGGAATAGATCAGGCCCGGGCGGTAGCCAAAGCTTTAAAATCATTCAAGACAAGTGTCCTGTATAGCAGTGACCTGGGAAGAACCATGCAAACGGCTGAATACATAGTTGCCGAGACCGGTCATGATATAATGGTCGATGATAGGCTGAGGGAACGACATCTTGGCATATTCCAGGGGCTGACCATCCGGCAAATGAGCGAAAGCCATCCATTGGTTTACGAACGCTTTAAATCCGGGGATGTCGACTATAAGATCCCCGAAGGTGAAAGCATCCGGCAGCGATTTACGCGAAGCGTCGAATGCTTGAACGAAATAGCTTCCAATCACGAAGGAGAAACAATTATCGTGGTTACGCACGGTGGTGTCGTTGACGGATATTTCAGGTATGTCACAGGGCTAGATTTATCCGCGACAAGGCATCACAAAATTTGGAACTGCGGTATAAACATTTTTGCGAAGGACAGCAACGGTTGGACTCTACAGTCGTTTGGAGATGTCAGTCATTTGAGGACTCTACAAACTCTCGATGATGAGTAATGAAGGGATTAACGGGGATCAAACCCGGAATATTCTCTCTAATCCGCCCTGCAGGCAATCTAGCCTGTTTCGAGCGGATCAGGCGCATAAACTTTCGTATTCAAAAGCCGACTTATTTTTTCATATCTTTCTGAATAACTTCCAGGACTTTGGCCGGATGGTCGGCAGCTTTCTGAACTCGTTTCCAATGCTTAAATACCTTTCCTTCCTCATCGACCAACACCGTTGAGCGAATGACTCCAACGGTTTTTTTTCCGTACATAATCTTTTCTCCAAAGGCGCCATATTCGGACATCACCTTCTTCTCCGGATCTGAGGGCAGGGTAAAGTTTAAATCCTGCTTTTCAATAAACTTAGTGTGGGATGCTGTACTGTCAGGAGATATCCCCAGAATGACAGCCCCGGATGCCTTAAATGTTTCGTGTAACTCACGAAATCCAATGGCTTCCTTGGTTCAACCGGGTGTATTGTCTTTGGGGTAAAAATAGACCACAACGATATTTCCTTTAAATTGAGACAGTGATACCTCCTTATCGTTTTGGTCATGTAGTGTGAAATCCGGTGCTGCTTTTCCTTCCACAATTGACATAAAATTCTCCTCATTAGCTGATTGAACATTTTGTTTTAATTAGTGTCTGAACGGACAATCGCTAAATCCTTATCCAGCCTTGTGCTAGATACCGAAGTTCAGCTTGATAATTAAGGTGCTATCAGCCGTCTGCTTTCAGCATAAAACATTGAAAACTCGTACAAAAACTGGCTGAGAGCTGATCGCTGAAAGCACTTAAACTCGAAACATCAAGCTGCCTTTAAAGAGCTTATTGGTACACTTTGAACGGGTTTTCGTTCAGACACTAATTAGTAGATGATTAAGCCGAATTTCTGCAATATTCTTGCCCGGATGGATAACCACTTCCGAAAGGCTTTTAGAAAAGCGACCTCCTAGTACTCACCATGACTGTTTTGATGCGACAGTTTTCCGTCAGCACGACATTAGTCAAACCTTTTTTGTAGAATTAACATGCCGGGATTGTCATGTGAAAATGCAAACTGCCAATTGTGCTGTTTGCGCTTTCCTAGGTGACATCTAATTGCATGGAACTTTTTTTGGCCTGGAGAATGGCCGGCAGGTAAACTTGTGGTGAAGAAAATCGGGAAGATGGCAGATCCTATCGTGCAGGTGCACCTTGCAGGGATTCATTACCGGATGAACCGCATGACGCATCCGGTTGTTATATAAAATAATTTGCTTTGCTTTTTCGAGATTGGTGTCAACTCCTATGTTGATCACTCTCCAAAACTGCTATCACAGGTGCCCCACCTGCGTACCTTGGGTTTCACGGCAACTTGCGTTTACGGGAATTGCAATCATCGCCAAACCAGCTGCAACCACTTAAAAAGATAGTTCCTGCCAGCACAATCAAAAAGCGCCGAACCCTGGGTGTCGTATTATTCCTCATCATTAAAGAGCCTTATTACTTAGATGACAGATAGTTTACAATAGTCGGAATTGAAAACTTTTTTCCGTACTTTAAAACCGGAGACAAGCTCATGATTACTATTGAACTCATCTTCAAGCATCAATCGAGTAAAGAAATGCACAGCGTATTCCATCCGCTCAGCCCGCTAAATTCAATTTAAACAGCATAACAGGTACGCATTGCCATCAGCGATTCACCTTTTTTAGTCGTCTTATCCTATTAAGAAACTACCCTTTTTATGAATTTTGTTATGAATTAGTGCCCGAGCGAAAACCAGTTTAGCCCTCACCAACAAAAGCTTTAAACGCAGTTTGGGGCTTCGAAACTTAGTACTTTCAGCATTCAGCGATCAGCTCTCAGCCGGTTTTTGCTCGTCATTGCCATGCTTTAAGCCAAACGCTGACAGCACGCTGATCCTTAAGCTGATTTAAGGTATCCGGCACAAGGCTGGATAACGGTTTAGCGATTTTCCGTTCAGACACTAACTAATAATCATTTCATTTTTTGTACTTCCTGGGTTAGACTGTTGGCAGGTTTGTGATTCGAATGATTTGCCACCGAATCATGTTTACCGTTTTCAACCTGTTGTTTGGAAGGGCATAGCCCCAAGCCGACGCTGTCGATTTCCGGGTTTGACAATACTGAAGGTCAATTGAAACTAAAATGAACACCGAAGTTATCGCTTCAGTGTATTCCGTGTCGTGATTCAAATCTTTTAAGCTCATGGCTCAAAATTCAAATGATGCTGCTGATAAAGTCAAATTACTTCTACAACAAGAAAATGAGAAAACAGGGATTTTAATCAGCCGAATCAAGCTTTTTATTATCTTTGTCCTGTTTGTCATTTTTTATTTAACGACAAAAGGCTTTCAGGAAGGCAGGAATTTCAATCTCACCCTGGCGATGATGTTGATGTATGTCGTCCTGCTTACAGCAGAATCGGTGCTGGCCCATCGTAGAATTCAAAACAGATGGACAAAACACATCTTTGCTGTTTCTGATTTTGTTGCTTTAAGCGCGATAATGTTCTCTTATCACAGTCAATATCTTCAACCGGCTCAAATGTTCCTAAAATCTCCCACCTACGTGTATTTCTTTTTATTTATAACCATCCAGTCCTTAAGGACTCAGACAATATATGTCATCGTCTCGGGGATATCTGCAATCATTTGTTGGTTGACGCTGTTTGGATTCGCGCTGGTTAAAGAACCGATGAAGATAACTTTCAACCATCTTGAAAGCGTGAGTTCAGATTATATTCTTGTCGGAGCGGAACTGGACAAAATATTGATATTGGCTTTGTTCACGGCTGTATTGGCCAAAGTAGTCAGAAACAATCAAAAACTAAGAAAACAATCGGTAGGCTACTACGTTTTGACAGAGGAACGAAGCAAACAAAAAAACCTTCAACTACATCTCGAAAAGGAAAAAGCGGAGGAAGCCAACCGGGCAAAAAGCCGCTTTCTGGATATTATTTCACACGAACTAAACACGCCGTTAAACGGTATCCTGGGATTGACACAGCTTCAAATGCTAAAAGATCCGGAAAGCAGGGAATTAAAATCGATCATGAGCAAGGGACAAACCCTGTTGTCTCATGTTTCAAGAATTCTAAGATTCACCGAAGTTGAAGTTCGTTCTGCAACTCAAATAGATAAGGATACAGACACCAGAGAAGTATTGATCGAAGCCATGGATTTTTACAAACGATCCAAACTGGAACATATCAACACATTCTGTTGTAAGTTACAGGGACCACTGATCGCCAGTTTTGATAAAGGAAAAGTGGTGGATATAATTTACGAACTGTTAAGCAATGCGGATAAAAACAGCAATCAAAATGAAATTTACCTGGATGCGTCAATTCTGGATGAGAAACACTACAGGTTATTGGTCATCGAAGTAACAGACCAGGGAAGAGGAATGTCCGAGGAACAGATTCTCGTTGCCTTGGAGTTGTTTTCCCAAACTCAGGAAACAAATACAAGAGAAGAAGGCGGTATCGGCCTTGGTCTTCCAATGACCAAACAATTAGCCGCATCCATGGATGCATGGATCGAGATATTCAGTCAGAAGAACGTTGGTACCACCGTTTATTTGAAAATCCCCCAAGATAGAAGTTAACTGCCATGAAATCACTGTTGTATGTAATAACCATCATTCCTTTTGTAATCTCGTGCCAGTTTTTAAAACCAGGTTATTTAAAAGAGATCACTCCGCATGAGCTGTCTCAACGTCTGGCAGAACAAGATATATTTCTGGTAGACGTTCATATCCCGGAGCAGGTTCATATTAAAGGAACCGATCTATTTGTTCCTTACAACAATATCCGGAATAACCTGCATCGTTTTCCCGCCGACAAAACCACGCCAATCTTTCTATACTGCGAATCAGGTCCGATGGGTAACGCAGCTGCCCGTGTTTTATACAAGAATGGTTATAAAAACCTCTATAACCTGAAGGGGGGCACTCACGCCTGGCAGAAGGCATATCCGGATTACCCTTAATCCGGTTTGACGCTTTCCATCTCCGGTTATATCAAGGTATGATAGTCTAATTGCTTTCCGAATTATAAGTCCACTTTCAGGAGAACCAAATGAACCTTGCGCTCTCTGTTCATAATTTAAAAAAAACGTTTAATGGAGGCGTCGAAGCCCTAAAGGGGATCAGTTTCGATGTTAAACAAGGTGACTTCATGGCCTTGCTGGGACCCAATGGAGCAGGGAAATCCACCACAATCGGAATTATCAGTTCGTTGATTAATAAATCCGAAGGGGAAGTTACCATTTTCGATCAGAATATTGATATCAATTTTGCCCTGGCAAAGAAATACATTGGCGTTGTTCCCCAGGAGTTTAATTTTAATTTCTTTGAAAAAGTTAAAGACATCTTGTTTTATCAAGCCGGATACTTTGGTATCGAACCCAAAACTTCACTGAAGAGAGTCGAGAAATATTTGAAGCTCCTTGATATCTGGGATAAAAGGGACGAATCGTCCAGAATGCTTTCAGGAGGGATGAAAAGACGTCTGATGATAGCCAGGGCCCTGGTGCACGAACCCAAGCTGCTTATTTTGGACGAACCCACAGCCGGTGTAGATATCGAACTGAGGCGTTCCATGTGGAATTTTCTGGAGGAAATAAACAGGAATGGAACCACAATTATTCTGACAACCCATTACCTGGAAGAAGCAGAACAATTGTGTCGCACTATCGCGATTATTAATCATGGGGAAATTATTGAAAATACCACCATGAAGGAACTACTGACCAAGCTGGATAAAGAGACATTTGTGTTGGATCTGGAATCCGGTTTGGATTCTGCTCCGGATTTACCGAACTGCAGCTCTAAACTGATAGATTCGACTACCTTGGAAGTGGATCTCACCAAGGATCGTACACTCAATGAAATCTTCAGTTCCCTGGAACTATCCGGAATCAAAGTTAAGAGTATGCGAAACAAGACAAACAGGCTTGAAGAGCTTTTTGTAAACCTGGTTAGTAACGGCAGGATAGAAAACCATCAAAGCATGTCTCATGATACATAACAAAGTTACGAGACAGATAATTCAGAATCATCGTGGTCTTATTGAGAAAGAATTATGAATTTCAAAGAACAATTCATCGCATTTCGCATCATCGTCTTTAAAGAGATAAAACGGTTTTTGAGAATATGGGTTCAAACTCTGATTCCACCAGCTATCACTGTAGTTCTCTATTTTGTAATTTTTGGTCAGTTGATTGGATCAAGGATCGGTGAAATGGGTGGCTACGATTATATGCAGTATATCGTACCCGGTTTGATTATGATGTCGATTATCACCAATTCCTATTCCAATGTTGTCTCTTCATTCTTCAGCTCCAAGTTCCAGAGAAGTGTGGAGGAAATGCTTGTCTCTCCGCTACCCAACTACATCATAATTAGCGGCTTTGTCATGGGAGGTGTCGCCAGAGGGATTTCGGTAGGAGCAATCGTCACCGTATTGGCCCTCTTTTTCACCAAACTCTCTGTGTTTAACCTTCTGATAACGGTCAGTATTGTATTTCTTACCGCCGTTCTTTTTTCATTAGGTGGATTTATCAATGCGATTTTTGCCAACAAGTTTGATGATATTTCCATCGTCCCGACCTTTGTTTTGACACCGCTAACCTACCTGGGAGGGGTCTTTTACTCGATTAATCTGCTGCCACCGTTCTGGGCTGCTGTTTCCAAGGCTAATCCCATCGTATACATGGTCAACGGTTTCAGATACGGCATTTTAGGAGTTTCGGACGTCGGATTACTGGAAACCTACAGCATGATTGCCCTGTTTATTGTCTTGTTGTGGGGGTGGGCTTTGTATTTGATGAACCGGGGAGTGGGGATTAGAACATGATTCAAGCCCCCAATTGCAGGGGGCTCTACTTGTTTTTCAGCTTGCAGTTTCTTCCTCTTCTTCCACAGCTACTGAAGCTTCATTGGATACAGCCTGCACCATTGATAGTTCATCTACACTAAAAATCTTTTCAATATCCAGAATGATGACAAACTGTTCATTCTGCTTTCCCATTCCTTTGATAAACTCGGTATTCAATTGTGTGCCTATTTTCGGAGGAGGCTCAATATGATCCGAATCCATGTCCATCACTTCCTTGACAGAATCCACAAGCGCACCGATTAGAGTAATCTCACTATCAATGGAAACCTCAATAATGATTATACATGTGTTTACAGTTCGTTCACTCATTCCCATTCCGAACTTCAACCGCAAATCGATAACAGGAACGACACTACCCCTCAGGTTGATCACACCGATCATCATATCCGGAGTCTGGGGAACTTTGGTTACTTTGGTATATTCTAAAACTTCCCGCACCTTTGCAATATCGAGTGCAAAAATTTCTTCCGACAATTGAAATGTCAGATACTGATTGGTTTCAGCAATTTCAAGTTCAGCCATGTTAAATTCTTTTGAAATTGGGTTGCAAAAGGCAGAAGCGAGGGAATCGTTCAGGCTGTGTTCCGCAAACAAGACCTTACTTCCCATAATACTGATAGTCAGCCCCCTTTTCTGCACCAAATAAAGTAAGGAACTTTTATGGACTATTATATCATAATCCTTTGAGCATGTGTCAACTAAAAGTTCCTATTGTCCAGCCTTGAAATTCCGGGTTTTACAACCTTGAGTATCCTTATTACAATGATCTTTAAGGGGCACAACTTAACAAATGATACAAAAGCTTTAAACCAAATCCACATGTGATCATATTCACCTTGCTTTTAAGCAATACGATAGACCTGTACTTGAACGCTTTCCAAGGCTTTCTGCATTTCGGTCAAGTTTTTGCAGATTAAAGTACTAAAAACAAACTGATAACGGATCTGACATCAAACATGCTATCTTCAGGAATGACGATTTTCCATGAATCATAAATATGTTCGTTTAACACTATTGGGATTCTGGCTTGGTGTTATCTTGGTATTTTTCTTTAATTTCCTGAAATCAGATCTGAGCTTTAGCGGTTTGCAACACTTAATTGAGGATTTTATCCAACGGTGGAGCGTAATGGCTCCAATTGCATATATTCTGATATATGATCGAATCTAACAGTCTCACTTACCCAAAAGTCTCCTTGCTGATGGTGATGTCCGTGAATGGTGTGGTCGCACAAAAGGAAGTGCAGAATTCCTTTGAATGGACTTCGGAGGAAGACAGGGAACAGTTCCTTAAAAAAACAAGGGATATCGGGACAGTCATCATGGGTGCCAATACATATCGATCCATTGGATGCAAACCCTACGAGGGAGTGCGCTTTTATGTCATGACAAACCATCCGGATAATTTCCGCGAACATGAAATGGTAAGCTTCCACCAGGGGTCGGTTAAAGAGCTTTTATATCAATTGGATGGAAAGAAGGTTAAACGTGTTGCTTTGCTTGGTGGACCTCAAATCAATGCCCAATGTTTTGAGCACAACCTGGTTGATGATATTTACCTGACTATTGAAGCATTGTTAATGCCGGAAGGAATGCACCTGGCAACCAGTATTAGCCACAACGTAGCACTAAAACTGGAAAACCTGGAAACACTAAATGAAACAAAAACCCTGCTGTTAAAATACCAGGTAGTCAAATAGCAAAAACATGCACTTTCGGTACTAGCGATAATGGTAGAGAAGGATCAGGAAATAGGCACAAAAGGCAATGATTTCGAATATCAAAAAGTAAACCAGGCTAACCTGAAACAAGATGATAATCGCCAGAACAGTCAGGTGCATACCAAATTCCAATGGTGACAAAATTCCAAGTGCCGATTTGTGATGCTCCGACTTTTCAGGATTAACCACCAATAAAAAGCTGATATAGGAGATGATCCGCCAACTGCAAAGAAACAAGAAATTGAATACGGCTAATTTGAATCCGTAAAAAGCACTTTCCGGACGATCATTTTCCAACCTGGCAATGAATCGTCTCCGAACTTCCGCGGGATACAGATCTGAAGATCGCTCCAACGCGGAAATGTAAGAAAATACTGTTGAAGAGGTCAAAAAGCAAAACAGGGCAATGGCGACTGTTGGAATCACCATGTCTGCAGCTGTTTCCTGGTGAACTATCAGGACATATCCCAGGCAGAAAAACAACCCGATGGCAAAAATGAAATCGGACACCAAATCATACAAAGCTCCAAGGTTGGAAGTTTGATGTGTATACCTTGCTAACTGTCCATCCACACAGTCAAGCACGATTCTGGCGAGGAGCAAAAAAAACAATGGAATAGGATACGCAGCCAGGTAATCCAGGAACAAAGCAACTAAAAATCCCATTCCGCTCAAAAATGAGACAAACGCCACCTGATTGGGAGTCACCCTTGTGAACGAGAGAGAATAAACCAGGGGCCAGGCAAGAAAACAGAGAAACTCATCGACACGGAAGGAAAAAGACCAGTTAGGCCTCATACTTTTTTTAAAACCGCTTATAAATTCAGATTGGACGAAGGATTGAAATCTTAAACCCACAACACTTTTTACAAAACAGATTGAATAATCCATCCGGGATGACTTTCCGGAAAGTGAAGATAAATCGTTTCAAGGTATCAATTTAACAAGCGTCTTTTAAACGCACAAGTTACCTGATTCCGAACCAAGAGAAGAACCTCATAAAGGAAATCAAATGATAGACTTGCAAAACACAAAAGATTACAGAAACATAGCTATTGATCGGGTTGGAGTAAAAGGAATCAAGTACCCCATTACTGTTTTGGACAGAGCGAATCAATACCAGTCCACAACTGCATCCATCGATATGTTTGTAGATCTGCCGCAAGAGGCCAGGGGAACCCATATGAGCCGGTTCATTGAAATGCTTCACGTGTTTCGAAATGAAGTGTCGCTAAAATCATTTTCCATGATTTTGGAGGAGATGAAACGACAACTAGGCGCAAAATCAGCGCATATCGAAGTACGCTTTCCCTATTTCATTGAGAAAAAAGCCCCGGTGAGCGGTGCGGTCGGTTTGATGGACTACAATTGCGGATTTATTGCCAAAACCCTTGAAAACGGTGATGCCGACATTTTGTTGGAACTAAGGGTGCCTATTACCTCTCTTTGTCCCTGCTCTAAAGAAATCAGCGATTACGGCGCTCACAATCAACGAGGTGAAGTGACCTTGCTGACACGTTTCAAGGAGTTTATCTGGATGGAAGAAATGATTACCATGGTTGAGTCTGCCGGTTCCTGCGAACTCTACTCAATCCTGAAGCGATCCGATGAAAAAGCAGTTACCGAAAGAGCGTATGACAATCCGAAGTTTGTCGAGGACATTGTGCGAGACATAGCCCTGCAATTGGAAAAAGATGATAACATTACCTGGTTTTCCATCAGTGTAGAAAACTTTGAATCGATACATAATCACAGCGCATATGCTTATATATGCAGCGATAAGAATTCTATGCGCTTGGAAGGATTTTAATTTCACAGGTTTCGAACTACGAACAAAAACCACAACATCAGGCTGAAGTGCAACTCTTCAGCCCTCTAGCCATCTCTCTTGACACCAGCTTGACATTTTATGTTATCAAATCAAGTTGGCTTTGATATAGTTTAGCTCATCAATTTAGACTGACAGTCAATTTCTTCAGGACGGACAGATTGAAATCCGAAGCCCTATTTAACCGGCGTAAACGTCGCGTTAACAGGTCAAACATCCCACCGTTTGAACTGATTATCTCATCAATAATCATCACCGGTCTGATCCTGGTGATCAGCTGGTTGGTCTTGCAGCGGAACAATTTTGATCCCGAATCCAGGGATCTGCCGGACAAATACCTGAATACGGGCATCATTACCTCTGAAATATACCATGCGCCACTACAGCGATGGTCCGAGACGCAGAACCAACAATTAGCCCCGGCTCCTGACACCGGACTGTTGACCCGGGATATTCTCAACGACTCCTGGCAGATAAGCAGCTCTCTAAGAGAATTTAATGCCGATAACTTGTTTGAGAAAATTAACGGTGAGGCGGACAAATTCCTTAAACAGGGATTCCAAAAAATGCAGTTTATCCGTATTGCCGATTCCCAAGGAGCCAACGAAATTGGTATCGAGCTTTACGACCAAGGTGATTTAAAAGGCAGCCTGGGGGTTTTTGCTGAATATGTATCACCGGAAGCAAGGGTAAAAAGCCATGAAAGCGTTGTTTATATTGTCAATACGGCCGGAGCCGTTGGCAGAAAAGGCAGGTTTTTCGCCCGTTTAATTGGTAACAGCGAATCGCCGGTAATTAGCAGCAAAGCGGAAAACGTAATGAAACTCCTGGTTTCATTACCGCAGGCAGAATCCGATATACCCTTTGAGTACCATATCCTTGCAGAAATGCTGAAGATCAATCCTGCTTTTATAAGCTATCAAAGCAACAATGTATTTCAGTTTGATTTTGCCAGGGATTTTTGGTTTGGTGCTCCTGACCCTGGCACATCGGGACGGGTTTTTATCCACAGGCTTGCCGAAGATAAGCAAGAGCCTGTCTTGTTTTCCAGGTTGGTTCAAGAGCAACAATATGATTATAAAACAGTGAGAAGCACTCCCAATTTCGCAGTGATGCAACATTTGTATCTGAACACCTGGTTTGTGATTCGTCAGGAAGGATCGGTGATTTTTGGGGTGGAAAAAATGAAAAGTGTCGACATCGCCCAACAATATATACAACGAACCTCTGCAATTCTCGCCAATGAATCCGGATTCGAAAACTAATTCAAAAGAAAAAAAACCGTTGAGCCGGCGTCAATTCATCACCAGGGCAACTGCCATGGCTGGATTGACGGCAGGATTGGGTTATTTGTCCTTTGCCCCGGAAGATTACAAGTTTTCTTTAAAAGACAAAACGGGACTGAGAAGCCTACCCAAACCGGAGATTTATACCCTCCGGGATTTTAGAGTCGAATCGGATAACAACTTTCCCGATGTTGGCATAGGCAGACAAGGAGAAACCGGGGTGACACTGAGAAAAGCGCTGGATGCTATTGGAGGATTGAAACGGTTTATCAAACCGGGGGATGTGGTATTGGTAAAACCCAATGCTGCATTTGATCGTTCTCCAAACCTGGGGGCAACCACACATCCGGAAATCATCTCCGAATTGATAACCATGCTTTACCTGGAATGTCGGGCAGCAGAAGTAAAAGTGGCCGACAATCCAATCGAATCCCCGGCGGACAGTTTTGAAAAAAGTGGTATTAAACGGGCTGTCGAGAATGCCGGAGCCCGGGTGTATCTCCCGGATGGTAATGCGTTCCGCAACCTCCATACACCGGACGCCGTCCTGATAAAAAACTGGAGTTTTTTTCATCGCCCTTTTCGAAATGTCACAAAGGTTATCGGACTGGCACCGGTAAAAGATCATAATTTATGTAGTGCCTCCCTGGGGATTAAAAACTGGTACGGCCTCCTGGGAGGCAAACGAAATCAGTTCCATCAGGATATTCACGAAATCATTTCCGATCTGGCCATTATGATCCGGCCTACCCTCACCATTTTGGACGGCATGCGGGTATTGATGCGTAACGGTCCAACCGGGGGTATCCCCAGTGATGTTGTGATGAAACATACCATCATTGCAGGCACCGATCAGGTAGCGATGGATGCCTGGGCTGTAACCAATCTTTTGGAAAGAGGCAGAGAGCTACCGGAATACTTGATGAAATCCGAAATGAAAGGAGCTGGTAAAATCGATCCCAGTGGCAGAATCAGGGAGCTAACATGAAATATTCCCTGCTGCGTTTAACCAATGTCCGCATTCTAAGTCAGGTTCTTTTTTTCGTTTTTTTCATTTTATCCTTATATGCAGCCTGGACTTCCAGAATTTTTGGCTACCCGGTTTCCAGGTTAATGGAGATTAATCCCCTGCTCCTGGTTTCAACATTGCTTTCAACAGGTTTTGTTTATGGCTTTCTGGGCTGGTCACTGATTATTCTTGGATTAACCTTCCTTTTTGGTCGTGTTTTCTGCAACTGGATCTGCCCGTTGGGAACCTTGCACCAATTCACAGGCTGGCTTTTCAATAATAAAAACTCTGAGCTTTTGCGAAAGAAGAATACTTACAGGTCCCGCCAATTCATTAAGTATTCATTGCTCATTATATTTCTGATTTCTGCTACCTTCGGAGCTTTGCAGATTGGCTGGCTGGACCCGCTTGCAATCCTTTATCGATCATTTTCCACGACGCTAATCCCAACCTGGGATATGTTGATCGGAAAGCTGGGTGTTTTTGCCCCGGACAAAGTTATCGAATTGTTAACCTTCAAACCGGGTACCACCGAAAGAATTTTTTTAGGATCGTTCTGGATCGGTGTTTTGTTTATCGGTTTTGTTGCTGTCAACATCTGGCATCCGCGTTTTTTTTGCCGGGTTCTTTGCCCAACCGGTGCCCTGCTGGGATTTCTCAGCAGGTTTTCTCTGTTGAGAATCAATCGGGATATTGAAAAATGCACGGATTGCAACCTTTGCCTAACCAGGTGTGAGGGAGCATGTGATCCACAAGGAAAACTACGCCTCAGTGAATGCCTGGCTTGCTTGAATTGTCTGGATGATTGCCCAGAAGATGCAATTCGCTATTCGATGTTCAACCTGGACCAAAACCAGGTCAGACCGGCTCCGGACTATTCAAAGCGTAAGCTGGTGTTTGCAGGTGTGCTTGGTTTGATAAGCTATCCGTTGATTAAAATTAACGGAAAGACCTCGAACGACGCTTATTCCCCGCTGATGATCAGACCGCCGGGTTCTGTTGAGGAAAACGAGTTTCTCGCCAGGTGTATAAAATGTGATCAGTGTCTCAATATCTGTCCCACCAATGTCCTGCAACCAGCCGGTTTTCTGGAAGGAGGATTTGAAGCGTTGTGGACGCCTGTCATGAAATTTAACATCGGGCATTGCCAACAAAAATGTACCCTTTGCTCCGAAGCCTGTCCTACAGGTGCTATCCGGAAAATCTCCGTTGCGGAAAAAATGGGAAAAGGTCCCTTCGAGAACAACGGACCAATTCGATTAGGCACCGCTTTTATGGACACTAATCGCTGTTTACCCTGGGCTAATGAAATCCCTTGCGTGGTTTGTGAAGAAGTTTGTCCGGTTGCACCCAAGGCTATACAAACCAAGGATGTGGAGACAAAAGACGTTTTTGGCGAGCTGATTACTTTAAACAAACCTTTTATTGTTCCCGATCTTTGCATCGGATGCGGCATTTGTCAGACAGAATGCCCGGTTACGGATCAGGCTGCTGTGTACGTTACAGCTGTGGGCGAAAGCCGGTCCCAATATCGAAAATTGTTGTTAAAACATCGCTATCAGGAGGAAGGATAGTATAATACTGATTTAACTGATTTTTTTCAATAAACTGGTTGTTACATCAACATTTCCTTTCTGTGGAGTCCTATGGAAAATAAAAATATAAAAAGGCGTAGTTTTATCAAGGGTGCAATGATATCTGCTGCCGGTTTGGGTCTGGCATCGACAAGTAACTTATCGACTCCCGCTTTCGCTGCCGGAAAAATTCCGCATAGAAAATTCGGTTCAACAGGGGATTCCCTGCCGATCCTCCACCTGGGTACGGCCCAGTCTATGGATACAACATATGACAAGATCATGCATCGCTGCTTTAAAGAGGGAGTTTACTGGATCGATACCGCCATCAGCTACGGATGGGGTTCATCGCACAAAGCAATTGCAAATTTCATGAGCCAGATCGGAAACAGAAAGAAGCTCTGGATCACATCCAAGTCCGGTGCCTGGACAGCTAATGGTTTTAAGGAAGATGCCGACAAATGCCTTCGTCAATTAAAGACAGACTATTTGGATCTGTACCTAATTCACGGAATTAGCGGACCGGGCGATTTATCACAGGATTATTTAAAAGTTGCCGATTCATTAAAAAAATCGGGAAAAACCCGCTTTTTTGGGTATTCCATCCATAGCGGCGACGTGGTTGGTTCAATGAAAAAGGCGGTGCAGGTTGGTGGCATCGACGCTATTATGTTTCGTTACAATTTCCGCAGATACGGGGATCGAGAGCTCAATAAGGCGATTGATGATTGTAAACGCGCAGGTATCGGTTTAATCGCCATGAAAACAATGGGTGGGGTTTCCTCCGATGAAGAATCCGTGGTAAAGTTTCGTTCCAAAAACTTCTCGTTAGCCCAAGCCAAATTAAAGTCCGTTTGGGAAGATGAGCGAATCGATACCATTGTCTCTGAAATGCAAAATGTCCAGCAGGTCGTTGAAAACGCAACGGCAGCAAGAACCGCAACAAAACTAAGCGCCAGCGAATTCCACCAACTGAACCAACTGGCTGCTTATACTGATCACCTGGCTTGCAACGGTTGTTCTCACATCTGCGAATCGGCAATAAGAGGAAATACCAGGATAGCGGACCAGCTGCGATTTCTGATGTACTATGAAAACTATGGGGACCCGAAACGTGCAAAAAGCAATTACCAATCACTTGCAGCAACCCACAGGGCTTTTGAACATGAGGATCTCAGGCGGGCATCCGAACGGTGCCCTCAAAAGATAAATATTACCGCCAGACTGCAAAAAGCAAAAGAGCTGTTGGCATAAGGTTAGAAAGTAATACGCTTATTGAGCTATCAATTTTGAAGCTACACGGGAGATGATCCGAGGTTCGATGGAGCAGGATTGCTGGATAAACGAGGCAACACCTCCTGTATCCCGCAGGGATTTAATGAATTGTTCCATGCGTCCGTGTTTCTCTTTTGAAAGAGACTTGGTTTTTCTATAGTCACATTCGATCGCATCTAACATTCTTTGATCAAGGCGGTTATCAGCTTCTGCCGCCATGGCAGCCAGTAAGGCTGAATAGGCTCCTGTCCTGTCCCTGCCTGCATCGCAATGAATCAGGATCATTTTGTCTTCCTGAATGGAAAGAAACATGTCTTCGAGAACCCGGCAAGCCGCATTTCGAATATTGGGGTCCTGCCAGTTTTTGACGAATTCCAGATCTTTGAATTGAATGTCGGGATTAAAATAGCGGCCAATGGTCTTACCACTTCCCGATTGACAAAAATAGCGTTCTTCCCGGCTTGGAGCGTAGTTAAGTGAGTAGATCACATCCGGATTACCGACCTTGTCACAGTCCCAGCCCGAAAACCAGCCGGCTGAGCGCAGAAGAACCGTTTCCGTAAGAAGGTCTTCCCCCAGGCATTGATTGATACTGAAGCCGACATCTCTTAAGTTCATGTTGTGGTAGAACCCTTCCCAACGGATGGCCAATGGTAATCCCCCATCATCAAAATCCATACTGCGGAGTTTTATCCACCCGGCGTAAAGCATTAAAACCACTAACAACACCGCGCTTAGAGCTAAGATCTTCTTCATAGGTTTTTTTTACGGAAAAGCAGTTTGATAACAACCAGGGGGTATCCGATGTAGTGTTTCCAATCCTCAAGGGTTCCCCGAACAAACAGGTTCTTAGCCAACTGCCGGAGATCGCCGCCTTTGGGAATAATCACGTTTTTCTTCGATTCTGAGCGAAGGGTATATTCGGGATTGGTATTGACTGTCTTCAAAAAAGTTAAAACTTCGGTAAGGTCTACCCTGCTGGCTGTTTTATCAAGCGAACGATAGCCGATGATTCTGCCCGGCTTGATGATAAATATGGCAGGATAGGCGATTCCCGCATGCTCATATGGATTCAGCAGATTGAACTGCTTTATTACCTTTCTGTCAGTATCGCACAAGACGGTGAACAGGAATGACTTTTCCGCCTTGAATGATCGGGATTGCTTGGGAGCATCTACAGAAATGGCGACTACTTTGGTTTGCAGACCGTTCAGTGTTGCCTGGTGTTTGCTTATTTCAGCCAACTGGCCGACACAGAAAGGTCACCAGTGTCCGCGATAAAAGACCAGCATCAAATATGTCGTATCGTTCAACGCCTCCGACAATGAAAACTGGTTATCATTGGAATCCCGGGCAATAAAATCCGGAATCTTTTCTCCAATATCCGGTATATCTTTGTTCATGCTGTTAACACCTGAAGGAAATAGATTAATTCGATCTGTTTAATGACCAGTCATAATCCAGGTACTCCAAGTCCACCTTTTTACCGGTAATTAAATCCTGCTCTGTTTTGTCATCGGTAATCCAGGGAGCAACAAACGCCTCAACCGAGGAGTTTACCTTGGTAAAGTCTTCGGAGAACCATTTAAAGATCGATGATAGATACAGGGTTTTGTCTGCTTTGTCATACCTGTTTCGTTCAGGGTCCCTTAGAAACGAAATCATCGATCGATTCAACTGTTCATCAAGGCGATCTCCCGTGTATGCTTCCGTGATCAACGGCGGACAACCGATTGATGCGCATACAAGCGCAAAGTGGATTCGCGGTTCCGTATAGTTAACCCGCAAAAGCTCATGCTCAATGTAATCCAGATGATGTTTCTCACCAAACAAGGTGAAAAATTTAACTTTCCAGGGACCGGTGAAAAAGCCGCCTAGATCCTTAATGGATTTCAGATCAGGATATTTGGTAAGAATCAGTTGTATTGTCAAGGCATTGTACGCATTAATCAAAAAGGCAATCTGCTGTGGTTCACTCCAACCTGAAAATTCATCAGCCGTGACAGCTTCCAGCTCCGTAATATAGCTGTTCAGCTGGGCCGGATTCTTCTTGATTTCCCCATACCGCACAGCGCTTTGAGGACCATTTACCACAACATATTGTTTCAGGATTTTATCAAATGCGTTGTGGCTCTGATCAAAACCCAATATATCCGGACTAGTCAGAAATCCGAGTATCGCAATGAATCCCATTGTCAATAACGACTTATTCATATGCCTCTCCAGGAAGTTGAACGGGTTTGGTTAGGATGAAGTCGGGCTTACTTTTCGCCGTTTGATAAGTTCCAGTGTCTTTTTAGCAAGTAAAGGGAAAAGTCCCAGTAAAACGAACGCGCCGATTAGCCCCGGGGAGAGGATTCCTTTCAGGGAATCAACTTGAGCCAATTGAGTTCCTGCAAATACATAGACGATGGTTCCGGGTAACATCCCTAACTGACTTACAACAAAGAACTTGATTGTTCTAATTGGGGTGAGTCCCATGATCAGGTTGATGAGGAAAAAAGGAAACAAGGGCACCAACCGCAAGGTAAAGAGATAAAACTCTCCTTCTTTTTCAATTCCTTCGTTGATTACTTTTAACTTGTCGCTAAATTTACTTTGTACATAATCTCCAAGTAAAAACCTGGATACTAGAAATGCCAGGGTTGCTCCCAGGGTACTGGCAAAAGAAACAACAATGGTACCGGTGACCAAACCGAAAAGAGCACCGCCAACCAGTGTTAGAACAGCGGCTCCCGGCAATGATAGTGAGGTTGTAATAACATAGATGATAAAATAAATCGCAATGGTCAAAACTGTATTTTCACTATAATAATCAGCAAACGCTTGTTGTTGGCTTTTCATATACTCAAGTGTCAGATACTGCTTTAAGTCAAAGATAAAAAATAGAACGACCAAAGCTATCAGCACAGCTAGAATTACAAATTGCTTGATTCTTTTATTGTTCATTAACTCCTCTCGATTTATTTTATTATCCCCCTGGTTTCAGCACTTGCATCCCCAGGCTATCTCATTTGCATTTTTTGCAGCCACATACATTGGGGGTTGAATAATATCAAAAAGCTGGTCCTCATATTCTCTGTATTGGTCTGCTGCAAATATTAATCCGTTATTGATGGATAGCAGATCATCAGCCGGATTCTTCTCTTGAAGTGTAAAATGTCGAAAAAAACGTTCGCAATATCCCAATAAATCGGAATCGAGTTGATATTGACCTGTGTTCAGGGCAATTTCATAAACCTCCCTGCATAAATCCGGGAAAGCCCCGACACCATCTGATGCGGCCGCAAGAGCCATTTTTTCCAGCTCCCCTTGGTAAGAAGAAAGCAGGGAGATTGTTTTATCTATCGCTACTTCATCATAAATCAGGGCCGTTGCAATAACCGCCGGAACAGCCCAGCAAGGTTTGGATTGTCCATCAATAAAACGGCATTCCAAAAAGCCTTTGGCCCTGACATCCGGAAACAAGGTTGTGAGATGTGCCTCCCAGTCTTCAATAGATGGGTAAAAGCCGTTATAACCGTTTTCCAACCAGGATTTAAAGGAAATATCATTTTGACGATAAACCAGGCAACCGCTTTCATCAGGAAGGGTGAAGACACTGGCATTGAGGGCAAACCCCAGGTATTGTTCAATCATTGAAACCATGCCCGGTTGACCAATTCTAAGGTGCGGGAAGCCCGTCCTGGTTTTATCCAGGTTTTGCCAGATTATAGTACGGTAGCTTCTCTTACCGGTTGCTTTTCCTGCCAGAAAAGGCGAATTACCGAAAATGGCACAAAAAACAGGAGACAATAAATTGGTAACCAACCATCGTTTTTTAGTCGTCTCCGGGCCTCCGAAATCCAGGTTCACCTGAATTGAACCTGAAAGTCTCATCATTTGCCGGCCATAGGGACCGATGTTTTTAAAAAAACGATCCATTGCCAGGTAGCGCGGCTTTCTCATTTTCAGGCCGACTTCATCAACCGATTGCCAGGGATTGAGAGCACCAAAAAAAAACCTGTATCCCCTGGCTGCTAAAATATTCTCCAGCTCCGACATGTGCATGATCAGTTCATTGATTACCTTGTTCAGGTCCGTATCGACGGCTGAACTGTACTCAATCTGCCCCCCCGGTTCAAAGGTGACGATACCCCCGACCGCTGAATTTAAGCGAGGTACATCCAGTTTTTTATCGGGATCAAACATGCTGCAGCGACATAGGGAATTTGTATAAAGCAGATCATAGGTCCCGTTCAGTTGCTCATTCATTATGTCAGCAACCTTGTAGCGGCTCGTTTCATCTACTTTCATAGGAAAAAGTTCCAGCTCCAGCCCGATGTTTTTTTTATCGCTGTTACCGGGCATTGTGTACTTTCTGGCAACGCTTTCCGCTAAAAAATCGATCGATAATGTGGTTTTCTGCTCGGCCATAAATAGATGTAGGGTTTACCTGGTTTTTGATTGACTGATGATTACTATGGCAATTGAACTATTAAGAGAAACGCAATGCCAAATGCATTTGGAGCTTTGATGTTCGGTCGTTGATTTGTGCCTGAACGGAAAGTCACTAAAGCCTTATCCAGCCCTATACCAGATGTCGGAATTCAATTTGAAGATGAACGTGCTGTCAGCCGTCAGCTTTCAGCGTTCAGCAGAAGACACAACAATTGTAAGTAAAAAGCGGCTGAGAGCTGATCGCTGAATGCTGAAAGCACTATACTTCGAAGTACCAAACTGTTTTTAAAAACACTTATTCGTATGGGTTAAATCGGTTTTCGTTCAGGCACTAATTATTGTGTCTTGATTCTATTATTCAAAGCAAGACTGCTTCTCTTTCTGTATCACATTATGTATCAGCCTACAACGACCGAATTATCCGGCGGGTTTAACCGGTAGGATTCAATGAGGGTTCATATACCTGCGGCTTCAGCCATTTTCACATATTTTTCTTCCTTGGCTATGGTTTCAATTTCTTTTTTTAAGGTATCCACTTCTTCATCTGTGAAGGGTTTCAGATGACCCTTATAAATTTTATGCCCTTCCGGATAGATCATCATATGACTTCCGCGAACCTGGTGGGTTTGTTCTTTGGCACGACCGAAGAAATGCAGATGCATGGTTGAACCCATCGGTTTATCCACGCCCCAGTTGCCCAAATCTTCATAATTCATGCGCTCTACCCCAAGAACATCGTACATAGCTTTCCCAACCATCATTGATATCCGAATAAAATCGATGGCTTCTTGCCAGTCCATTTCGGAACGATCCTTAACAGTCTCCTTCTTTAGCAAAACCAAGTGTCCGCCATCTTCGCGGCAATTCAAAGGGTATTGGGGGCTCACAACTTGAAAGTATTTATCCTCATAGACTATTTTATCTGACATATCGGCCCTCCGTTATATTGTTCAATCGTTACCGTGATCTTATTTTCAATATTTTTTCCAAAAGTTCGTCATCATGTGTTTTTTACGTTAAAACAGCGGAAGGTCCGTTTGTTCAATGACTCGTTGACTCCCGACAGTGCCGGACTCTGTTATGAGTTCCTCAAAACAAGCTTCGACAATGACATCGATCCGGGCATTATTATCATTACCGGTTACAGAACCAGGTTCCGGGCAAAGTCAGACAACTGCTCCACGGTCGCACACTCGACCAATTGGGTACAATGCGGCTTATAATCCATAATGGCACTACCCGAAGAGTACCAATATTTCTCCTGTTCCGGATTCAACCAGTAGGTTCTCAGGACTTTTTCACTCATTTTTTTAAAGTCTTCCACTTGCGGATCGATATAATTATTCAGGGCATCTCCCAAAATCAACAAGGTGGTATCTTTGGTTAATGCACTGGAGTACCTGTCCAGGAAGGATTTAAACGATTTTCCGTAATTGGTCAGTTGCCCCATACCGATATGATGCTGCTTCACGGCTTTTTCCAGGGCAGCTTCCATGGCATATTTCTCAAACAAATGGGAAATCTCAAAGGCGTTTCTGATAAATACAAAGGATCGGATTCTGGTAAATCGATTCTGCAGACGATAAAGCAACAGCAGCATAAATTGGGCAGCATGTGAAACCGACATGGAAATGTCGCACAACGCCACGATTTTGCCTTTTTTCCGTGCCGGGGTTCTGGTTTTGATATTAAAAGGAATACCGCTGAACTTCATGGAATGACGGATAGTGTTTTTGATATCCAGATGCCCCCTGCGAGCACGTTTTTTTTGCCGGGAAAGTGTGTCGTTCAGTTTTTGGGCAATACGCTCAACTTCATGCTTTACCTTCTCCTGATCGGCAACAGTGAGATTATCAAACGAAATATTGGATACGGCACGCTGTTTTTCCCAGGGTAACAGATAATCACGGGATTTACGTTTCGGAGTTTTCTCTTTTAGCAATTCCGCTGCCGCTTCCAGTTGCTCGCGAATATGCTCCGAAAGTTTTTCTCTTTTTTCCTTGGGAAGATGAAATGAAACATTGGCAAAATCGTTGGCCTGATCTGCCAGTACCGAAATTCTTTTTAGAATCTCCTTTCTGGTTCTTTCCTTGGACATTCCAATACCCGAGGTAACATCGCTGTATACCGCACGAAACTGTTTGTCATCTGCCACATTCTCCAGTACCTGCCTTACGTCACCTTCCAAAAAATCGGCCAGTACTGTTGATACATAATCATTTTCATCCCTCAGATTATTTGTAAACTCCTGAAGCTGAAGTTTGAAAGCGGCACTTTCTCCCTCCAGTTCAAACATGGTTTTTTCCTTAAAAAACTTGTTAAAGACTTCCGCGAATTTTTCCCGAAACGCCATGTTTTGGACCAGGCACGACTCCAGCGCGGCATACACTTGTGATTCGTTCATCAGGTCAATCCATTCCAGTGCCTGAATAGCCGTATGCAGCGATGATGTTGGAACGCTTAAGCCCTCATGGCGTAACTGGGTTGCAAACCGCAACATCATACTGACCATGAGGTTTCTCCCAATACCTTCTCGGTGTTCTCAAGAATTTGATCCATATCTGTCTTGTACTTGCTGATAGTCCCCAGGGTTCGCTTTAACTCTGCCGGGGTGATATCATCAATTTGCAGCATGAGAATCGACTCGGCCCAATCTATGGTCTCAGAAATAGACGGCTTTTTTTTGATTTCCAACTGCCTGATCTCATGTACAGCGCCAACCAGTTTTTTCACCAAAACATCTTTCATTTCCGGGAAGCGAGACTGAACAATGCGGGTTTCCATATCCTGGTTGGGGAAATCGATAAACAGGTTCAAACACCTGCGTTTCAGAGCATCACTCAGGTCTCTGACATTATTTGAAGTAAGAAAAACAATAGGTATTTCTTTGGCTCGCTGGGTTCCCAACTCCGGAATGGTGATTTCGTGAGTACTAAGAATTTCAAGCAGGTAAGCTTCGAATTCAGGATCAGATTTATCCACCTCATCTATCAACAATACTGTTTTGTTTTCAGATCGGAGCGATTTCAGCAGGGGTCTCGGCAATAAAAAATGGTCTGAAAAAAAAGCGTCTTCAAGTTTTACCAATCGTTGTATTGATTCGTTTAAATCATCACTTGATCCGACCACCTCATTGATCTTCTCTTTTAAAATCTGGGTGTAAAGCAATTGTTTCGCGTATTCCCATTCGTAAATCGCTTTGGTTTCATCCAATCCTTCATAACATTGCAACTGAATCAACTCCAGGCCCAATCCCTTCGCCAGTGATTTGGCCAGTTCAGTTTTTCCTACTCCTGCAGGACCTTCCACCAGGATAGGTCTGTTCATTTTCATCGCTAAAAAAACGATGGTAGATATATCTGTTGAACTGATATACCCTTGTTTTGATAAAACTTTGGATATATCGTCCGCTGAATCGATTTTTACCTTCATAAATTTTAAAGTGTCGTTTGGAATTAATAACGGAATGCAAAACGCCGGAGAGGTGATTATCCATCCGGCATTAATGGAAGTTAAGTCATAGATTTCTCCCTTAATCTATGACTTCAGGGCTTTTAACCGTTCGCTTAAAATCCTGATATGAGACATCTCTTCTTCGATGATCTTATCGATTTTCTGTTTCGCTGCTTCATCATCCATGCTTTGTCTGATACCAAGGTAAAACACGGTAGTGTCTTTCTCCCCCCAAATTGCTTCTTTCAGCACGTCCTCCATGGAAGAGGTATCGATCTCTTTTTCAAAAAAAACCTGGGTATCAATAATTGATTTCAGGTAGCGGGCATTTTCCCCGCCGGGATCATAAAATGCTTTATGCTCGTTGGCACTGACAACCTCCTCACGAAGGCTGGTAAACAAAGCTTTGTGCTCCATTTCCATAACCGAGAGCTTCTCCAGAATTGCTTTAACTTCCGGATCTTCTGCAGCCAGCGCGGCTTTACTATAATACTCAGCCCCGTTTTCTTCCATCTGAATTGCCATTTCAAATACTTCATCGATATGAAATGCAAACTGCATCATCACTCACTCCTTTTAATTGAAACAATGGTATAGAAACCCGTTAACTCTGCCAGCACCAACAAATGCCCATAGCACTGCTGTTCCCAACTATCTCTTTGACACTATAGTAAGGCAGACCTTCATAGTCAAAATTTTTGTAATGAAAATACAATCCTTTGCCACTTCCAGGTCAACGAATTTCCAAATAATAACGAAAACAATCGAATTGCAGTCAATTCAGTCTTTCCACCAGCCTTTTTTAACATGGGCCTGCTTCTCTTCTTCAGCCAGTTTTTTTATCTTGTATGCGGAGTCAAGAATAACACCATAAAGAATTCCACAACTCACGTCTTCCCTATCAACATCACCTCTTCCTGCCAGTTCTATCATCCTTTCAACCAGCGCAAGGGTCTCCTTTATATTTTGATCGCACCTTTTCAATGTTAATCTACCTCCAGCAAGAATTTCAGTCGTTTGGGGCCATACTTAGTCACCAAACCTGATTTTCAGTCATTATTATTATGTTGGAACGAAAACCATCCCTCTCTCAACAACCACAAAAGGGGCATACTTCTCTTGTTTCGTTACGGCAAATTACTACCCCGAATCCAAGTGTTAGGCTATTCATCTCAAAATTCGTACCAAGGTCCGAATAATATAAATTTGTTGTTAAAAATTATATAGTTACAATACTGAGTCCGATTTCTCCGCCTTTCCAGCTATCAACCAACCATCTTCTGATACACGGAATTTACGTTTTTTTCACAATTCACAAGAAAAATTTACAATATTCATTTGATTTAATTAACAAATATATGATTTCGCTGTCTCGCTAAATATCATGAGACAGATGTGAATATTGTATCAATAGTTGGAATTTTTGATTTTTTAAAACATTATTTCAGATAGATACAAAGAGGTCAGCTTAAAGCCTTGAATTCTTCAAATATCCCGAGTGTTGTCTCAGTATCTATAAAAGTTATCGGCAAGTGAGCTTGCAATTGAAATGTCGAATGACCTTTTAATCATGATAATGCAAAAACCTCTAATTCTTTATTGATTCCATAATTTTAAAAATGATAGATAAAAAGGAGTCCCCGGTATGACAAGTGTCGTTGGAAAAATTCTTGTTGTGCTTTTGAGCTATAATGCAGCAGCTGTAATGTAGTTCGAGCTTCCTGATCCAAAATTGCAATGCAAATTGTGTTTTGGGAGTGCTTGTTGCAAGATAATGGCAATACCTTGAGTTTATTATTATAATCCAGCCTGTTGCACAGCCGGTTTTAATCATTTTTCGATAAATACAGGCTGGTATTTATGGTGCAGCACTAAAAATATAGGGAGATATCATGGATAATGATAAGTTTGGTTGTAAAGATGAAGTCAAGCTCTCATCCGGAACATTCGGTTTTTATCGTTTAGACAAACTGGAAACAGCCGGCATAGGCAAGGTTAGCCATCTGCCTTTTTCCATAAAAGTCCTGTTGGAACAAACCCTGCGAAACCTGGATAACTTCCAGGTTAATGAAAAGGACATTGTCGCCTTGGCCAACTGGGAGGCCAAGACAAAATCAGATGAAGAGATTCCCTTTAAACCCACCCGTGTGATATTGCAGGATTTCACCGGTGTGCCGGCCTTGGTGGAT